>NZ_JBEXIM010000013.1:0-154663 GCF_040608575.1 Micromonospora sp. NPDC005171 | reverse complement strand
CATCCGGAATCGCCCACCTGCACAACATCGCTCTGACCGGCTGACCAGAACCGATGCCGGGCAACGCCCGCCTCGAGTTACGAGACATCGCTTAGGTGGGTCCAGACGTTTGTTTGTGGCACCGAGGTGGACTTGGCGATCCACCACGTTGCCGTGCCGGAGGTCGCGGACGGCATTTGCGCCACCCACCGGTCGGTGCTCTTGTGGTACTGGAAGTACAGCGACGCCCACCCGGAGGCGTCTTTACTTACCAGCGTCCGGTCGGCTGACTTGTCGGTCAGCCGCACCCACGCGGCCACGCTGTACGACTTCGACGTGTCGACGACCTGCCCGGCGGCCTGGGCGTACGACGACGTTCCGTTGAACGTCGCTGTCTGCCCTCCCACCAGACGGACATCATTGGCCCACGTCACACTCGACGCCGTGACCGGCGAGTTGAGCGGGACAGGCTCGCCGTCGGCTAGCGCTGCCGCCTGGTTGATTCCCGGGTAGGTCTCCAAGCCCCATCTGGCCGTCGGGCCGGACGAACGGGAGACCATGAACTCGACAGATCCGGAACCCTCGTTCATGGTGGCATCCACCGCCTTGACCAGCAGAACATTGCGGCCGAAGCTCGGCGCCGTCATGTCCACTTCGGCGTACCTGGGGTTCGTGCCCTGCGCGGTGACCACCCGGGTGGCCTCGTCCCAGCCATAGAGGAACGTGACGACATCCGTGGAGGTGGACTCGAACCTGACCCTGCCCCTCATACCCGGCCCCGCCGGCAGAGCCACCACCCGCGCGGTCACCTGCGGCTTGGTCGTGTCGGCACTGAACTGACACCACTTAGACCAGGCGCTCGTCGCGTAATAGGGGGCTCTATCGGTGGCCTTGGCACGAAACGCATACGTCACCCCGGTCGTGATGCTCACCGGGTTGCTATCCGCGCGTGTGCCCGGGGTGACGCCTGCCTTGGTCGGCGGTGGGGCCTTGCGAGCCGGGGACGTGTCCGTCACCGTGCTCATACCGCCGGCAGGCACCTGGATCCACTCGAAGGCCGCCGTCAAGGAGTCGTTGTCATCGGCGTCCGGGAACACCGCGGAGAATTTCGGCGTCAGTGTGCCGACCGTCAGGACGCCGGAAGCAGGACAGGCCACCTCGGCGACCTGCAACCCGTTCGGCGCGCCCGGCTTGGAGTCGTAGTCCGCATACAGCTTTGCGTCGTTCGGCTTGAACTTCTTCCACCGCTTCTGCGTCGACTCCCCGGACCCATCGGAGGAACGCGCGGTGAACCCGACCGTGATGGTGTTCCACCAGTCCGTCGCCGCGGTCTGCACCTGACGGGTCACCGTCGCCCCGTCAAACTTCATGATCATGTCCGGTTGCGGCGGATTGCACCCGCCAGCCTCATTCGCGTGTCCCGAGGCATCGTCCAAGAACGTCGACAGCCTCATCTTCGACCAGCTGGCCTTCATCGTCGCGTCGATCGCCGAGGAGAGATACATCGACGCGACCGTGTCGTCGCAGGAGTACGAGTGCCCCAGGTTCATCTGGACGTACGCCGACTCGATGTGCTTGCCCTTGAGCGACACCCCATTCGCGGTCGTCTTGAACTCGAAGAACGACCGATACAGGGCACCGGTCTCCGGATTCAACCCCACCCGCGCGACCGTGTGGTCACTGTTCGAGGAGCCATTGTTGGTGGCATAGGCCCACCGTGACTGGTAGACCGACCAAAGCGGGTCGATGAAGAGCGGGAACACCGTGTCAGGTGCCTGCAGCAGCTCCGCGTCCGGGCGCAGCACGAGATCGGCGCCCACCACGTCCACCGCGACCGGCGCCACCTGAGCAGCATCGCCAGCGACCGCTGACGTCGACCTCGCCGGTGACACCCCGCCACGAACAGAGGCTCCCGACGCCTCACCTGTCCCGGAGTCCCACATCATCGCAGGCTCCGCCGAGGCGATGACGGAGCCACCAGCTGCCGCGCGCAATCCACCGTCCGGCTCGGCGCTCACCTGCACATTCCCGCTCAACCCGAATCGGATCTGACGCACTCCCGGATCCGCTGCGGCCGCCGCTGATTTGACGACCAGCGTGTGAGCGAACCCCGTCCGGGTCGCCCGCACCACCAGGTCCACCTCGGTCAACACGTTGCGGTAGGTGACAGCGTCGCCCGAAACCTCCGGCGCCGGCAGAGGACCCCCGGGCCACGACATCATCATCGTCTTGCCGCCGCGCTTGAGGGTCACCAGCGGGCCAGTGCCACCAGCGGAGAAAGAGACATCGGCGACAGATGCCGCCGGCCGCCACCCACCATCCGCTGCCGGAGCGAGATCGAGATCAACATCGGTCCACTTGCCGTCCACGCGGGTGCGCTGTGGTTCTACTGCTGCCTCGAACCGCAACCGCCCGTCGGGCTGCGCCACCACCTGGGCGAATTCCGTGCGGGAACCGTCAACGGACACCGGCTCGACACAGGCCACGGCCATCGCCGACGCCTCAGCCTCCGACGGCGCGACACCCGTACACGCTGGAGCCGCCCCAGCAGCGGGCACGGGCGCAGGAACGACGAGCAAACTGCCGGTGATAGCAGCGGCTACCCAGGCTGCCAGCCCACGACGGCACCGACGTCCCATGCCACACGTCCAATCGATCAAGGAGCAGTGGCAGAGACGATAGGGCTCGTGATCTCTTCGCTTGGTCCCGTCGGGCCGCGCACAGGCTAGCCCGCTCCACATAGGACCTCATTGGCATCGCATGCTATCTATGTCAATGCCTCCCTGAGCTTGATTCACTACGCCACGTAATCAACGCCGGTCAAACGCGCCGATCGCGTGATGTACGTCATAGCGAAATCTGCGAGATCGTGCGGTCCGCTGCTCAGCCGACCCTCGGCGTCGTTGTCGGAGTGGGTGTGGCCGCGTGGCAACGGGTGCACGAGGTCCTGAGGAGCTAACAACGGGATAGCAGGACGTGTCCGGGGCGCGAACCGACGGCTCCCAAATTTGGGTGCCCAGATGCGGCCTAAGATCGGTGCGAGTCCGGTCGACTGCCGCGCACCAAGCTCCAAACACCACTCCATCACTGACGTGAGCGGCGCCCTCGCCGACACTCCGGCCGATGGATCGACCGCGCCTTCGGCCAACCACCGCCCGTGGTCGAGAACGACCTGACGACGCCGCCGACGCCGCCAACGACCAGCGCCGAGTACTCACCTCACTACCGGACTACGCGCGGCTAACCCTCCCCGGCTACTAGAGTGTCGGAGCCAGTGCCGGCAGGGCTCAGCGCTCGTGAACAACGAGGGATTCGAACCCACGACAGTCTCTTGTCGAGCCTCGTTCAGGGCTTGTCATTGCTTGTCAAAACCCCTTGTTACCGTCCGCAACCATACCGACCTTGTCATTGATTGGCAGAAATAGGCGCTGAGCTGCACAGACACGATCAAACAGTGGTCGCTTTCTGTCACTGGTTGTCAACGGCAGGCAAGGGTTTTCGGGGGGTAAACGGGGGCAAGCCGACAGGACAGCACGAGGTCCCACCGCGCACCGCTCCCCCACCATCGGGGTACGCCCCGTCACCAAAAACAGGGTGCGCCGACCCGTCGCGACTCGCCTACCGCAGGCAAAGGGTTCGTGTCAGGGTATCAACACGAACCGATGCCCAAGCACGAAGCGATACCCATCGTGGGACGCTGTCAAGGACGGCCGTCAGCCCAGTCCATTGTGGCGGCGCAGGAAGGATCTGACCGGTGCGGCCCGCCGTTCGCGCCTGACACTGACGGAGCCGGGCGGGCAGCCGTCTTCTGGCCTGCCGGCGCGGGTGTTAACGTCCCCACGTGACCGCCATCTGGGGCTCCGACGCGACCGGCAGCTGGCGACCACTTGCGGCAAGGGGCTACCCGGCGGAGCAGGCGTTGCATGACTTGGTCGCCGAAAGACCACAGATGCTTCCACTGTCCGGTGCACCGCGACTGACCGTACTCGGCACGGAGGTGCAGCTCGGTGCCGGCCGCGCTGACGTCGTGGCCGTCGAGTCTTCAGGCCGGCTTATCGTAGTCGAAGTCAAGCTCGCCGGAAACCCTGAGGCGCGACGCGCGGTGGTTGCCCAAGTGCTCTCCTACGCCGCGTACCTCCAAGGGCTCGACCCTGACTACCTTGAGTCGACCACCCTCGGCGCACATCTAACACAGCGCAGAGTCAAGAGCATCCTGGAAGCCGTTCGCAACGACGATCAGGAGGGATCCGTCGACTCAGCGTCGTTCGCTGACGGGCTCGCCCGTAGCCTCGCCGACGGAGCATTCCGCCTGGTAATCGTGCTCGACAGTGTGCCTGACGAGCTGGTTCAGGTAGTGGGCTACCTAGAGTCCATTACAAACAATGTCGTTATCGATCTTGTCACCGTCACGGCGTATGACGTCGGCCAGTCTCGAGTACTGGTGCCCCAGCGCATAGATCCTGGCCGCAGAGTGGCGGAGCTGTCGGAGGCAGAGACTGCTGTCCGAGGGGCGAAAGCGCTACAGCCTGGCTCGGCTGAATTTCGTGCCATTGCGGAGAAGGCACCGATGAGGTATCAGCAGACGCTGGCGAGGCTGATCGACTGGGCAGAAGCCCTTGACGCGAACCACCTGATCTCATTGGAGACCTACAGCGGCAAGAACGAGATCACCACCTTGCTGCCGCGTCTGACCCGCGGCAGCGCCGGACTTGCGACGATCTACTGCGAGCCGAAGGGTGCCTACCTCCAGCTATGGCCGTCCGTGTTCAACCGCCTTGCACCCAACGCCACACCGCTCGTGGAAAAGGAGCTCGGCGGACCTATGAGACAGGGCCAACGCATCGTTGTCGTCTCCGACAGCCTTCTCGAAGCACTCACGTCCGCCTACTACGAGGCGAACGGCCGGCCCGGGCCAACCTCCCCCTCGTGACGCTGCTGGCGGCTCAATCGTGGCGTGTCCGCTGTCCAAACTGCCCCCAGCGCAGTCGGGCACTGCGCACAAGAAGCTCCACGCGCGGGCGGTCACACGCGGCGTTACCCTAGCCTCGTTCGCTCACGATCTCCAGCTCACGTTGAAGACAACGGCGACCGCAGGTCGGTAGCCTTCTCGACTCATTGCGCCCGCCCGTCGGGCCTGCAGCCAGGTTGGGAGCTCTTGATGAAGGCCCTGTCCTTCTGGAAGCCCGCTCTCAAATCGGCCGTCACCTTCGACGTCCGAGGCCGTACGCGCCCAGTCCGACAGTTGAGCCGGGAGTTCCCGCACGATTTGACTTGGCAGCCCAAGATCCTTCTTGCGATCGCCGAACAGATGCGACCATGGCCGGCTGTAGCGTAGGTGCTCCTCCAACGCCCTACGGCCGTTCCGGGGTTCTCCCTGGTGACGGCGGGCAACGGCACTCGCGGGCGCGATCGCACAGCCGAAGTCCTCAAGGTAAGCATGCACGCATCCCTTTTGTTCATTGCCATGCGGTACTGGCACTGCCGGCTTGCTGCGGTTTCGGCAGCCTGCGTTGGGAACGCCCTCCGGCCACGAGCCATGCCAGCCGTTATAGAAGCAGTAGAACGCCCAGATGTTATCCCTCTGCGCCTGCTCGAGCAGCAGCTCGTACTGCCGACGACCCCTGACGCGGTGGCCGAGCTGGGCATAGATGCCGTCATCGTCAAGCCTTTTGGCCTGGAATCGTAACCCAAGCCAGCGCGTGTTATCGCTTCCTATCCACCACTCGAAGTCGGCGCCGTTGTACGGCTCCTCGGTCTTGTCGAACTTGTAGACCTCGATCGGAGCACCTCGCCGATCCAGCTCGAAAAGGTTGTGGTCGGTAAGTGACTCCTCGCCGAAGGCTAGCCCTCGCGACGGTCCGACCGACATCTTGTACCACGTTTGGGCAGCGAGATCATTGAGTATGCCGACGAGGTGTTTAACGTCCTCATTAGTGCCGATATGCCGCAGAGAGCTTCGCTCAATCACGCACTCAGCAAACCACCACGCGTCCAACAACTGCTCCGCGGGATCGACAAGACCGTGGTGCCCGCATAACCACGAACCCGCAGCGTTGGATTCGTCGACACGCTGAACGACGGTCACCGCCGACCTACGCCGGCTCGTCGACCTGGCCCGTACCGACCCGCACATGGTCGCGCTCCCTTACCGGCCGGTCCGCGAGCTGATCGGTGACCAGCCGCAGATGTGCCACAAGAGGCCACGGCCGGAGCCTGGTCCAAGTACGTGGACATGAGCAAAGGAGCCTGGGAGCGCGGCGAGGACGGCTACCTGCCCCGTCCTGACCTTGAAGAGCCCGCTCGGACGCACGGCGTCACCCGCTCCTGGACGCGCCGGCGCGTCGGAAAGTGGATCAACAGCCGTCCCGGCCGCAGTGCCGGGGCCGGCCCGCGTGTGCGCACCGAAGAGACCGGCTCGACTGCGGCCAAGTACCGCCGCGTGGTAGCCGCGATCCGGCAGGACATCTCCGAGGGCGCCTTCACCTCAGGACAGCGCCTACCCTCCGTGAACGCGCTGAGCACCCAGTACAGCGTCAGCATGAGCACCATCCAACGCGCGATCGCCGAGCTCCGTAGCGAGGGCGTCCTGACTCGAGGCAGCGACGGCATCACCGTGGCGTAGCACGACCATCCTGCGGCGGAGAGCCGCTGCAGCGGCAACTCGACGATCTTCGTGCCGCGCTGCACACCGCCGAGGCCGACCTGGCCGCCGTGCGCGATCTCAACCAACGCCTCTTGGTGCAGAACAGCCGGCTTCTGGACGAACCGCGAGCCACACCGGCTGGCCCAGCCAGGGCCTTTCAGTAGTAACCAGAAAATCAACGACAACTGTGGTCTGAGTCGGTACTGCAGCGACAGTTGCTTGATGCCGCGACGAGGATCCAATATCACCTGGGAGCCATCGTCCAAGGTTTACCGAACGAAATCCGCCATTACTAACGCCCCCGCGACCCGTCCCCGCCTCGTCGCCGTGGCCGTCGGGCCTGCGCCACCGCCCGCCGCCAGCGCCGCCGCGACCGCACCCGCCCGGCCGCCGCGGCCAGCGCCCGCCACGGCCCGAACTCGACGATCCACAGAATCAGCGACGCGCTAACGCCGGCACCCACACCGGCCGCGAACATCCGGTTCTCGATGTCGGCCGCCTTGCTGTCGTCGACGTACGTCACGCTGGGTGCCAGCGTCGCCGCGAAGTCCTGGTCCATCGTCCAGGACAGGGCCAGCGGCTTCTCCCTCGGCGGGCTGGCGTACTCCTCCCGGACGTCCTCCGGCGGCGCCCCGAGGATGTCGATCCGGTACGCGAGTTCGGGCCGCTCGACCGGACCGCCGTTCGCCTTGAGCACGTTGCCGAAGTCGTCGAGCGTCAGAACAGTCGGAGGCCCGTCAAAGCGCACCTCGGGCGTCAGCAGCTGCGGCGTCCGGACGAACGTGCGCTCGCCGCGCTGGAAGTAGACCGGCAAGTCCGTGTCACCGAAGAGACGAGTCGCGTAGCGGTGACCCTTGCCCCTGGCCACGACCTTCGTCATCGGCTCGGCGGTCAAGGTCTGAAAGCCGTTGAAGCCAGTCAGCACATCGGCAAGCGGACCGTCCCAAACGATCGCACTCTCCGGCGAGACCTCGACGGTGACGCTCCGGTCGGCGAACTCCCGCGCCGAGTCGACGACGACGGTCAGAGCGTAGGAGACGTCGGTGAAGAAACTATTGTCGAGTGACGGCATGACGAACAACGTCACCTCGACCTTGGACACGCCTTCCGGGGCGATGACCCGGATGTAGCTCTGTTTCGCCGGCCCGGAGCCAGGGCGTGCCGTGTCGTACACGTGCCAGCTGCCGTACCCCGTGACCACGGCAAGGACTACGACGATCAGGAACGGGATCAGGCCGGCGGGACGGAACGGCTTCGGGCGCCTGCGAGATCGGGTCACGGCTGCCCATCGTGGCAGACGGGCGCGAGCGCGGCCAGTTTCCAGACGGGCACTAAGAGGTCAACTAGCCAGACGTGTAACGCATGTCCGGTGGTAGCCGATCTTGAGGATCTTCCAGTTCTTGAGTTGATGGCGCGTTCGACGGCGGCGCGGAGCGGCTCCACAGCGACGTCCAAGATCGCGGAAAGGAGGCCAGACTCAGCGCAGGCCGTCAGAATCAACCGCCTCAGCCCAGCGACGCACTTCGCCCCTC
Source organism: Micromonospora sp. NPDC005171 (assembly GCF_040608575.1). Taxonomy (NCBI): domain Bacteria; kingdom Bacillati; phylum Actinomycetota; class Actinomycetes; order Micromonosporales; family Micromonosporaceae; genus Micromonospora; species Micromonospora sp. NPDC005171. The sequence goes on along the minus strand of NZ_JBEXIM010000013.1, from coordinate 146,509 downwards.
GGAGGCGGCCAACGCGGCCTGCGTTGCAGAAAGATCACGCCCTAGTCTGCGCGCCTCGGTGGTGGCCGTTTTTCGCGAGACTCGCAATCCTCCCTCAACCGCGCGCCAGCCCTGAGGATCTGTAGCCGGTTCCCCGGATCGGGCAGAACAGTTCTTCTTCTCTTTGCAACTCACCAGGCGGCGCTCGCGAGGGCTTTGCGGAGCATCTCGACGGGCAACGGCGACCTGTACCAGAGGCTGTCATGGTGCCGGTGCGCAAACCGCGTTGACTATCATCGGTCGGTCATAGATCGGCTACTACCCATGAGAGATGCGGACAATGGCTCAGTGGTTGCTCACCACCGGCGACACTCGGCTGCACCGTAGCCAGCAGGCTGGTTTTACAGGCGAGACCTGGGTGACGTCGGATTGTCTCGGGGATGCTCATCTCTTCGCGCCGCTGGCCAAAGGCGACGGTGTGGCTCTGCGGCGTGCGGGGCGCGGCGGCGGGATCGTGGCGCACGGCCGCGTTCAGCGCGCACCACCAGGTCCCACGTCAAGCCGGACGAGAAAGCCCCCACGGCGATCGGCGCGGCATCCCGGGGCATCTCTGCCGCGACACCGTCCCTCACCGTAGCGAGACGTCCCGCCCAGCGCCCGGGTCCCCCGGATCTTGGTCATTCACGTACCGTGGTCCTACCTCGCCGTGGCGGGCGCATCACGGAAAGCGTTGACCGAGCAGGAAGCCGGGGGCGAATGCAGCAGGGCAGCGGGCATGAACGCCTCAAACTGGCGAGTCTGGACTTCCTGGGCGACGATTCCGTCTTGCGCGAGCAGGCCGATCGCGCGCTGCGCGAGACGGGACGTGAGCTGCGACCCGGGGAGTGCTCCGGGACGGACCACTCTGGCTCCGTCCGCGTGGTGGTCGACACTCAGCGAGAGGTCTCAGCTGTCACGATCGCTCGCGACTGGCGCAGCCGGCTCGGCCCCAGCGGGTTCGCGATGCGCTCTTCGAGGCGTACGCCGCCACCGTGCAGGCTGCCCTCGAATTGGCGGCGCTCCTTCATCTGCAGGTGGAGGAGAGAGGTCCTGCAGCGCCGGATCAGGAGCCGCTCGACAGGAGCCCCGATCGGGACGTCGACGAGCACACCTGGCTGCGCGACACCTGGCGGACGCTGGACGACCTTGGCACGGATTTGGACGCTGCGGCTCGCCTGACCACGCGGACGGACGAGTCGAGCATGTCGAGCCCCAACGGCTGCCTGACGTTGCGCATCCGCGGAGGCGGCATCACCGGCATCACCGGCGACGTCCGGCGGATCGCACGGGCAGACGCGGGCCAGCTGCAGTTCGAAGCCCGTTCCCTCTTCCGCGCGTTCGCGCTGGCCAGCGCCGGACGGACTGGATCGTGAGGTAGTGAGATGGCTGAACTGAACGTCATCACCGGTTCGCTACGCGATGAGGGAGGTAAGTGGCTGACGCTGTCGGACCGGGTCGCCGCCATCAAGGTCGCTGCGGAGCAGCTGTACCTCGACCCATCGGCCTTCTTCATTGGTGACGCGAACGTCCTCATCCACTCGCTGGCATACAACGACTTCCACAACTTCATGGTCGCCGTCCTCAATGGGGCGGTGACCGAGTTCGAACAGGTGGGCAAGGCCCTGCGGCACATCGCCGACGAGTACGACCGGGCCGACGAGATTGTCTCACTCGACCTCAACAAGATCTACAAGGCCTAGCGACCCACCGCGACGTTCGGAGAGGGCACGGAGCACCCCATGCAGCCAGGTACCACTGATCTCGAGTACGGGGAACCGTTCAACAAGGCGTTCGACCACATCCGTGCCGGCATCGACGAGGCGATCGCCAGGTTCAACGAGATCGTCGAGCAGGTGCAGCAGTGGAAGTGGCTCCTCGGACCGGCAGCACTCTTGTGGATCAAACACAGCCTGGATAGCACCAAGACGGCACTGAACGCCGTCCTCGACCGCGTCGAGCAGGCCTTGGAGCATCAACTGCCGGTGCTCTCGCTGATCGAGGTCAGCTTCCGCTGGGTCAACGACGTGAAGACCCCGGTCTCCGACCTTTCTTCCGCCACCACTGACCCCACGAACGAGAACCTGCCCAAGTGGACCGGCGACGCCGCGAGTGCCTACAACGCCAAGGCACTCAAGCAGAAAGCCGCGGTCGACGAGTCCGTCGTCAAGTCGGAGTTCATCAGCCAGTGGCTGTTCACGATCGCCAAGGCGAATGTCGACTACGCCGTCGAACTCGCGAAGATCGTCACGGGACTGGTCGGCAAACTGGCGCAGGCAGCGAGTGAGGGGGTAACCGTCATCGACCTACCGTGGGCCATCTCCACCCTCGCAGAGTCGGTCGGAGACCTCGTCACCGCCGGCCTGGACGTTCTGCTCACCATCGGCCAGCGCTTCGTCGACGCGCTGGGGAACATCCGAGACATCGCCACGCAGGTCGGCGACCATTCGAAGCTGCCCGGTGGGCGGTGGCCCGAGGCCGTCCGAGGATGACCGACGGGCGCATCACACCGTGGGTACGGCCGCCTGCGTCGCCTTGAGCAACGTCAGCGCCTTCGATGCGAGCGTCTCGGCGGCGGCGTACGAGGCACCGCCGAGGGCCAACCAGACCTTCACCACCAGGTTGCTCGTGCGTGCGCGGACCATGTACTCGGCGTACTTGAAGCCGGGCTCGGAGCGCTTGGTGAAGGCTTCGGCCTCGTCGCCCACGCCGGTGATTACGCCGGCCGGAGTCATCACCGTCACCTGCGCCGTGGCCCGGTAGAGCAGCCGAGCCTCCTGCTCACTGGCTGGCGTGGCCGCCTCCACCCGCAGATTCGCTTGATGCCCGTCCTTCGTCCGCATCTCGAACAGACACGACGCACCCGGCTGCCCCAGCGGCGGCTTCGGATCGGTACGGACCACCGTCAGGGACAGCTCCGCCAACGGTTGAAGGTCAGTACGCTTGCACAGCTCCAGATCTTGAGCGCGATACATGGGGCCGGCCGAGGCGGTGGGCGCGGTGGAGGCAACGCTGCTCGCGCCCGACCCGGCGGTCGGCGCACCCGCCGGGGCCGAGGCACCGTCACAGGCGGCAGTGGCGAGCACCGCAACGAGCGCCACGACAAGACGAGAAACACCGGCCGACGCAGACACGCCTCGAACATACCGGCTGCGAAGCTGGCAGACTGCCCGAGCGACGAGCCACTATGGTGCCGGGTATGACCGCCACAGAGACCCCGGAGCACATCGCCCGGACCCGGATGGTCACCGCCCGGGCGGTCCTGCAGGGCCAAGCCGATCTTCGGACGTACCCCTATCGCCTGCTGGCCGTGGTCTCCCACCACGGCGTCAGCGGCGAAAAGGTCAGCGAGGCGGTTGCTGCCGCCGAGGTCCTCGGCCAGTTCGGCTGGGACCTCGTCAACATCTCGGAATTCGCCTCCAACAAGATCGTCTACGCCTTCCTGCAGCGACGGTGACGATGAGGCGGACGCTACCCCTGCGGACGGGCATTGATCTGCTCGACAGGCGGGAGCCGCCGAACGGGTTTCACCGATGGAGTAGGCCTCCAGGCAGCACAGATAGCCCTCACCATCAACGAGTAGCACGATGCCGGCGTAGAACTCGTCGTCGCTGACGTCAGCCGAGACTGGTGCGCTAGACAACCCCGAGGCCGGCGCCGCGGCGCGGTCCACGGCAAGTTGTCGGTCACGCAGCCGCACCCGCACCGACCCTCGAGTGTGGCGAACGGCAACTGCTTCACACAACTCGTCGCGCCGAGGGAACGGCATGGACAGCAGCCGCGCGATGACGTTCCGCTCGATGTCGCTGAGCGGGCGAGGTATGTCATCACCGGTCATAGCGACGCCTGATGGGGCAGGCCGGCGTGGAACCGCAGCAGCCGGACCGTGCCCTCACCCAGAATGGGGCAAGCATGCTCGATCAGCTTGTCTAGTTCGCCGGCACGATCGCGGGATGCACGTGGTAGGCCGTGGCCGCCTGCCGATTGGGCCATGAGCTGATGTCCGCCCGCGCACTGGCGCGTTTTCGGTAGTCCGCCGCGTCTGCCGCTGTCAGTCATAGCGGTTGAACACGCTCAAGCGCATGTTGACGCCGGTGCCGCTGACTGCCGCCACTTGATAGTGTCCTCACCCGCGGCCGACGGTTTGATGGGAGTGCCGGATGGAGTTCAGTCTCATCCCCGACCAGGCGATCGGCGAAGCCGATACCCGCAACGACGACGGGCTCGGCTTCGACACCTACTCCCGGATCCTAGCTAGCGCCGCGACCAACACGCGTGGCCCGTTCACGATTGGCGTCTTCGGCGAGTGGGGCACCGGCAAGACGAGTCTCATGCGCCTGATCGAGCGACGCCTCGACGACGACCCGAACGTGGTGACCGTGTGGTTCAACGCATGGCGCTACGAGCAAGAAGAGCACCCGATCATCCCGCTCGTCGGCACGATTGTGCAGGCGCTCGAGAAGCACAAAGGATTTGCCGCCACCTTCGGGGCGGGCGGCAAGCGCCTCGTCCGGTCATTGAGGGCGATCGCCTACGGATTTTCGGCCAAGTCGAAGGTCAAGGTGCCGGGCTTCGCCGAGGTGGAGGCATCGTTCGTCGCAAAGGACATGATCGAGCGTGACGAACGGCTCACACCCGACCCGCTACTGGACCGCAGCCTTTACTTCGGAGCATTTAACAGCCTAGACAAGACGAAGCTCAGAGACACTCTGCGGGTCGTGGTACTCATCGACGACCTCGACCGCTGCTTTCCAGACCAGGCAATCCGGCTGCTCGAGAGCATCAAGCTGGTTCTGGCCCAGCCCGGTTTCATCTTCGTCCTCGGCGTTGCCCGTAAGGTGATCGAGGGCTATCTGCAGCACCGTTATACCGAGGAGTACGGCATCGCGGACTTCAAGGGTGAGCTCTACCTTGACAAGATCGTCCAGCTGCCGTTCCACATTCCGCCCTCCACGGGTCGGATGGGTGCCTTCTGCAAGCTGCTGCTGGCCGACCAACCGGCGACGGTCGCCGCGGAGCTCGACCCGGTGCTGCCGGTGGTGGCGCAAGCGCTGGGCGGAAACCCACGTGCGCTGATCCGGTTCGTCAACAACATCCTGATCGACTACGCGATCAGCCAGGACCTCACAGGCTTCGTCGAACGAGGCGGCATTCCGATCCGATTCTTCGCCGTCACGCGCTGTCTGGAGCACCGCTGGCCGGAGGTTTTCGACGCACTGACCACATCGGACGACATCGCCGAAGCGGTGGATGCCTGGGCACCCGACACCTACGCGACACACGCGGAAGGCACCGGCCCGGCCGCGACGGTGGCGACCCAGTTGCTGTCCGACCCTGAGTTGCGGCTGTTGCTGGAGGGCGCGCACGGCCACGAGTGGCTGACTGATCCGTTACTACGGGGGGCAAGCGTGAGCTTCCTCTTCACGCAGCAGCGCCTCTCTCAGCTGGACACCTCCGAGGTCAGCGTCAAGTACGACGCCTTCGTGTCCTACCAGGCAGACAATCGCCGCGAGGCCATCCAGATCGTCGACGGGCTTTCTCGAGCCGGTCTGCGAATTTTCTTCGACCAGCACATCAGTCCCGGCACGGACTGGCAAGAGACGCTGAACAGCGTCCTGAGTTCGTCAAGTGTCCTTCTCTTCTGCGTTGGGCCGGGCACCGGCGAGTCACAATGGCAGACGCGGGAGTTGGACCTCGTACTCGATCGCGCAGAAGGGTTAATCATCCCCGTCCTGCTGCCAGGGGCAGATCTCTCCACTGCTCCCGGCTTCGTTCGGCGCAGGCAGGGGGTAGACATGCGCGACGGCATCTCCGAGGAGGGCATAACCCAACTAACTCGGGCTATTGAGTCTCGACGCCGACGCCCCTCGTCCTAGGTGGCAGACAAAGAACCGGGGCCGGAGTCCCCCTGCTTTCGATTTGGTGTCCGCCTCCACTTAAAGATCATCGCTACGCGGTTGTAGCGTCCCTACGACGACCGACGACCTGCCGCGGGATCGGATGTAGCGTGGCGGCGTGGCACTTGCCCAGGCAACCCTCGTCGGGAACGAGGAGACTTGAACCCACCAGAACCTCATGTCAAGCCTCGTCGAGGCTTGACATAGCTTGCCAAAACCTCTTGGCACCGAAAGTAACCAAACCATGCTTGTCAGCGCTTGCCGAAAGTCGTCGCTGAGGTACAGGAAAACCTCAGGCGCTCATCGCTTCTTGTCATCCTTCGCCAGCGATTGGCCGGGGTTTTCGGGGGGTAAACCATCCTGAAGGCCGGTAAGCAGCTCGGTCACTCGGACCGCCTCAGCCGCACCGATCCGGGTGAAGATAGCTGCGGCGGTTCGGAGGTGGTCGAGGGCGCTGGGATCGCCGAGCTCTAGTCCGCTGCGGCCCAGGCCCTCGTGGGCCAGTGCGGTCTCCAGCGGATTGCCGATGCTTACAGCAGCACTGTGGCCGGTCTCGTAGCGCTCCCAGGCGAGATTCGGTGAGCCTGCGTCGAGCAGCACGGCGCCTTGAACGTTGGCCACGGCCGCCGATCCGAGCCGGTCGTCTAGCTTCCTGTACAGGTCCCCTGCCTGTCGGAGCACCTCTTCTGCACCGGCCAAGTCGCCGCGGCGGCGCAAGACTTCGCCGAGCTGGTTGAGCGCGGCGGCGATGCCGAATTGGTCGTCGATTGCCCGATAGGTTGCGGTCGCCGCCCGCAGGATGGATTCGCCCGCCTCAGCCCTGCCCGTGCTGCCTAGTAGGGCACCCAACTCGCTCATCGCCTGCGCCTCGGAGGAGGGTCTGGAGATCTCGCGGCACAATTCGATTGCTCGGATGAGGGCTTCCTCTGCTGGTTCGTAGTTGCCAGTGAGCCGCTGAACACCTCCGAGCCCAAGGAGCGCGAGCGCCGTGCCGGCAGGATGCTCAAGCTGTTGGAAGATCGCCAAGGCTCGGGCTAGCGCGGCGCGAGCTTCTGGGTAGCGGTCAGAGAGGTAGTAGGTGTTGCCGAGCGCGCGCCAGGCGAGTGCCGCACCGAGTGAGTCGCCGGACTCCTCCTGCCGTTTCGCGGCGTCGGCCAGCAGTATGGATGCTTCGTCGTAGCGGTCGCTCATCATCCGGAACAGGCCCAGCTCGGTTAGGGCTTCCCCCTCCGCTCCGCTGTTCCGTCCTGCTTCGACCGCAGCGGTGAGCTGGCGGTCGGCCTCGGCTGTATCCCCCAGGCGCCATAGCACGGCTCCTAGTCCGGCTCGGGCATGCGCGACTCCTGTTCGGTCAGCTACGTCTTCGTACGCGCTCAGGGCCGCCGTCAGGCTTTGCGCCGCAGCCCGATATTCATCGGCCGCTCGCTGAACGGCGCCAAGCGTGTACCGTGCGGCGGCTTCCCCATGCCGGTCGCCGGTCGTCCGGGATGCCTCCACGGCGGTTTGGTAGACGATGGCGGCCTGATCCCATGGTCCGTACAGCCGCAGGAAATTCGCGTACGCGCCTGATAGCCCAGTCAGTCCGACATGATCGTTGGTCTGTGCTTGCAACCGCATGAGTGCGAGTGCATTCGGCCGTTCGGCACGCAGCCAAGCCACAGCTGAGCGCCGATCGGTGAGGTCCGGTCGCCGGCCGCCCGGCGCTGGTTCGCGTTCACGGAGCAGCCTGTCGGCCAGGGTTGCCGTCTCACAGTAGTAGGCGGACAGGCGGCTCAGCGCCGCCTCGGCTTCGGGGTCGTCGGCTGCCAGGTTGGCAGCGTACTCGGCGACGAGGTCGTGCATTCGGTAGCGGCCGAGCGCGGGTTCTTCCAGCAGATGGCGTTCGAAGAGGCGTTCGACTTCCGCGCGGCCGTCGTGGACCGACGTACCGCTCAGCGCAGCCGCCCCGTAGGCGTCGATGTCCTGCCCGGGGTGAACGCCGAGGAGGCGGAAGGCCCTCTGGCCTGTGGGAGGCAGGCTCGCGTATGACACCTCGAAAGCGGCTGCCACGGTTCGGCTGCCGTCGCGCACGGTTATCGTCCGTCCTCTGGCCCCGCCGAGCTGGCTGAGCATGTCGCTGACCGGAATGGCATGATGCGACCGCATCCAGCCGGCCACGATGCCGAGCGCCAGCGGTAGGCCACCGCAGTGTGCCGCCAGGGCGTCGATCTCGGCCTCGTCGGCGGCCTGGAGTTCGGCTACGCCAGCGATGAGTTCTCGGGCGCTGCGTTTGGCCAGTGGCGCCAGTTCGAGGGTGACGCCCCCTGGCGCGCCCAATCGATGACGGCTCGTCACTATGACCAGAGCCCGGCCGTCGGCTGGCAAGAGCGGTTCGATCTGGTCGAAGGAGGCAGCATCGTCGAAGATGAGAAGGAGGCGCCGCCGGGCCGTTCGGTGCCGCCACAGAGCGACGCGGGCCTCGGTTGTGGGCGCGATGGCGGCGGGTTCGACGCCGTCGGCGATCAGTAGCGTGGCGAGGGCGTCGCCAGCCGAGACACCAGGTCGGCCCGGTGCGTGGGTGTCCAACGACAGGAACATGGTGCCGTCCGGGAAACGGCTGCTCAGTTGGTAAGCCGCGTGCACGGCCAGCGCTGTCTTGCCGACGCCGGGCATGCCCTCAATGAGATGAATCGGCAGGACGCCCAGTCGTTCACCGCCTGCCTTGAGGAGCCGGGCTATCTCGCCTTCCCGGCCGTAGAAGACCGGCACGTCGCGGGGCAGCGCTTCGATCGCTTCACCGCGGCGACCGGTCGACCGGCGGTTTTCACGGTCGTACTCGATCAGTTGGGTCAGGTTTCGGTATTCACTGAGCAGGCTGTCACGCCGGGCCTGTCGTACACTCTCCGGCACCGCGAGTGCAGCGAGGCAGACCTCGACGTATCCGCTTACGAGGTCCTCTGCTGGCGCCCGCGCTCCTGCGCCGCGTTCCAGGTCGGAGACTGTACTTCCGCCTCCCTTGATCGACCCGGCCACCTCGCGCTGCGTCAGGTGCGCGTCGTCACGGAGACGGCGAAGCTCTCGTCCGAGGCGAACGCGGGCGGCCCGCACCGGGTCGTAACGGTCCGCTGGGGACACCGGCACCTCCTCCTCACTCTAAGTGTCCCTATGGTCACATTGATTCGCAAGAGGTTCAGTTCCGGAGTTGCCGACGCCGGACAGGCGCTTTACCAGCCCCTATAAAGATCAGTTCCGGCGTTTCGGCCGTCCGCGTCGTCCTCTCGCGACTATCGGTGCACGCGGCGGCCACCGGCCGCTCAGAACATCAGGGAGAAACATGTTCACCCACCGTCAGAGGTCGCCACGGCGTTCCGTGCGCCACGTTGTCTCCGCCATCACACTGCTGGTCGCAACCCTGGTCGGGTCCGCTGGCCTGGCCCAGCCGGTGTCCGCCAGCGCAGGTCGCTGCGAGTACTCGGGTCGCCCGGTCGACCGCTGCGTGTACGTCAACGGCAGCGGACTCAACGTCAACTACATCGACGCCACCATCACGTTCGTGACGGGTCAGTACCTGGAGATCGAGGTCTGGGGCGACGGAATCTACTACCGGGGGCACGGCGACCAGGGTGCCCCCTCGGACCAGGCGAAGAAGCGTCTCAACATCAACCGGAACCTGGCCAACCACAGCTGGGTGTGCGTGACCGGCCGATGGACCGACGGTAGCCAGATCCAGCCGCCGGCCTGCGTCGAGATCCACTCATAGGTGCAATGGGGTATGGGCGCCGCCGGTCGTCTCAGCGGCGCCCATACCTCAATCCGCGCCTGCGGGCAGCACCCGCTTCCAAGCCCACCGTCCTGCCGTCCGAGCGATCGGCGCTGCGGTCCGCGCTTCACGCCGTGTACCAGACCTACCGGCACGTCCTGAACCCAGCGTGGTCGGCGTTTGCCGCGCGATCAACGCCGAGTTTTCGATACGGACCCCGGCTCGGCCTGGCAGGGCTACCGCGACGTCGCGCTCACCAGCGGCCCCTGGTGGCCCTTGCCCGAAACCGTTTTCATGAGGGAGCGGCCCACCCTGGACGGTCACCACGGGTGGGCGCATGACGGGGCTTCCGACAACCCACCTCGCTCGGGACCGGCGTCGAGCGGCGCATGATCTCAGACGATCGCAGTGATCATCCGGCTATCCACAGGCACCTGAGTTGTCCACAACTTTGCGGATCAAGCTTTGATCGGCCGGACTACCCCTGCTGAAGTAGTCGCACGGGGACGATGCCACGTCCCATCCAGCAACAAGGAGTGCCGCCATGACCCGGGGTGGACGCAGCCGATCACGGCGCACGGACAGGCCAACACCACTGGAGCACCTTGTCGGTGTTACCGGCCTCATCGGCGCTGCGGCCGCTCTCGTCGCCGCCGTCGCCGGGCTGCTGACAGCCGCCGCCACACTGACGGTGAGTCGCTGATGCCCGCCGTCGAGGCATGGCTGCGCGGTGGACCTGCCGACGGCCGCATCACCCACATCGAGGTTGGCAACGACGGACCCCTTCCGCAGGCCATCGTCCTGCCGCAGACCGGCGCCTACCTCGGTGCCCGCGATCTTCCCAGCCAGCCGGTGCAGCACCGCTACCTCCGCTGCACCGGCGAGGTCGACCCGCCAACCTTCCGGTACGACGGCCCTGTCCCTCAGCACCAGTGATGTCGGCATGGGCTGCCAACCGCCCAACGCCGGAGTGGCCCGTTTTCCGACCAGATAGCGACAACACCCCAGCCCGGCCACATCGCTAACCCAACATCATCCGCTGATCGAACGCTTGTACGATTCCCTGGTGGAGGACGTGGCGGCGCGCTGGTGGAACGGGGTCTGGGGTCGCCTGGGCCGCCGAGATGTGTGGCTCGTCCGCCAGGTCCGGTGGAAGGTCACTGCCCGCGCCGGCGACAGCGAGACCGGGCGGGTGCTCCGGTGGGAGTTCGACACCGAAGGCGAGGCACTTGCCATGGTCAAGCGGCTGCTCGCCGCCGACGCGGGCGGCCAGTGGCGCAAGCAGTCCGGCGACAGCCAGCCGCCACAGCAGACCTAGCATCCGGCTGATGGTCCGCGCCTCAAGGCGTGGACCGTCAGCCAGATCGTGGTCAGGAGCTACAGGTGTTGAGCATGGCCTGCAGGGCGGACTTCTCCGACGACTGCAGGGTCAGGCCCCAGCTGTACTTCACGGTGATCCACATCTTGCTGTAGGTGCACCGGTACGACGACAGGGACGGCTGCCAGGTGGAGGGGTCCTGGTCGCCCTTGGCCTGGTTGACGTTGTCCGTCACAGCGATCAGTTGTGGGCGGGTGAGGTCGTTGGCGAAGCTCTGCCGGCGGCTGGTCGTCCAGGAGTTGGCGCCGGAGCGCCAGGCCTCCGCCAGCGGCACGACGTGGTCGATGTCGACGTCGGAGGCCGCCATCCAGGTCGCGCCGTCGTACGGGCTGTACCAGCGGCCGGAGGTGGCAGCGCAAGAGCTATCGACGACGACCGAGGTGCCATCGCGCTTGAGGACCTGCTCGCGGGTGTTGCAGCTACCGCTGATGGTGATCCAGTGCGGGAACAGGTCCCGCGAGTAGCCGCTGGTCGAGCCCTGCGCCGCCACGGTCAGGGCGTTGAGCTGCGACTGCGCCGTCGCCTTCGACGGGATGCCGGGAGGCGTGGCCGACGCCGGCTGCGCGCTGACGGCGACCAGTCCGGCGCTCGCGAGCGCGGCGAGGACGACTGCGGCGGCGTGACGCGTGGCGCGTGGGAAACGGGCTGGGACTCGGGTTACCCGCATGGGGCCTCCTCGGCAGTGGGGTGGACGGCAACCGTCTCTGACGATCATGTCGATCGAAGGGCGCCTTTGTGAAGGGGTGAGGAAGCAGCTACGAAACTTCGAAGAGCTTCGCTGGCGTGCAAGCACGGGCTAGGCGCATCCGGCGGACCTCGTTCTGCTTCTCGTTCTGCTTCTCGTTCCGCTACCGCTATCGATCGTTCGGCATCTTCCAGCGCCACCCCTGTGCGCCCCTCAACTATGTGAGAGGGGGTGAGCGAGATTCGAGTTCGATGTCGTGGGTCGGTCCTGCGGTGACTCCAGCCCGCCGGCGTGCCGGCGCCACCGCCGAAGGGCTGAATCCGCCGCTCACGCCGATGCTGGCGAAGGCCGTCGACGCTGTCCCTGAGGCATCGGATCTGGCTTACGAGCCGAAATGGGACGGTTCTCCAGAGATTTCGAGGTGTCTCAGGGGCGAGACGTCCCCGCGCAGTCAACCTGACCATGCCGACCCACGCGGCTTGATCGAGACCACGGTGAGTTGCTACCGGCAGCTCTGCGACATCGATGCGGTGTCCGCTTCTAGCCGATGAGCGGATATCGGATCATGCGGAGCGTGCGAGCATGTCAACGGCCTTTGCGGCTGCGGACAAGCGGGCTGCTGGGGTCGACGATCGAGTATCGACCAGGTGGCGGTCAGGCAGCCGTCAACGGTTTCGCGTTGACGTTCGCGGGCCAGGCGAGCATTGCGGCTTCGGCGACGGCGAGAAGCTCATCCGTGCCTGCGCCGTCGCGCGCGTGCTGGGACATGCCCTGCAGGATGACGCCGACGAGGACGGCCAGACCGTCGGCGTCGGTGCCGGCGGGCAGCCGGCCGTCGGTGACATCGGCCTCGATCCGCTTTCGCAGTGCGGTGATGTTGGTGGCCCGTTGGGCGCGCAGCAGTTCGGTGATGTCAGCCGACGCTGCGGTGCAGTTGACCGCCGCGCTGATGACGAGGCAACCAGGTGGATGCTCGGGTCGGGTGTACTCCACGGCAGCGGCGCGCAGCGCCCGGGCGACGCCGTCGCGTACGGACTTCTCCGCCGCGAGTGCTGTCGCGAAGAACGCGCCGTGGGTCTGCTGATAGCGCTCGACCACCTCGCGGAACAGAGCCTTCTTGTCGCCGAACGCCGCGTAGAGGCTGGGTGGCGTGATGCCTATGGCCGCAGTGAGTTCGGCCACCGACACCGGCTCGAAGCCGCGTTGCCAGAACTCGTGCAGCGCCGTCAACAGGGCCTGGTCCCGATCGAAGGCTCGGGGCCGGCCACGCCGGCGGGGACGATCATTGGCCATTGACACATTCTATAGCGCTCGCTAGCCTGATGCCCAGGGCTATATATATAGTGGTTACTACAGAAAGGTCGCGCGGCACCATGGCACTGCTCAACGGCAAGACTGCTCTGGTCACGGGCGGCAGCCGAGGGATCGGTCGGGCAATCGCCACACGACTCGCGGCGGACGGCGCCCTCGTCGCCGTCCACTACGGCACCAACGAGGCAGCCGCGAACGACACCGTCACTGCCATCACCGAAGCCGGCGGCCGCGCGTTCGCGGTCCGCGCTGAACTGGGTGTACCCGACGACGCACAGGCGCTGTGGTCCGCCTTCGACGCCGGCCTCACCGAATCCGGCGCCGAACCGGGCGTCGACATTGTGGTCAACAACGCCGGCATCGCGAACTCCAACGACCTGGCCCGCACGACCGAGGCCGAATTCGACAAGATCTTCGCCGTGAACGTGAAAGCGCCGTTCTTTATCCTTCAGCAGGCCCTGAACCGGCTGCGGGACAACGGCCGGGTCATCAATATCTCCTCCGGCACCACCCGCATCGCCGCACCCGCGATGGTCACCTACTCGCTGACCAAAGGCGCCATCAACACTCTCACTTTCACCCTCGCCAAGCAGCTCGGCGAACGCGGTATCACGGTCAACTCGGTGGTCCCCGGCATCGTCGACGTGGACAGCAACGCCGTCTGGCTGCGGGACGACCCTGAACAACTCGCTTTCTGGGGCTCCTTCTCCGCGTTCAACCGGGTCGGCCAACCCGCCGACATCGCCGACGTGGTGGCCTTCCTCGCTTCCGACGAGGCCCGCTGGGTCACCGGCCAGCATCTCGACGCCACCGGCGGCGCACACCTGTGACACATCCCATTGCGGAAAAGCCGCATTGCGAGGACTGTGGAGATTCGTCGGCCAGCACTTCCGGCCGGCCCTCAGTGCTGACCCGGCACACCCTTGATTCTTGCGCCCAGACGCACGCTCGATCAGGTTCGCACATCTGCCGCTGACCGGGCGGCCAGCACGACGATACGAGCCAGTGGTTGAAGCTCAACGCACCACTGTCAGGGCGCCGGCAGAGCGTGGGCTGGCACCCTCGTTACTGATGTGTCTGCCGACGGCAGGTCGCGCCTGCGGCTACCAGGAGAGCCTCCGTATCGGAGTGGCCGCCTCGGACAGCCCAGTCGAGCGGCGACAGGCCGCTGCCATGGTCCTCGCGAAGATTCGGATCCGCGTCCTGCGCAAGAAGTTCGCGTACGACGTCTGCGTGTCCCCATGCCGCGGCCCCCGTCAACGGAGTGCCCTCGTCGCCGTGTCCGCTCTCGACATTCGGGTCCGCGCCGGCATTCAGAAGGATCCGCACAGCCGCAGGCGCGTTCTGTACCGAGGCTAGGTAGAGGGGCGTGGTGCCATCGCGGTCTGCCGCATTCGGGTCGGCACCTGCACGCAGAGACGTAAGCACGGCCGGAAGATCGTCACGCAGCAGCGACGCCATCAGGCAGGATGTGAGCTTCTTGTGCTGCCGGACGTTCACCCTCGTCAGGGTAAGCGCTCGGTTCGTCACGACCGGCCTACGCACGGCTTCCGGCATCCTCACATGCCGCGAAGCGCTCGTCACCGAAGGTGACGTCGGCACCGGTCTGCGACGTCCGGACGTGCCGACGCGGTCGATCGCTAGCTTCCGGCCCCGTTACGGATGATCGTCGGCGCTGCCCGTGAATCCTCTCCAGCTCCGCCGCCAAGGTCACTGCTTGCGACTGGTGGCAGCGGCCGAACCCGTTGCGGGGTCCGGGGCAGTAGGACCTGACCGCTGTATCCGGGACCCAGGGCGATGGCCGCTCCGTTTGTGGGCGGGGCGCCGACGACGCTGCTCTCCACCGCCGGTATCGCAGGAGCGAAATCCGGCCCGCCCAGGTCTCCGGCGTCCGCCGCGTCACCGTCGCCCATGATCACTCCTTTTTGTCGTGGGCTCCGCGCGTGCCGGGGCCCGGTGAACCCGCCGGCGCCAGCTCGGCTTCCGGCACACACCATATCCTGTCTCCCACTATATTAGGCGGATGAGTTCTCGGGCGATGACGGAACCAGCCTTCTTCATCCTCACCGCGCTGCTCGACGCTCCGCGCCACGGCTACGGGATCGTCGCGGAGGTGGCGGAACTGTCGCGGGGCCGCGTGCAGCTGAAGATCGGCTCGTTGTACGGGGTCTTGGACCGACTCGTCGGTGATGGCCTGGTCGAACTGGACCGCGAGGAGGCATGGCAAGGACGGTTACGCCGGTACTACCGGTTGACCGAGCGGGGTCGCCATGCCCTCGACGCAGAGGCTCAACGGCTGGCCGCCAACGCACGCCTCGCCTCGACCCGGTTGCGCGAGCGGCGGAACCCGATCGCGGGGACACCGTCGTGAGCCGGCTGGAGGAGCGCTACCGGTTCGTTCTGCGGCTGCTGCCCGCCGCCTACCGGCAGGAATGGGAAGACGACATGGTCGCCGCCTTCCTGGACAGCATGGACACCGGCGACTCCGAGACCACCGCGTATGTCACGGACTACGGCCGACCGAGCCTGTCCGAGGTCGCCAGCATCGTGTCCCTCGCCGTTCGGCTGCGTCTCGGCGGGGCTGACGCGCCACCCCGCTCGTACGCCTGGGGGCAAGCCGTGCGACTGGCGACCCTGATGGCGATGCTGGCCCACTCCGTCATGGTCACCGCCAGCATCGCCGTCACACTGTGGCTCTCCGGGAAGATCGCCTGGTTGCCGGCTCCTGCACTGGAATGGCCACTCAGCCCGCCGTCGAACATCTGGCACACCGCGTGGAATCTCGCCGGCTACGCCTGGTTACCGGCCTACATCGCGCTTGTCCTCGGACGCCGGCGCGTGGCCCAAGCGGTCGCCCTGCTCGCCATCGTGCCTCCGGCCATCACCACCGCCGTGGAACAAGCCGCCGGTGACGTACCGCTGTCCGTGTCGCCCTGGGGGATTCGGTTCATCGACGTCGTCCTGCTACTCGCGATGGCGGCCTTTCACCACGGCGGCCCACCGGTGCCGCGTCGCCCTTGGCTCCTTGCGCTGCCGATCGGCATCCTCCTCGTCCCCGTGCCGCTGTTCACCGTTCAGGCGACCACACCGGCGCTGAGGCTCCTGGACTGGCCGGGCCTGTCCTGCGCGGCGGTCACTTCCGCCATGGTGATCCACCTGACCGTTCGAGTATCCCGTCGTCCGTCTCGCACACTGCCATGGTCACTGGCGCTAACCCTGCTCGCCGTAACCACGCTCGCCCAGCGAACCGCAACCCTGCCCGACTACAGCGACCAGGCGCAGCGCACAACACTCGCCACGATCGCTTCCGTGGAGGTTGTCGCCGTCCTAGCGGTAGGCGTACCGCTCGCCGTACTAGCCATCCGGGCACTGCGCCGACTTCCATCGATCCCCACCCTCGCCCCAAGACCCACCACACCGACGTAGGAACTCGCCCAACCTCGGCACCACCGGCCCGAGACGCAAGCCCCATCGGCCGCGCAGACCACAACGGAACGCACTGACATGCCGCTGATGGGGCGGCGTTGGTGGATCGACCTGCAGGACACGTCCGGCTTTGGCCGATGTCAGTGCACCTGATCAAGGGACATCTGCGTCCGGTCGTGCCGATGAGTGTGAGTCAGAAGTCGTCGGTCCGGCGGTCGCTTTCGGCCAGCTCCAGATATGCATGATCTCGATGATGCCCCGGCTCGACTCTGGCCCGCAGCGCATCAGCCTTATCATGCGGAAAGTACATCCGTCAGCCAGACAAGGGGACTCTGGTCGCCCTGTTCGATCACTTGGAACACCGCATGGTGAAAGGTCGGCGGCGGGCCGTTGCCCCTCGGTAGGAGCGCAAGCATGGCCAGGTACGACGTGTTCCTAGCCGACTGCCCGGCGCGCACGACGCTAGGTCTGGTCGCCGACACCTGGTCGGTCGTCGTGGTGTTCGGGCTGGGTCGCGGCCCGCAGCGCTACAGCGACCTCCGTGACCGGATCGGCGGGATCAGCAACAAGATGCTGACCCAGACCCTGCGTAGGCTGGAACGCAACAAGCTGGTGGAGCGCCGCACGCTGCGCACGGCGCCCGCCGGGGTGGAGTACCGACTGACAGTGCTCGGCGAGAGCCTGCTCGAGCCGGTGTCGGTGCTGGCCCGGTGGGCCGAGGAGCACGCCGACGCACTCGGTGGCGGCGCCGATGACGGCGACGCTGAGCGCTGGTAGGGAACCGGTTGGTGCCCTGCACGTTCCTAACGTTGTCGCCATGCGAATCGGAACCCTCGAGGTGTCGCCGCTATGTCTGGGCGGCAACCCGTTCGGCTGGACCGCGGACGAGCAGACCTCGTTCGCCGTGCTGGATGCGTACGCCGAGGCGGGCGGTAACTTCATCGACACCGCGGACCGGTACACGTTCCACCTGCCCGGCAACCGGGGCGGCGAGTCCGAGACGATCATCGGCCGCTGGTTGAGATCCCGCGGTTGCCGGGACCGGATGGTGATCGCGACCAAGGTGGGCGCGCTGCCCGGCCTGGACAACCTGGCCCCGCGGACGATTTGGCGCGCCGTCGAGGACTCGTTGCGGCGGCTGGGGACAGATCACATCGACCTGTACTTCGCGCACGTCGACGACCCTGGCACTCCGCTTGCCGAGACCCTCGCCGCGTTCGACGCGCTGGTACGCGCCGGCACGGTGCGGCACCTCGCGGCGTCCAACTTCGGCGCGGACCGGCTCGCGGAATCGCTGGAAACGTCGGCGCGCGAGGGGTTCGCGGCCTACATCGCGCTGCAGGCGGAGTACAACCTGGTGCAGCGGGAGGGCTACGAACGGGGCTTGGCCCCCACCGTGGCCGGCGCCGGGCTGGTCTGCCTGCCGTATGTCGCGCTGGCCCGTGGCTTTCTCACCGGGAAGTACCGACCCGGCGGCCCCGCGGTGGACAGCCCCCGCGCCGGCCAGGCAAGCGCACACCTGAACGGCAACGGCCCGGCCGTGCTGGCGGCTCTGGACGAGGTTGCCGGCGCGCACCGCACTACGCCGGCTGCGGTCGCGCTGGCCTGGCTCGCCGACCAGCCGACCGTCGCCACCCCGATCGCCGGGGCCCGCACCCCCGCCCAACTCGCCGACCTGCTGCCGTTCCTCACGTTGCGGCTCGCTGCCGAGGAACTCGCCCGGCTCAACCGCGCCAGCGCCTAGCCGCCGCCCGACCTGGAGGTCCCCATGCTTTCTGTTCGTACCGTACTCGCGGTTACCGCGCTGCTCCTCGTTTCCCCCGCCCAGGCCCGGTCCGCGGTGGCGGTCACCACGGCGTACGAACTGCCCGGCAGCCAGGTCTACCCCGAAGGCATCGCCGCGGACCCATACACCAGCGAGCTGTACGTCGGGTCGTACCGGGACGGAACGATCTACCGGATGACGCCCGGGCGTCGGGTCGCGGAGCAGTACCTGCCCGCGGGCGCCGACGGACGCACCGGGGCGTTGGGGCTGAAGGTCGACCGGCAACGGCGGCTGTGGGCGATCGATGCCACCACTGGAGTCGCCGTATACGACCTGCGCAGCCGTCGCCTGCTGGCCCGCTTCGACGCCGCCGACCAGGACGCGCACCTGGTCAACGACCTGACAATCACCGCGGACGGCAGCGCCTACCTCACCGACAGCCTGCGCGCCGCGGTCTACCGGGTGACGCCCCGGCAGCTGGCGCTGGCCCAGGAACAGGGCGGTCGCGCGCCGCTGACCCCCGCGTTCGATCTCGCCGGCGTCGTAGTACCGCACGAGCCCGGCACGGTCACCCTCAACGGGATCGTGGCCGACCCGTCCGGACGCTATCTGCTGGTCGTTGACATGACCGGCGGTGATCTCTACCGCATTGACCTGTCTTCCGGCGGAATCTGCAAGGTCGCCCTAGACGGCGGCGACCTGCGGTGGGGCGACGGGATGCTGCTGGAGCGGGACCGTCTGTGGGTGGCGCACGCCAACCCCACAGCCAATGCCATCAGCCGGTGGCGGATTACCCGCGCCGGCCGGGCGGCCCGGATGGAGCAGCGGGTGACCGACCAGGCCCTCGAGCTCCCAACCACCCTGGTGCACCGGAATGGGAGGCTGTACGTCGTCCGCTCGCAGCTCGACAAGGGCGGCCCGGTCGGACCAGGCACCCCGCAACTCCCGTTCGCCATCGCCGCCGTGCACGGTATCTGACAGCCTGGGACACACGCGCCGCGGCAAGGTACCGCAGGGCAACGTACCGAATCCGCCCCAAGATCGACGCGCGATCATGCCGCCGACCGTGCGCGCTGCCTTCTCGTGAACCGTCACGCCAGGGCATTCGATGCTGACCGCGATCGGTCACGCTATCGGGGGTCGCCGCTGTCCCAGGCGTAGAGGAATTGCCGTGGGCGAAGTTGCCATAGTTGGAGCGCTGTCAGCAGTTGCGTCTCGTCGGCCGCCAGGGTGCTTCGCAGGAGACCGGCGCCGATGTCGTAGTCGAAGCCGTCGACGCGGTCGGCGTCGTACTCCCAATGCTCGCATGGAAGCTGCGGTTGGTGTCGCGGCGAGTCCATCCCTCACGCCGAGCCTGCATGTCGAGAGCAGCCTGGTTCGGTGTGATGCTGACAAACGCCCTCCGCCGAGGAGCCGAGGCCGGAACCTCAACCGCCAAGCGCCGACCCAGTTGCAAGGCGGACAGCTTGTCCGCCGGCCAGAAAAGATCGTCGTCCCCCATGTGAGGCAACGTAGGCCATCGCTGTGTCAACCGGCACGGAGTATCCGCTTCTGCCGCGAACCGACCGTCACCGTGGGTGACGGTGATGCTGGTCGTCAACTTCCGGACGTGCCGATGTGCGGAAGTTAGGCATAGCAAGTGGTCGATGGCCCCGCCTGAGCTGTCTGGCGGTGAGGGGTTGGCCGGCTCGCCGGCCAGCGGGTCGGCTCGCCCGCCCACGCCGGGTGCGGGCGGGGCCAGAAGGCTTCCGGTGTCAGTAGTTCGCCCGGCTGGCGCCGGGACCCTGAGGGGGTGAAAATCGGACTCGGGCCGTCTGGTGGTCGTCGTACCGTCTTGGCGCTGTTGAGCCCCGACCACGACCGTCCGATTTTCGTACTACAGAGGTTGAAAGGCTGAGGTTCGGGTTGTCATGCCGGTTCCGGGTCGAGGGTCATGCCGGTGCTGGCGAAGAAGCCGGCGAGGAGATCGGTCTGTTGCTGACAGGCGCGTAGCCGACGTTTGACCAGTTCAGCGAGGTGGTCGACGCCTCGGGCGGCGGGGTTGGTCAGGCCGCGTTTAATCCAGCGCCAGACGCCTTCGGTGGGGTTGAGGTCCGGAGCGTAGGCGGGTAGCCGGATCACGGTCAGCCAGGCCCGGGCGGCGATCAGGGCGTGCATGCGGCGGCTGACGTGGGTGTTGAGGTTGTCCCAGATCAGCACGATCGGTGCCTGCAGGCGCTGGTGGGCTTGGTCGAGGAAGGCGATGTAGTCGTCCTCGCCGAAGCTGCCGCGTTCGCCTTTGCGGCCGCGGTGCAGGCGGGTGCGCCACATCAGCCGGCCGCGTTCGCCGGGTTTGAGGCAGACCAGGCCGGCGATCGAGACGCGGCCGGAGCCCTTGCCGGAGATCTCCACGACGGGCGTGCGGCCGCGCCGGGCCCACGTCTTGGCCACCGGCGGGCGAAGTACCTGACCTGCCTCGTCCTGGAAGCAGATCCAGGCGCCGCGGGCCGCGGCTAACCTCTTACCGACGGCCACCGCCTGCGATGCCAGGTCGCGATCGCTTCCGGGTCGCGTTCGATCGCCCTGCGGGTCGGGACCTGCCGGCTGTAGCCGACGCGGTGCAGCAGATAAGACACCCCGCGCAGGGTGTAGATGACCTCGAAACGACGCTCGATCACCTCGGCGACCCGGGCCAGCGTCCAGCGGGCGTCGTCCCAGCCGTGCAGGACAGGCCCTTCATCAAGCATCTCGGCCAGCTGTTTCTGCTGGTCGGCGGAGAGTTTGCAGTCCGAGCCACCGCGCCCGGCCGAGGCCAGAGCCGCCGTTCCGCCGGCCGTCCACTGCCGCCGCCACAGGCGGACTGATTTATCAGAAACCCGCAGCTCAGACGCAATCTGCGCGGTCGTCTTGGACTCCTCGAACATGGCCGCGGCCTGGATCCGAACCCTCTCACGCCGGACCCGGGCTGCCGCGTTCATGCCACCACCAGCCGGATACCTCATACCTCCGGCCTACCGAAGTCATCGACATCGGTCACGCCGACACGCCGAGAGACCTCAGCCTTTCAACCTCTGTAGCACCGGCAGGCGCCCGAATCGTGCTCGAAGTCGACGGCCAAACGCACTACGCAAGCGAACGAAAAGCCCCAGACGGCCAGCGACGCTGGCACCCGGATGGCAACGAGTACGCACGTACCGTGGCCGCCAGCCGCGACCTCGCCCTCGCCGGCTACAAGGTCTATCGGTTCGGCACGAACGAACTCCACGACGAGAACCAGGCACGCCTGATAGTCACGGCCTTCTTCGACAGTCTCTTCCGCAGGCACCACATCGCCCTGGCGAGGTAGACGAAACAGGCCCTGCGGGCTCGGAGAGATCTCACTGGCCTATGCACACCAAAATTCAGGGTGCACGCCAGAGCGGCGGCTGCTGATGACGACAGCGGGCCCTCTCCCGCACTGCAGTTGAGAGGGCCCGCTGGTCAGCGCTAGTGTCGCGTGCCTGGAGTCATTTAACAGTGGCCGTCTCGATCTCTAGAATCGGGGCGTGGAGAGTTCGTACCGACTGCGGAAGATCGTTGGTGGCCTGCCACACATGGCGTATGTCGAGGTACGGGTCGAAGCCTTCAGCCAGGACGGGGTCGCCGTGTCGGACGAGGTGTTCGACTGGCGGCGTGACGTGTATGGCCGCAGCGCGGTGAGTGGCGGGACTGCCGAT
This sequence comes from Micromonospora sp. NPDC005171, assembly GCF_040608575.1. Taxonomy (NCBI): domain Bacteria; kingdom Bacillati; phylum Actinomycetota; class Actinomycetes; order Micromonosporales; family Micromonosporaceae; genus Micromonospora; species Micromonospora sp. NPDC005171. The sequence continues at coordinate 124,598 of NZ_JBEXIM010000013.1, read as the reverse complement.
CAGCAGATGGTGGCCGAGGCGATCGAGGGCGTGTGGTACGTCCTCGTTCGCAGCGGCGGCAGCGACGGTGGTGGGCGCCTGGTGACCGTGACCAGCATCCGTGACTCTCCGGCGGATACCGGTGTTGGAGACGTGAGGTTCGCGGCGGTCGCAGCAACGTGTCAGGCACTCGGGGTCGTGCTGGATCGCCCGCCGTTCATCGACGCCTCGGGTGTCGTGTTTCCCAATTAGGTTCGTGCAGGCGAGCCGGCTCGGGCCGCCTTGGTCAGGATCTGATCGGCAGTCTTGGTCCACGCGAACGGTTGGCAGCGTTCGTTGTAGGCGTCGATGAAGATACGGATGGCGCCGATGAGGTCGGGGACACTGGTGAAGGTGCCTCGGCGGATGGCTTGGCGGGTGATGATGCCGAAGAAGATCTCGACCATGTTCATCCAGGACGCGCTGGTCGGGGTGAAGTGCATGGTGATGCGTGGGTTTTTCGCCAGCCAGGCACGGACGTTCGGGTGGTTGTGGGTGGCGTAGTTGTCGGCCACAACGTGCAGTTTCACGCGAGGGTGGGCTTTGGCAACTTGCTTGAGGAAGGCGAGGAACTCGCCGTTGGTGTGCCGTTGGTAGCAGGCGTCGGCCGTGATCTTCCCGGTCGCGACCTCGAGCGCGGCGAACAGAGTCGTGGTGCCGTGCCGGCGGTAGTCGTGAGTGCGTTTCTCCGCGTCGTCGAACCGCATCGGCAACAGCGGCGCTGTGCGGTCCAAGGCCTGAATCTGCGACTTCTCGTCCACGCACACAACGACCGCGTTCGCCGGTGGTTCCAGGTAGAGACCGACGACGTCACGGATTTTGGCTTCCAGCTGCGGATCGGTGGAGAACTTGAACGTCTCGGCTCGGTGTGGCTGCAGACCCCAGTCCCGCCAGATCCGAGCGACCTCGGCGAAGCTGACCGGCATCCCGTCACGAGTCAGGTGATCCGAGAGCAGCCTCGCTGACCAGTGCGTCACCCCGACTTGCTGCGGCGGAGGGTTCAGCGTCGAGGCGATCACCGCGGACTCGTCGATGACTGGCGGCCGGCCCGACCGAGGCAGATCAGCCAGCGCGTCAATCCCACCAGTCTGGTATCGGGCCCGCCACGCAATCACTGTCTGGCGAGTCATCCCGACCCGCCGCCCGATCTCGGCGTTCGGCAAGCCCTCGGCCGCCAACAACACCATCCGGGCCCGCTGGACATGGCCAGCCGGCGCCGTCGACGAGCGGGTCAATTCGCGCAGACGTGCACCATCACCAGGACGCAGGATCAACGGCGCGGCAACAGACATGCCTCATTATCCCGCAGCATCACTGTCAAATCACTTCAGACACGCGACACTAGCGCATGGCAAAGCTACTTGCGACCGAGCCCGACAGGTTTCTTCAGCAAAGCGATCGCCAGGCCTATCGGTCCGAGGAGGAAGCCCATTACGGCGAATCCTGCGTGCCGCACTCCCTTACGGTCAGCAATCTTGTCGCTAAGGAGACCGCACAATACACAGATAATGAATACAACACCACGAAAGACTGGCGAATCAAACATGCGACCTCCTTATGCCTTACCTGGAAAACTCAGCCAGTACCGCCGGAACCCCAACGGCTGGTAATCGTTTGATCGCCCCAGAAGACAATGCTGAGCACAGTCCGCACCCGCTCTTGCTGCTTCTCGTCCCAACGATACTGCCACTGGCCACCCTTGCACCTGCGGTAGACCTTATAGCGAGTGCGGAGCTGGTACTTCATGCTGTCGATAGTCACTACCGTGAAGCCACCCCATCGGGCAATGCTTTCCTTGACAATACTTCTCAGGTGGTAGGGCAGGTTGTTGTATCTTGTATTCATCCACCGAGAGGTGCTCCAACTGGTCGTGGTGTAGTGCTGCCACTTCTTATTCTTGCTGGTGCATTTGCAGCTGTTGCTGTAGCCTCCGTCGTCCACTTCTTTGAGGCCGCTGGGGTCGGAACGATTGACCGGGTCGGTCGGATAGATGTAGGAGTTAGCGTTTCCTCCGTAGATGGGGTCGACCGAAAGGAATCTACCGGTGCTCGGGTTGTAGAGCCGAGCACCCATCGTAACGAATCCGCCGATGTTGTCGGCGCTGCGCTGCGCGTTGCCCAGGTATCCGTAGCGTGGCCCGGGCGTGCTGGCGTTGCCGTACTCATCTAGCGTGTATGTCGCGGCGAGACCGGCAGATCCGTCGAGGACCGTTGCCACGACGTCCCCGTGAAGGTCAGCAATCTGCCATTCGAAGCGCGCCTGACTCCCGATATAGAGTCCGGCGACTCCCGTGAAGCCGCTGATGACGCGGGTGTAGGAGCCGGCTTCACTCATCCAGACAGGGTTGTCGGAATCATCGCTGTAGTGGTTTGTCCGAACGGCCGAGCCGGTGGTGTCGCTAGCAATTCGGTTAGCTGCTCCGGCCGTGCTTCGAGGCGCTGACCGGCACCCCGGGAAGGCTCTGCGACGCTCAGGACCCGCCCGAGGCGGAGGCGTGATCCGCTGATGCCCGTACGGCGGGGATCAGGGCGGCGATCCGCTCGAGCTGGTCGCGCTGGGAGTGCAGGTCCAGAGCGCCCAGGCGGATGACGATGTGGCGCGCGCCGGCGCCGACGTACCGGGCCAGTCCCTCATGGACCTGGTCGGCGGAGCCGGTGACGACCGCCTGGATCTTCTCCAGCTCCTCCAGCGGCATGCCGTAGCTGGCCCGCGCGTAGTCGTCCAGCGCCTGGCGGCCGGTCTCGACCCCCTCGTCGACCCGTACGGAGACGAACAGCGCGGGGGTGATGTCCTCGGCCGTGCGACCGGCGTCGGCCGCCGCCCTCCGGACGTCCACTAGGCCGTACGCGTAGTCGGCCGGGTCGGGCGGGTAGGGCAGCCATCCGTCGTATATGCGGCCGGTGCGGGCCAGCGCGGCGGGGGTCGCGCCGCCGAGCCAGATGGGCGGGCCGCCAGCGCGGAACGGTCTGGTCGCGGCCGGGATGTCGGCGAACCTGAGAATCTCGCCGTGGAAGGAGTCGGCGCCGTCCCACAGAGCCCGCCACAGCGCGACCGTCTCGTCCAGCCGGGCGAAACGCCGTTCCCACGGCACCTCGGACAGCATGTAGAGCGGCCGCCCGAAACGGCCAGGAAAGCCCGCGCCCACCGTCACGGTGAGCCGACCGCCGGACAGCAGGTCGATCGACGCCAAGGACTGCGCCGCCTGGATCGGCCGGCGCAGGAACGGCAGCAGCGCGCCCGTCCCCAGGGTCACGGTCTCGGTCGCCGGGGCGAGCGCGGCCAGCATCGTCAGCGCCTCGACGCGCGGGCTAATCAGGGAGTCGTTGACGAAGAGCGAGGAGAAACCCAAGCGTTCGGCGTTGCGGCCGAAGGCGACCAGCTCTCGAGGGTCGCCGTCCGCGCCCCATTGGGCGCTTCCGGTCGGAAGCAGTACACCGATGTCCATACCGACGATACTCACGACCGACGTGGGCAGTGACAATTCCCTACGAGGAATGGCAGGGAACCCTCCGTCGCGCTACAACAGGACCGTGGACTTCTCTCGGGCGCTACGCGAACGCCGTACCCGCCGTCATCTCAGCCAGCTCGACCTGGCGCTGCGGGCGGGTACCACCCAGCGGCACCTCAGCTTTATAGAGTCCGGAAGGTCCGTCCCCGGCCGGAACATGGTCGTACGCCTGGCCGAGTCGCTCGAACTGCCGCTGCGGGAGCGCAACGAGCTGCTGCTGGCCGCCGGGTACGCGCCCGCCTACCCGGAGAGCTCACTCGACGACCCGGTGCTGGCCCCGGTGCGCACGGCGATCGACCACATCCTCCGCGGGTACCTGCCGTACCCGGCGCTGGTCGTGGACCGAAACGGCGACCTGATCGCAGCGAACGACGCGTTCGGCCTGATCACAGAGGGTGCCGCCCCGGAGCTGGTCGGCCCGGGTAAGAACGTCTACCGCCTCGCGCTGCACCCCGACGGCATCGCGCCCCGCATCCGCAACCTGGCCGAGTGGGCACGCCACATCCTGACCCGCCTCGGCCACCTAGAGGAACTGCGCGAGGAGCTCGCGGGGTACGTCCCCGACCTGGAGCCGTCCGCCGGGCAGCTCGGTTTCGCAGTGCCGCTCCACCTGCTGTCCTCGCGCGGTGAGCTGCACCTGATGACGACCGTGACGACGTTCGCCACCGCCGTCGACGTGACGCTCGCCGAGCTGAAGCTGGAGGCGTTCCTGCCAGTCGACCCGGCAACGGCCGGGGCTCTCCAGGCGACCGCCGGGCCGGTGTCCACCGCGACGCCGGGTCAGGCCCCCGGGAACATGTAGTCGGCCTTGATCCGGCCGTCGTCATCGAGCACGAGGATCTCCAGGCCTCCGCCCGCCACGTCGCCGGTGTCGACGGACACCGTCTCCCAGCCGAACTTGACGACGCCGTGGAGGCGCACGGCGCCGGCACGCGACCGGAATGTGAACCCCCCTTTCTCGACGAACCGCTCATAGCTCCGTGCCACGCGGATCTCGATGGCGTCGTACCCCTGGGCCTCGAGGGTCGTGTGGTCGAAGCCGAGTTTCGCAGCGATCTCGCGGATCTCCACGGGCGGCTGGAGGATGTGGGCACCGTCCTCGGCCCAGAGCCGCTCGATGGCCGCGCGGCGTTCGGCGGCGTCCGGCTCCGTCCACTGGGCCATATAGCGGTCGGCCAGGTCCTGCGGGCTGATCTCGATCATGGATTCTCCTTGCCGGGTTGATCGCTTCGGCCTAGATCCTCTCGGTGGCGAGGGCGACCGACAATTCCCCGCGGGGAATGGCCGGGGGCCGGCCTTGCTCATCGTTGGGTTCCCACACGGAAAATAGCCAGCATCCTGCGAGAGGTTCCCGATCTCCCGCAGGGTCGACCCCAGGGCTGAGGCAAGGCAGACAGAGATATGCCCGGTTTCTGTGACGCCCAGGAACCAGACATCCGGATCTGCCGCCGACTGTGCGCGTCGACGCCGGAGTGCCCATCACCGTTCGTGACCACCGGCGGCGGCACGTCCAGGCGCTGGTGCTTCCGGTCGTGCCGAGTTGAGTGCGTCGCTCGTGCGGTTGAATTGGCGTCATGGCTGTACTCCCAATCCATGATCGTGCTGGCAACGCCTTGGTCGAATTTCGTCTCGTGGCAGAAGAGGAACTGCCGTGGCTGATCGAGAAGGTGCGTGTGCCCGCGTCGTTGGTGGTCGTCACCCACGGGGACGCGGTCCTGATGATGTTCGACAGCTGGCGAAAGCAGTGGGAGCTTCCCGGGGGTATGCGGGAGTCGGGTGAGAGCGCACGCCAGGCCGCGGTACGGGAACTACGTGAGGAGACTGGCCTTGACGTGTCGGACCTTACCTTCGCCGGCGTGGCGGAGTTCGGCCTTGCCAAGCCGAAACGCCGGGAGATCCTCGCTGTGTATCAGGTCCAGTTAGAGGCTCCGCCCCGGTTGACGGTGAACGATGAGGCGCTGGGTTTCCGGTGGTGGCCGCCGTCGGAACCAGTGGGCGACGACATGAGCCCGTTGGACGCGGAGATCGCTAGGCGGGTTGTCCGCTGGTCGACTACCTGAGATGGCGCACGGCCAGGATGATGCGGTGAAGGCGGTGTGCGGCCGGTACCGCACGGATGCGGATCAAGGCATCCGCATCTGCCGCGGATAACGCGTGCCGGTTCTCTGCGGCCCGGCACGCTGCGTGAGCAGTCCGGCTTCCGTTGGTCGGTGGTTGCCGACGGTGCTGGCGGTAGCGGACTACCGCTGGCTTGGCCGTCTCCGCCCGCCGTAGAGATGAACGCGGTGGTCGACGTCATGGTCGGCCTTGCGGGAGACGAGCTCGTCGCCTCGCACCTGGTCGTTGGCAACGAGGATTAGCCAGTCCTCGTAGTACCAGCTCGGATTGCACGCGCGGGTGGTGACGGTGAACCGGAAGTTCGCCCGGTACCGGCCGACCTGCCCCGGCAGTAGCGTGAAGAGACTGCCGGGACCACTCTGGCGAGGGTAGACGGCCCGTCCGGGTAGCCGGTCAACGACCAACCTCGAGGTCTCCGTAGACAGCCACAGGTCGAGGTCGCGAGCAAGCTGCACGCCGCCACCGGCTACCTCGTCCTGGCGCGTGTATCCGTTTGCCTCATCGGCGAGTACGTCGTGGACAACCACGTCACCGGCCGGCAGTGACGGAGGAAGCATCACCGGACGACACAGCCCGCGTCGCATATTCGCCTGCGGCGCGCCGCGGGCGGCCGCGCTCCACCGCACACGTATCCGCTGGATGGTGATCACGACTCACTCTGGCCCGCCGGGCGGCGAGGCACCAGCCGATTTCCGGATCCGGCGATACGCAGCTGGGCGACCGTCTGCTGGCGAGTGTGCGCCTCATGAGACATCCGGAGTCTGGAGAAGGACGGCTGGCGGGCGTTGGCCTTCCGCCGGCCCGACGGCGTGTACCTGCAGTCCAGAGCCTGCCGGGACGTCACCCCCTACTTTCCCGACATCACCCGGGCTGTCGCCGAATCTGTCGAGCCGGGTGCCGTCCTCGACGGCGAGCTGGTGGTGTGGGAAGGCGAGCGAACCAACTTCGCCTACCTGCAGCGACGAGTCACCGCCGGCGCGCAGCTCCAGGACATCGCCCGACGCCACCCCGCGCACTACGTGGTCTTCGACCTGCTCAGCGCACCACCGGGCCGACCCCTGCTGAACCGTCCTCTGCACGAGCGACGTGCCTTGCTCACACAGCTGCTCGCCGACACACCCGGCCAACTCACCCTGTCCCCACAGACCACCGACCTCGACCAGGCCGCCGAATGGTTGGCGACCTGGACCGCTGCGGGCATTGAAGGCCTCTTGTAGTCATGCTTCTTGGTTGACCGATTGACCAATCGAATCACGGGAGGGTGTGCTGGATCTTGACCGTTCTATTCGCCAATATCTGCCCGGTTTCGCCTGAGCAACGAGGCCGTCACTGCGTCTTTGACCGCCCGCCATCTGCTCGGCTACCCCGGCGGTGTCGACGGCATCCGCTTCATCGACACCGGCCGGCCGGCCGGCCACGCTAACGATGCAGGCAGGCCGGCCGGGTCGCTCGGCAACGGACCTAAGGGACGTCTCGTAACTGGGTGAAGGCGTTGCCCGAGGCCGGTCGGTGGTCAGCCGGCGAGGATGATGTTGTGGAGGTTGGCGATGCCGGAAGCGGCGTCGGCCAATGTGTGGGCGGCGCGGCGGTAGTCGCGCAGGATCTTGAAGCACTTCATCCTGGCCAGGGCGTGTTCGACCCCCGCGCGAACGGTCCGGTGCTCGGCGTTGAGGGCTTCCTTCCAGTCCGGCAGGAAACTGCCGTCAGAGGGCTTGCGGTACGGCATGATCACCTCCGGGTTGCCCCGGTAGCCGCCGTCGGCCATCACGGGCCGCCCGTCCAACGTCTCGGCCATGCCCGAGGTGCGGTAGACGATGGTGTCGTTGCGGTTGCCCGGTTGCGGATCGCCGACGGCGATGACCAAGCGGGTGCTGGCATCGATGGCGACCTGCAGGTTCGTCGAGTACCGGTAGTTCTTGCTCCGGGCGGCCAGGCGGTGATCGCGGGTCGGGACCAGCGTCCCGTCGACGATCGCGATCTGCTCAATCGGCCGTTTGCGCACCGGCGCCAAGGCCAGCAGCGGCGCGAGGGTGTCGATGACCCGATGCGCCGCGGAGTGCGACACCCCGAACAGGGGACCGATCTGGCGCATCGTCAGGTTCGTGCGCCAGTAGGCGGCGACTAGCAGCACCCGATCCGGCAGGTCAAGGGCCCACTGCCGGCCCGGTCGACCGTCGGCGATGCCGTCACCACCACGCTCAGCGACCAGGCGGACCAGCGTGCGGAACTGAGCCGGCTGCAGCCCGGTGAACGGGAAGATCCACTCCGGGTTAGCTGCCGTGATCACCTGTACCCCCCGGCATCCTGCCGCAACGTCCTCAACAGACAGACGCCAGGGTTACGAGACATCCCTTAGCCATGGTGCACGCGGCACGCGACACACGAAAGACAGGATTTTGGGGGCTTTGCGGCTCTAGGTCTTGCGATGGCTCTTATTCAGTTTCGGTATGGGCTGCACGTGTGGCTCGGACTCGTCGGCGCGCAGGGCTGGCGAACGCGGCTAGTCCGGTGATGAGGATCGCGATGCTGAACCACCAAGATGCCGGCTCGGCGTCAGGTTGGGTTGGCCAGTCTAGCGGCGGAAGTGCGGTTTCGGTTCCGGCGGCTACTAGACCGACGGTGAGCAGGGTGATCGGTATCGTCCAGCCCATGCTGACGCGGAAGGTCGCTGCGCCAATCAGGGAGTAGCCGAGCAGTCCTAGGTAGTTCCGCAGTGCGCCGGACTCCGTGATGGTGCCGGTGAGCGGCTGCGCGGCCCATCCGACTAGTACGGCGCCGACAAGGGCGGCCGCGGTGAGATAGAGCAGGTCGTAAAGGTCGACGCGGCGAACGGCGAGGTGCTCCTGCAGTGGTAGCGCCGACCATGCGATAACCGTCGTGAGGTAGGCGGTGATGGCGGGTAGCACCACGGCCCACGGCAACGGGATCGGCTCGGTTGTGCCGATGAGCAGGTGCTGGCCTCCAACGTCACGCGAGACGATTGCGACCGCGACTAGAGCCAGTAGCAGCGGTGCAGCTCGTCGAGACTTTAGAAGTAAACGTGGGCCGATCATGTGAACGACTGCGGGGTCACCGAGCAGGCGTGAACGGCGTCGACGTGGGTGGTCAGCCATTGCTGTTGGGCTGGTAGGGAAAGGCTGAGGAATCGGACTTTAGCCTGCTGATATCTGGGCTCGTCTGGAATGAACAATTTCTCGTCATCGACAGCCCAAGCGACGAGGAGCTGAGCCATGGCGTGGCCGGTCCTGTCACGCTGAGCTCCGGGTCTGCAGGATTCGATGCCGAGAGCCCCGATGGCGATTTCGATACTGGCGCGGTCGTAGTGCTCCTGGGTGGGCGCGTCGACCGCGTACGCGATTGCGCCGGGTGTAGGCGTGCCGCCTACGCCTCGGGGCCGCTGTTCAACACGACTGATGGCGAAAGGCGTGGAGGCCAGACGTTGGCTGATCGCTTGCGCCCGTTGGGTGATGGGTGCCAGGCTGGTGGCGAAGGCGGGATGGATGCACACCTGCGGGGAATTGCCTGAGCAGGACCAGATGATGTGGCGGTTCACGTCGACGTAGCGGCCGTTTTCGCCAATCAGGATCCCAGCGCCGCTGACGGCCAGGGTCAGAGACGCGGCGATCGCCGGGATCGCCACCCGTACCGAAGAGCGCACCTTGACGGAGACCAGTGACAGGGTCAGTAGCGCCAGGCCGATGAACCAGATCAGTTGTCCAAGCATGGTCGGGGTGTGCGGTGCACTAAATGGCGGAATCAGTTCGAGGGTGTGGGGAAACATCGCATACAAGGTGCCGTGCTGTCTGAGGTTCCAGTTCGTGGCGAGGTAGTGCACCACTGCGACGATAAAAGGAGTGAATCGCCCCGGCAGGAGCACGCCCACCGCGTAGGCGACCGCGACGACGGCGGCGAGGCCGGCCCCGGCCGAGGCCAGCCACCACCAGAACGGGCCACCCCACGTCGCGGTCGTCGCCGTGGGGACCAGCGTTACCGCCGCGACCAGGGCGTAGGCCAAGGTAGCGCAGGCAACCAACACGCCCGCCTCAGCCAGGGGCGCCTGTGCCGGGTCACGGCCCGCCAGTAGCCAGGCATGGCGTACGCCGGGGCGCTGTGAACGGCTTCCCGCCCACGCCGCGACACCCACCGCAAGCGGCGCCATCAGCACCGGAGCACTCGTCACCGCGCCGGTGGCATACGCCCAGACCGTATCGGCGCTTAACTGAGCTCGGGCCATGAACACGCCGAGTGCTGCCAATACAGGAAGAGTCCACAGGCCCGGCCCTCGGCGCAGCTCAATACGAATCAGGGTCACGCCGGCACCACCGACTGCCGGAGCGCGGCCAGGTAGCCACGTTCCAGATCACTGTCCCCGTCTACCTCTGGTCTCGCGAGGCTCTCCAAGCCGGCCACCGTCCCGGTGAACGCAACAGCGCCCTCGTTGAGAACGATGATGGTGTCTGCAACGTGTCGGGCGTCGTCCACCACGTGGGTACTGATCAGTACGGTCGCCGAGCCGGCAACCTTCCGCAGGACACGGCGCAGCTCGATGCGTTGCTGAGGGTCAAGTCCGGCCGCCGGCTCGTCCAGAATGAGCAACGCCGGCTCGTGCACGATTGCCTGCGCGATACCGGCGCGGCGTAGCAGCCCACCCGACAGACTCCCCATCCGTGACCCGGCCCGTCCCGACAAGCGCATCAACTCGAGAGCTCGATCTACCTTCGGGTCGATGTCTCGCTTCGCTACCCCCTTGAGCCAGGCCGCGTAGGCGACGGACTCCCGGACGGTGTAGCCGGGATAGTGAGATACCACCTGGGACAGGAAACCGATCTGCGCCGCGACGGCCCGAAGACCGCCACGGCGCAGCACATCGTGATCCAAGACGTGAAGACCTCCCGCCACAGGGCGTTTGAGACCAACGATGGTGTGCAACAGGGTGGTCTTGCCAGCGCCATTCGGCCCCAACAGAACCGTCACGCCGCGCGGGACGACGAAATCGAGATCGCGAAAGACGTTCCGCTTTCCGTACCGCTGCACAAGTCCATGCCCATTTATTGGGTCATCCATCGCAGATCTCCCGAATCCGCTAGATCAGCAGGTGGTTACCTGGTAGTGGGAGGTATCTTTGTAGGTCGTGTTGACCGTGAAAAACGAGCGGCCGTAGTAGTTGGCGGTCTTGCGGCCGTCGCAGCTACTGGTGCTGGCCTCATAGTACGTGCCCGTCCAGTAGTCGTCGTAGCTTGACACAACTACGTCAGGGGAAAGGTTTACATCTCTTTTGATTTCGATCTTGTAGGTCCGGGTGGCGGACGTATTGCACGTCGCCCAGTTGCTTGCGGTCATGTAGCCACCGCTCTGGCTGAACGATGGGGTGGCTTGGACGCAGCCTGTCGGCTCCGCCCATGCCGGACTCGCCACAGCGATGATGGAAAAGGTCAAGACGGCCGTCATCACGGCCGCCGCCGATCGCCTCATGCGATCCTCCGATCCTCGGTGTCAGGTAGCAGGCGCGCCAGCGTCGACGACTAGTCGCCTTAACCCAAACACTGATAGTCGTGTACGTCAATACGCAGAGCGAAGTCCTCCCGTCATTCGCGAATCTAAGAATTGACATGCCTCGCCATATGGATAGAAAGGTGCGAAGGGGAACCATTTGTTCAGCTGCCGGCGATCCTGCACCAGCAGGGAGCGGCGGACCGAAGAGCGCTATCGCGCACTCAGTGATGGTGACCTACGTCCGAACCCTTATCGATCCGGCATCGCCGGACGTCCGCAAAGTATGACCGCCGCTGAGCGGGCGAGCCACACCACTTCGTCGACCAACCGAACTTCGCCTGCCCGGCCAAAGCAGCACCTCACGGGTTCAGGCCAGCGAGCGCGACGACTGCAGCGACACGACCCTTACGAGCACCCAGGCGGGGTTATGGCCGTAGGGTTACGTCTTCCCTCTATCGTCACCGCTTGCAGCAGAGACAGGAGATGCTGCGGAGTGGGTAGCGTGACATCTGCCGGCTCGGACGGGTCGTGCATGTGGCCCCACGCTGCGGCAGCACTGAAGCTTCCAGCCGCCTTCGCGGCCTGCAGGTCGAGGGGAGAGTCGCCGATCAAGATCAGGCGCTCGGGTGTCGTTCCGAGCAACGTCGCGGCGAGCCGCATGCCGTCTGGAGCGGGCTTTGGGTGCTCCACCTGGTCGCCGCCGATGATGATGTCGGCCTTCAAGCCGGCTGCGCCTAGGAGGATTCTGGCCGCCTTCGTGCTGCCGGTGAACACCGCCACTGGCAGGCCCTTGGTCTGGAGAGCACCGAGAGTCGCCGCCACCCCGGGATAGGCGACCACCCGGACGCCGGCCAGCTCAAGGTAGTAAGCGTCATGTTCGGCCGGACCCAGTTTGCGCCCGACGAGATGCTCCAGGATGACTTCCGGGGTGCCGCGCCAGTAGGCCGCGATCACGTCGTTGACGTCCACCTTCGGGCCGTTCAATGCGGCAACGGCTTTCACGAAGACTTCCGGCACCACCCTGGACGAATCGATCAGAGTGCCATCCATGTCCCATATCGAATGCTCGAGATTCACGAACCCGATTTGATCACAAACAATTCATCCAGACATCCGCTTTTCGGTACATGCGCGCGTCGGCTCATGCATCGCCGTCGCCATTGAGGTTTACCGGGAGTGGCTGCGCGGCTATTCGCTGATCGCCATCAGCAGTTCCTCGCCAGCGGCACCCGTGGGGCCGGCAAAGCCTAGAAGAAGGTTGGTCGGCTTCGGTCAGCGTGGCGGGCCAGGCAGGCGGGTGACGTTACGGGCGTATTCGAGCGCTTCGCGCAGCTGACGGACTTCGAGGGTGAGTTGCTGGATGTTCGCGAGCGCCACTTCCAGATTCGCCACGAGGTTGTGGTTGTCGCGGCGCAACCGGGCATTGTCGTGGCGCAGGTTCGTGACGGCATCTACGTCGATCTCGGGCGATGCGTCCGGCGTGGTACGGCCGGGTGCGAGCTCGGCGCAGATGGCGGGGAACCGGCGACGCAGGGTGGTGTTAGGCAAACTGAGACGCTGGGCGAGCGCGAGGACGCTGGGCCGGCGGCCGGTGGTGGCGGCCTCACGGCGAAGCGCGTCGAGGGCGGCGCGAACGTCGGTGTCGGTAAGCGGCGGCGGCTGTGTCATGGTGCCTCGGCGGGTTCGTGACGGGTCAGGAACGTGGTGATCTTGTCGCGGCGGTCGGTGAGCCGGTGGATGAGCAGCGGCGGCAGGGATGGCCGTTGGTCGAGTTGAATGCTGATCTGGTCGGCTTCGGCGCGCAGGGCGGTGCGGTTGGCCGGGGTGAGCGCGGTGTTGCGGCAGTCGAGCGGCTGGCAAGCAGCTTGGGCGGGGCGGGTGGTGCCGCCGCTGTCGGGTCGGGGATGACACATGGCTTTGGCGGGGTCGAACACGCAGGTGCTGTAGGTGCCGGGGTAGATGTGTGGGTCGCGGCGCTGCATGAGTCGTTTCAGGCGGGCGGGGTCGGTGACGATGGCACCGGTGAACCCGGCGCCAGCTGCCGGGAGGGCAGGCGATGGTGTGGTGGACGGGGCGGTGTCGGCTGCAGCGGCGAACGTGGTGATGCGGCGGCGGGCATCGGCGGCGGCAGGTCCGGTCAGGTCGGCGTGGTGGTGGCTGGTGGTCATCGCCAGAAGGTCTTCGCCGCGGGCAAGGGCTTGTTCGGCCTCGACTTCGACGCGGAATCCGGATTCGGAGGTGCCGGCGTAGCCTTCGAACATCTGGATGCTCAGGTGCCGGTACTGGATGGCCCCGGCGATCGCGCCGCCGGGGCGGCGGGCGATGTGCCAGGCAAGGGTGCGGCGGAACTGGCGGGTTTGCAGGGAGTGTCCGCCTGGCATGGGCGGGATCGTGTCGGTGCGGCCGTGGGTGTGGCAGTAGGTGTTGACCCAGGCGGTGAACTGGTTGAGCAGTTCATTGGTGCGTCCGACGTGTTGCGTACGGGTCGGGCGCGGCTTGGGACTGTTGCGGGTGCCGCCGTTGGCGACGGTGCGGAACAGCTCGTCGACGGTGTCGGGCTGCAGTCGTTGCAGGACGTCAACAGCGCGGGCGGCGGCTGCGCCGATGACCCAGTTGGCGGTGGTGCCGGCGGGGTCGGTTTCGCCTTTGAACGCCAGGCTGGTGATCGTCCACCGGTAGGGGTGGCCGGTGCTGTCGCGGTGGGTGCGGACGCAGTTGCGACGCAGGTGCTTGATCTCGCTGTCGCGCATTCCGGACAGGTAGGCGATGGTGATGTAGCAGGCGGCCTGCAGCAGGATCGCCAGCGGCACCGTGCCGTTGGGGTCCGACGTCGAGGTGCCGATGTGCGGCAGCCACGGTTGTCCGTCAAGCTGCCCGGTAATCGGGATCGGCACGGGAGCCGAGACCGTGATGCCGGTGCGGGCCGCGACCGCAGCGATCTTCGTTTCGTTCTGCGGGAGGTACAGCGCTGAGTCGCTGCAGCCGATCTCGTCGGCCAATGCCGAGTAGTTCACCTTGCCGGCATGCCCGGGCAGCGGACGGCCGGAGGACAGGTAGCACTCCAGCGTCGCGTGGAGCTGCTCCTGGACCGCCGCGTCGGGCAGCCGGCTTCGCCGCGGAGCGTGGCGGTGCTTCTGCCAGTGCGCGCGGGCGGCGATGATGTCCGGTGCGAAGTCGTCGACGAAGCGCAGGCACCAGGCCAGCAACGGTCCCATGACGGCTTCGGGGATCCGCAGCGTGGTGTTCTCCGCGCGGCGGCGGGTGCTGTTGCCCCAGCCGTCGGCGTCCAACGGGTCGACGCTGAGCCGGTCGGTGGGCAGGACGGTCCGGTAGCGCCAGAGCAGCCGGACGGCGACCTCGGCGACCTCCCGCGATGCGCCGCGGCCCAGCACCGAGTCCAGGTGTGAGCTGTAGGCGGCGAGATCGGCAGCGGTCAGGTCCCGCAGCGCCTGCTGTTGCGCTCGGGTGTCCAGCCAGATGGTGAAGCGTTTGAGGTCGACCAGGTGCCGGCGGATCGACAGGATTTTCGGCCGGGCCTCGTTCGGTGGTAGGTCCCCGCTGAGCATGAGGTAGCAGAGTTCTTTGACCGAGGTGCGGTAGGCGGCCGGGATCGGGGCGAAGTTCAGCACGAGCGCCCGGGCTTGTTGTTGGAAGATCGCCGGGGTGAGGTCCCAGACGTCGCCATCGAACGAGGAGGTGCCCTCCAGCGTGTGGCCCAGGCGAAGCGGCCGATCGGCCAGGACCAGGCGGCCACGCCACCTGTGCCTATCGTCACCGTCGGGCCAGCCCGGGCGGCCTGGGGCGGCGGCGGATGCGGTCGCGTGGCTCACGGGTGCTCCCAGGGCTCGTCGACGAGGTCGAGCAGCGCGTCCGTGACCTGAGCCAGGCGGGCGCGTGCGACTTCAGCCGGGGTGAATCGGGGCAGTACATCGCTGCGGATTGCGGCCCACGCTGGTCCGTATTTGGCCCACCACTGCTCTTCGGTCATCTGTTGCCGGCGTTGTTCGAGCGCGATGAGTAGCGCCAGCAGTCGGGGCAGGTGACTCGAGTCGATCAGGCAGTTGCCGCAGTGGAAGCAGTCCAGGAACGACGACCGGCAGGCCCGGCCGGTCGCCGGGTGGCTGCTCACGTCGCGACATGCCGACCAGGGCCCTTCCTGGCCGCCCTGGTGCGAGGCGTCAGGTGACATTGAGGGCTGGCCGGAAACGGTGGGGCGGGCCGGTCCGGGAACCCGCTCCCGCACCACGTCATGCGAGTACGTCGCCGGCCGCTGCTCATCCAACGTCCGAGCACCAGCCCGCCCAGCGCCGAAACCAGCCGGCCGGCGAGACACCTGCGGCACGGGATTACTAGCCACGTGACCGCGGCGCACCGCCCAGCGATAGAAGCGGTTCACCGCAGCGACCTCCCGGTCCCACGTCGCACCGGCCACCCGAGGCCCATCTGGATCCCGACGCCGCCACACGAGGTAGGCGACATGATCAGATTCGGTGGCGTCCCGCCACGACCGCTTCCCCCGCGCCGACCACAGAAACGACAGGAACGCCGCAAGATCCCGCGCATACCCTGCCTGTGTCGTCACCGCCGCCGCCCGCATCGCAGGATCGAGGAAGAACCCGTTCAACGCCACGTCGTACTCCAGCGACGGCGACACCAGAAACGGCGTACCCGGCTCCAGCCCGGACTCTGCCAACCATGCTGGCCAACCCGCGCACACCTCCGCCATCCCGTGTATTGGCGACGGCGGCACAATCAACTCGGCGCGCCTGAACAGCACACGCCACACAGGGCTCGTCACGGCCGTGATCATGCCGGTCACTGACTGGGTGTGCACAAGGGGTTGTGGTCAAACGCCTCAACGGGCGCTACGAACCGGGCCGGCGTGGCTGGCAGAAGGTCCGCGCCTACCGAACCACCGAAGCGATCATCGGCGGCGTCACCCCCAGCATCGAAGACCCCGAGACCCTCCTGCTGGGTCGCTGCGACCAGCTGGGACGGCTCCGCTACCGGCCGAACCATCCCTCTACGACCCGCACAGCGCGCCGAACTTGCCGCCCTGCTCACGCCCGTCAACCCGGAGGGGTCACACCCGTGGCCGCAACCTCTCCCCGCCGCGTGGACCGGGCAACTCGACCGACCCCAACCCCTTCCGTACAGCCCTGTGCTCCCCACCATCGTCGCGGAAATCGACGTCGACACCGCCTACGAACATCACCGATGGCGACATCACGTCCGCTACCTACGCCCCCGCCTCGACCTCACCCCCGCCGACGTGCCACCGGCCAACGGTCAACATTGAGGCCAGACCCGCTGCCTCCGCATGTCGCAGCAGACGAAGACGCTCCCAGCTTCGCAGCCCTCACCTGCGGCAGGCTGACCGCTCGTACCACCAGTTGCCCAGAAACCACGTACCGTCGATCGAGTGGACGTGTTGCTGCGCGGCGGGCCGGGTGACGGCCACGTCGTCCACGGCGGCGGGGAGAACCTCCTGTGGCAGGCGTGCCTGTACGAGGTCACGTTCAAGGTAACCTCCGTCACGACGTGATCTGCGGGTGTACCGACACCGCCCCGATTGCTGCGAGCGGCACGGGCGAGGGTCCGAGGACAAATGTGAGTGACGCTATTTGACCCGACGCCCACACGGACGTGTAGCGGCTCGCGGCTACGACGACGGGGCGGTCACGCGGCTCGACTTCATCCACCGCGGTCGCGCCGCCGGTCACCCTCGCCCAGATCCGCGAAATCCTCGCCGTCCGCGACGCCGGCAACGCCCCCTGCGGACATGTACGGCAATTGCTCGCCCAACGGCTCGACGCCATCGACGCCCAACTGGCCGACCTGCACGCCCTACGCTCCACCGCGGCTCAGCTTCACAGTCCCCCACCGACGCCGAGCCGGACACCTGCCCACCGAGCAGGTCTACCGATACCCGTAGCCGCTCTCCCTCGAGCTTCTCCGGCCGTTGACGCGCGTCGCGTGCCGCCCGTTGAGGTCCGTAAGACGCGTACAAGTTTCACCCAAACGCCGGTTAATGGGCCATGGGGTCACAGGGCCTACGTGACACTCCGCCGTTCGTAGCACCCCCGAGGCCAGAGTCGATGAGCTGATCCGAATCGGCGGTGGCTTGACGGCACCGACGGACCTCTACGTCTTCCCGACGGGGTCACCAAGGCGGGGCCGGCGGGCTTCAGGACTGGCGGCTTGCTGATAGTTGCTGCCCACGTGGGCGGGCGGACCGTATCGTCAAGCGCATCCAAAGGCCGATCCGTGGACAGGGGAAGCGGGCGGTAGCTGTGAGGATCGCGACGTTCAACGCCAACAACCTGTTCTCCCGCTGGTCGTTCCAGGCAGAGCTTTCCCGGACCGTGGCCAATCCCCCGCTCGCCGAGATCGCCACCGACGCTACGCCGGACGCAACAGGCGGGCCGAGCAGCGAGCAACCGTCAGTGGTCGAGGTGGTCCTGCCTGACGGCACCCACATGAGCGGGATTCTGCGCACCTTCCGCGGCAGACTCGTGAAGGGCAAGGACCCGAAAGCCCGGGCGTGGATCGCACGACGCATCGCCGCCCTGAACGCCGACGTGCTGTGCCTGCAGGAAGTCGAAGACCAAGACGCCCTCGACACGTTCCACCGCGACGACCTGCGCCCGCTGGGCATCGACTACCGCTACCGGGTCGTCGTGGAGGGCAACGACCCTCGCCGCATCGACGTTGCCATCTGCTCCCGCCACCCGATCACCCGTATCAGCTCCTGGCGGTTTTGGCCCAACCCTGATGGGAAGCCGGTGTTCGGCCGCGACCTGCTTCAAGCCGAGATCGCCGCCCCGGATGGTAAACCGTTGCACGTGCTGGTCAACCACCTCAAGAGCAACTTCATCACCGATGAACACGCCCTCAGCCCCGCCGAGGTCACAGCCGCTCGCCAAGCTATTGCCGAACGACGCCGCGACCAAGCCACGGCGATCGCCAAGATTTTGCGCCGGCAGCGGCTGACCCGCCGCGTTGTGGTCACCGGCGACTTCAACGACGCCCCTGCAGCCGCGACCCTCACCGCCCTGCAACAAGCGAACCTCACCGAACACATCCAACGGGGCACCACGATCGCCGGCCCCAACCGCAAGGAGACCCTCGTCGACGACAAGTTCGCCGACCTGTCCCCCACCATGTGGACACACCGGCACCGGGCAAAGGGCATCACCACCTTCGCCCTCTACGACCAGATCTGGACGACCCCCGACCTGACTGTCACCGCCGCGCACGTGATGCGCCGCACCCAGATCAGCGGTGACGGGTCCGACCACGATCCCGCATACATCGACCTTGTCCTGAGCTGACGCTGAACCATTCACCGGAGGCCCACCACTGAATGGTCAGCTACGCGCCACAACGTCGACAGCTGCACCCGCTCGGCCGACTTCGATCTACGCCGCAGCCCGCCTGACTGGAAGCTGTCCTCACGGACACATGAACGGAGCAGGCTCACGCTCGACTTACATAAGGGTCACTATGGTGTTCTCGCCTCCTTCTCGCCGCACCGTGTGGCGACAAACCGTCGACTGCCACCCCTGGTGTCACCTGCGGTCGAGAGTGGTCATCTCATCGGTGAGGGCGGTGATCCGGCGGGCAGCCCCGGCACCTCAACAACTGCAAGGTGATCGGCAGATCCACGCGACCACCGCCGGTCTGAACACTCCCTGGCTGGCGCTCGTGATCATCTCTCGACGTTCACGAGCACTCTCGCCATGCCTGTGACGGTTGAGGTGGGTGTCGACTATGGATCCGTTGGTAGAGTCGTAGGCCTCTCGGCGGCATCTCCCGCCCGCCGGTGATCTACAGGGAGTGAGATGAGCCTCCCGACGCCGCAGGGCCGTCAGCACGACGTGGTCTACATGGCTGGGCGAGGGCACCACGTCATCCTCGGCACCGCTGGCACGGGCAAGACTGTAATGGCCGTGCACCGTGCCGCGCATCTGGCCGACCCGCGGACCCAAAATAGCGGTCCCACGCTCTTGCTGACCTACACCAATTCGCTGGTTGCCTACTTGCGGCACTTCGCCGCCGGCCTGCCGGGGGTTACGGTCGAGACGTACGGCCGGTTCGGCCGCGGGTACCTGGCCGCCCGTGGCCGGATGGGCAACCACCAGATCGCGACCCCGAGCCAGCGGCGCTACTACGTCGAGCAGGCGGTCAAGACCACGGCCGCCACCTACCGCCCGAGCACGTTCTTCGACCGGGCGACCGACTTCTTCCTCGACGAACTGGAGTGGATCGACGGTAACGGCCTGGCCACGCCCGCGGACTACCTCGCGGTGCGGCGCATTGGCCGGATGGAACCACTGCAGCAGTCGCAGCGGCAGGCAGTCTGGGCGATCCGCACCAGCTATCTCGCCGCCCGCACGAGCGCCGGACTGCCCTACGACTGGGCCAGTGTGCCGTCCGCGGTGCGGGCGGCGCTCGCCGACGACGCGCAGCCGCGCCGGTACAAACACATCGTGGTCGACGAAGCGCAGGACCTGTCGCCGGAGGCGATCCGCTCCCTCGCAGCGGCTATCCCCGCCGATGGCAGCCTGACATTGTTCGCTGATTACGCCCAGCAGATCTACGGGCAGCGGGTGTCCTGGCGGTCCTGCGGCTTGACCGTGGCCAAGACCGAGGAGTTCCTCGACAACTACCGCAACAGCCCGGAGATCGCCCGGCTCGCCATCGGGATGAGCGAGATGCCGCATTTCCAGGACTCGGCCGACCTGGTCGAGCCGCGGGCACCGCAGCGAGCGGCCGGCGCAAAGCCGACTCTGGTCCGGTACCCGTCGGCCGAGGTCGAGGCTCCGGCGGTCGCGGCGAACGCGGCCAGCTTCGGAAAAGTGTCCCGGGTCGGAATCCTCACCCGTACCCGCGCCGAAGCCCGCAGGGCCTCGCGGGGCATCCCCGGAGTCCGCGCGCTGCACGACGGCCTCGACCAGTGGGAGATCACCGCAGGGGTATACGCCGGCACCTATCACTCGGCGAAGGGCCTGGAGTTCGACGTGGTGTTCCTGCCGTTTTGCGGGGCCAATCGGTGCCCTGACCCCGAGACGGTGGCCGCGTTCGGCTACGACGAGGCCGCCGCCAGGGAGAGCAGACTGCTCTACGTCGGCGTCACCCGCGCCCGCGACGAACTCATCATCACCCACACCGGTGAGCTGACCCCGTTACTCCCGTCAGCCGGCTTGGGTCTCTACCAGGTGACGGTGGCCCGATGACCGGGCCGCTCGACCTCGCGGTCGCCGCCGAGCTGGCGGAGATGAAACTTGCCCGGCTGGCCCACTTCACCCCGGCACGAAATCTGCCCCACATCATCCGCGACGGCCTCCTGCGCAGTGTCGCTGACCTGGCTCAGGACGTGCGGGCCTGCTATAGCGCCACAGATTTGGAACGGTTGGACGGACGGCCCGACCGAGTGTGCTGCAGCCTGCAATACCCGAATGGTTTCTACTTCGACAAGGCCAAGGGCAAGGCGGCGTCTCTGAACTACCCTGACTGGGTCTGCCTGCTCTTGGATAAAATGGTCGCCGCAGCCTTGGGCACGCTGTTCTGTCCGCGCAACGCCGCTGCGGCGGCCGGCATCGCCCGGCCGGGTGTCGGCGGCCTGCGCGCCTGCTATGCGGGGACCGTGGTTGGGCAGAAGATATACACCCGGGGCCCGAACCACGACCCCGGCAGCCCGACCGACGTACAAGCCGAAGTGCTGGTCGTTGCGCCGGTGCCAATGTCGGCGATCCGTGCGATCGTGTTCCCCAGCAAGGCAGCTGCAGAAGAGGAATACGGACGTTTGGACCGCTTTAGGTTAGCCCCGCCCGACCACGTGAACTACGTGATCTCACCCGACATGTTCAACAAGTGGAAGATCACCGACGCTGTTCAGAACAGCCAATACTTCAGCGAGACCCCCTGGTCTCCCAAGGCGGCATGATGACTGGAAACACCCGCCTCGATGCGCAGGTCGCGACAGGCATGTTCCTGGGCGCCGCAGTCGGCGACGCGCTCGGCTGGCCGCAGGAACCCCGCGGCGGCCTGGTCGGCGGCCAGAAGGAGCGCGACCGCGCTAAGCCGCAACCGACCTTCCGTAGCTGGATCCGCCATGCTGGCCACTACTCCAGCCGCTACCGCGACCCTGTCCAGGCGGGCGAATACAGCGACGACACGCAGCTGCTACTCGCCACCGCACGGGCTTGCCTGGCCGGCGACCGCTGGTGGCAGCGCCTCACCGAGGCCGAACTCCCGACCTGGTTGCTCTACCAGCGCGGCGGCGGCGGAGCAGTACTGCGCGCGGCCGGCGCATGGGCTTCCGGCCGCCCACCCTGGGACGCTGGAAAGTCGGCCCGCGCTCAAGACGCACTGGCCAGATACCGCAACGCCGGCGCTAACGGCATCGCCATGCGCATCGCCCCCCACGTGCTGTGGGCCGATAGCCCTCGCGCCCTCATCCAGCGCGTCGTGCGCGACGGCATCACCACTCACGGGCATCCCCGAGCCCTGGTCGGCGCGCTCGTCTACGCCTTCGCCCTACGACACGCCGTCCAGACACAAGCCACCCACGGATTCGGCGACAGCATCGAAGCCGCCGCCGGCGGCCTGATCGACGCCGACCAGATCCTCTCGGAACTGCCTGCAGGCTGGGCCAATAGCAGTGAGCTCGACCATTTCGCCGAAGCCTGGCGCGACACCAACAAAGAAACACAGCAACTGTTGGAGATCATCGCGGACTCGCTGCACCAAGGCGCCATGAGCAACCCCGAGACCACCCTCGAACGAATTGGGTGCACCGACCCCAAGGTTAATGGCTCCGGCACCGTCACCGCAGCAGCCGCCATCTACCTAGCAAGTAGATTCGCTGCCCGCCCTCAAGGCGGCCTGCTAACTGCGGCGTTCCTGCGCAAAGCCGACACCGACACACTGGCATCAATGACCGCCGCGATACTCGGGGCTCTGCACGGCATCGACTGGCTCGGCGATCTCGCGCTCACCGTCCAGGACGCCGCCTACCTCACCAAGATTGCCCAGCACAGCCACGGGCAGATGGTGGACCTTGGTCACTGGCCGAACCTTCCGCCACGTCACCTGCGCGATGAGCTGCAGCTCACGTTGCTCACCGCGTACACCAACAAGGGTTCTTCGAAACTGCACGAATTCCCTGACGGGCGCCGTTTCCGCATCGCCGACCTCGATGCGCTCGACGACCGTGTTCTCCGCGCACGACTGCAGCTCAGCGACGGTCAGACCGTCCTCATCGACGCGGCGATACTTCATTCTCCATTTACCCGCGCCGACGAACAGCCCGGCAGGCGCCATGACACCCTGGATGTGCACACGGCAGGCAACCCCGCAAGTGCCATCGAGTCAGCGGACGAAGACGCAAGACCGGAAGCAGCTGTCATCCTCGTCGCCCGAAGCCTCACCCGATCAGCGGCGTTCTACGCTCAGCTCACCGGCCGCGACATCCCCGTACGTTCCGGCACCGCCCACGTCGGCCCAGGGCTACTACTTCAACAACAGGCCGCGAACACTCCGATCGACACCGCATCGGTCAGCGTGCATATCACGGTCGGCCTACTTGCCGACGTGGCACGACGGCTCGGACTGGACGTCGAACGCAGTCCGAGAAACCCAGAGGACGTCCTCGAAGTCAAGGACCCGGATGGGCGCATCGTGCGGGTCAGCCAGCACTACACCGGCACTCAGAGGAACATGAAGTCAGATCGTTGAGATGCCCGGCCAACTCCTTCCGGCCATGAACCTTGACAAACGAAGCTCGCCACTTCCAGCAGAGACCTGCCGCCTCCGCCGGTTCGGAACCGTAGGCGATCACGCCACAAGCGCGGGGTTCCGAACCAGAGAACCTGCGCGAGACCGGTATAGCGGGCACCAACGCAGGCCCAACGATGTAAGCACCCATCTATTGGCCCAGCTCACGAAGCGTTGCACCGGTCGAAGACGACCGGTCTCCGTTGCAGCGACGAGATCATGGCCGCCGGTGAGAACCGGATTGCCGGCGTTGCACTGGTCGAAGACGACCGGTCTCCGTTGCAGCTGCCGCAGCCAGTGCATCGGCTC
This sequence comes from Micromonospora sp. NPDC005171, assembly GCF_040608575.1. Lineage (NCBI taxonomy): Bacteria > Bacillati > Actinomycetota > Actinomycetes > Micromonosporales > Micromonosporaceae > Micromonospora > Micromonospora sp. NPDC005171. The sequence continues at coordinate 101,371 of NZ_JBEXIM010000013.1, read as the reverse complement.
GTCCGGGTTGGTCGTATTGCACTGGTCGAAGACGACCGGTCTCCGTTGCAGCCCGACCCGGAACGCGGCCGTGACCGACACGTGGGGGTTGCACCGGTCGAAGACGACCAGTCTCCGTTGCAGCGCCTCCAGGCGCATACCGTCCGTGGTACGCAGGTAGTCCCGCCGGTCGAAGACGACCGGCCTCCGTTGCAGCTGGTGGCCGTCCACGCCGAACCGGCCTAGCCGCAGCGTTCCACCGAGACGACGGGTCTCCGTTGCAGCATCTGGCAGCGCAACACGCTGGTCCGCCGGATCCCCGGTTCCACCGGTCGGAGAGGACCGGTCTCCGTTGCAGCCGCACCCGCCAGGTCGGCACCGACATCCGCTTCGAGACGTTCCACCGGTCGGGAACGACCGGTCTCCGTTGCAGCGGGGCCAAGACCGAGGCGGCCGTGCGCGCCTTGCAAAGTCCCACCGGTCGGAGAAGGCCGGTCTCCGTTGCAGCACGATGTATCTACGGGCGGGAGCAATGGCCACCGGGTGGTTCCACCGGTCGGAAACGACCTGTCTCCGTTGCAGCGAAACCTGCCGCGCCTACAACCCCCCTCCGGCCTGGTTCCACCGGTCGAGACGACCGGTCTCCGTTGCAGCATGAGTGTCGTCCTGATCACCGTAAGAGAGCCATCGGTTCCACCAGTCGGAGACGACCGGTCTCCGTTGCAGCACCGTGCCCGCGTACGGTTGGATCCGGGAGCAGCTGGTTCCACCGGTCGGAGACGATCGGTCTCCGTTGCAGCTCCACGAGGATTCCGCCCCAGGCGTAGTACTCCTCGCGTTCCACCGGTCGGAGACGACCGGTCTCCGTCGCAGCGGCCTTGGCTTGTTTACCACGATGGGGTACGGCGCCTAAGAGGGGATAGCCGAGGTATTCATGCTCGTGCGGGTATCAGCGCCAAGCAAGCGCTCGTCTGCGTCCTACGCCAGCGACAGGGCGTTCGGGTCGCCGAAAGGAGCTCCCGTGGCTGCACCCTCCGGCGAAGGTCTTCCTCAGCGGATTCCTTGTCGCCCTTCGGTCTTCGCGGCCTAAGTATGTTCGGGCAGGAAGATGCCGTATCCGAAGTGGCTCAGTTGCCCGAGGAGGATGGGCCCCGGCTGCTCCTGGTCGAACTCCAGCTGTAGTCCGAGTCCACGGCGGGCGTGGGCGAGTTTCTCCGATTGCCGGTATCGGCGGTAGGTCAACGCCCATCGGTCGGACAGGCCTTCTTCCGGGCTGAGGCGGGTGACGCCTGCTGGCGGCAGGTTCCGGTATCCGAGTTCGGTTCGGATGTCGGCGGTGATGTACTCGTCGAGGGTTTGGCGTTTCGGGTATCGGACGGGGAGGTATGGGGTGAGGCTGCGCCATCGGCGGGCGGGCCCGCACAGCTCTGGTGCTACTTGCTGGACGCTGCCGGTGGCTTGCAGCATCAGCTTTACGTCGGGAAGGCCTTTGACCTGGTAGTCGCCGCGGCGTCCGGAGGCATTGCGAATGCCGATGAGGTGGCTGATTTCGTCGAGCATGAGTCCGCTGGGTACCCAGACGACGAAGCTGGTCACGGTGGCACCGGCCTGCGCTCCGGCGGGGATGGGGATCCAGTGGGCGTGCTGGTGGTTCGTGGCCGCGCCTCGTTTCCCGAACAGAACAGGCCGGTTGCTGTCGATTTTTGTCGCTGCGAGTTGGTGGACTCTGTCGGCGAGCAGGACGGCGTGGGTGGCCTTGAACGGTGCACGTGACGTGACAGCGAAGCGGATCGCGGTGACACCACTGTCGACGTCGCGTTCTTTCGTGGGTGCTGATGGTTCAGCGGGTTTACGGGTGTAGCGGACCCAGCGTGTTTCGGGGGGCAGGGTGCGGCGTCCCTTGCGCACTTCCAGGGTTGTCGTTTCGAGGATTGCCCGGCGGATCGGTCCAGCTGGGGCGAGTAGCCGTACGGTTTCGCTCCCGGCCGCCGCCGGTCGCCACCAGGTGTCATCGGGTTCAGGGTTGGTGTCGAGGAGGCGGGCTTCGCAGACGGAGTCGGCGCGGCCGAGGTAGGGGATCAGCTCGACGAGTTTCGCGAGGGTGTTCCGCTGCTCATCAGTGAGGGTCGCCGGCCACTGGATGAGCAGGTCCTCGTCCCGTGGGACCGTAAGGTACGGATCAAGGGTGAGGTCGGTAGATCCGGTGGCACCGGTGGTGTGGTCGGTGTCGGGCAGGTAGTGGCGACTGTGGCCGGGGCCTGCGGGTGGGGTTTGGTAGGCGGGCAGGTCAGCGAGGGTGTGGAGGACTTGGTCGAGTGTGGGGGCGGGGAGGTCGGGCCAGCGGGTGTACCAGGTCGCGACGAGCGCGCGGAGGAGCCGCCATGGTGATGGTGGCCATTCGACGGCGCCTTCGTTGACGCTGCGGTCCCAGGCGGTGGCGTGGTAGCGGCCGAGGGGGAAGCGGATCGCGAGGGTGATCGTCATCCCTTGCCCCGTCCGGTCCAGACGGCGGTGGTGACGGGGCCGAGCTGGTCGCCGCACTCCTGAACGATTTTGGCGAAGCGGCGGGTGGCTTCGGCGGTGTCCGGTCGTTCTCCTTCTACGCCGACGACTTCCAGGTCGCAGGCGGTTCGCAGGCGGAGTCCGCCGTCGAGCAGGGTGCCGATTTCGAAGTCGACGAGTGCTTCCAACAGCGCGGTCGCAGAGTCAGACAGGCCGTAGGAGCGTAGTTGTGCGTGGTCGACGGAGAAGTAGGCGGTGATCTGCTTCGCGGTGTACTCGACCCGGTGGTGCGGCACCGTCCCGTACCCCTCGGCGGTCGCGCCGTCCTTCGCCTCGTTGATCACCACGTCGCGTTTGACTCCGCCGCTGACCGCAGGGCGGACGTCGTATGCCTCGATGAAGCTGGTGACCGCGCGGGCGATTCGGGGCTGCCAGGGCCACCCCTTGCGAGCGAAGAACACGCCGTGAATCAGGGACACCGGGTCGAGCGCGAAGCAGGCGCGGGCCACCGCTCGGTGGTCTAGCGGTCGGCCGGCGGTGAGTCCGAGGCGCTCGCGCATCCACTGTTCGCCCTTGACGCCGTCGACGGCGCCGTTCATGACATACGCGGAGGCCAACCGGTGTGCTTCAAGCCGGCTGGAGGACAGGAACGCGCCGTCGCCGTCGACGACGCGCACGTACGGCAGACCGGACAGTTCTTCACGCTGCTCGGCGCGGGCGTCGTCCCAGGTCGTCGACTCCAGGCGGTTCGCCATCGACTGGGTGGACTCGACCAGCAGCGCCCTCCCGTCGGTGGAGTCGAACTCCGCGGCGCCGAGGTCGGGGAACCCGGCGGGTTGGAACCGGGATCCGATGAGCGGACGCAGGTCGGCCTTGATCACCGTGCGGGCTTTGGTCACAACGTCTCCTTCAGGAGTTCGGGGGCGTGCGCGCTCTCGCGCGGTTCGTCAGAGGCGATCGGGGCGCCGAAGTAGCGGCGCAGCAGTCGTTGAGGTTGCCGGCAGCGGGGGACCAGCGCCGCCGCGAGCGCATGGCCATCAAAGGGAATTTGTGCCGGCGCCGGGACCGCGTGCCAGCCGGCTTGGCGGAGCCGGCGGACGGCCTCGGCGTGCACCGCGGGTATGTGTCCGGCGGCGAGCCGGGCGGGCCAGTCCGGACTGAGCGCCCACCGGGGCACGTCACCCTGGGTGCGGCGTGGGGGTGCAATGCCGTCGGCCAGGGGATGAAGGAGCCCGAGGGTGGCGATCGGGACCACGGGTTCGTCGGGGTCGGCCCAGGTGTGCTCGACGCCGTCCCAGCGCAGGGCGAGGCAGGCGCGTAGCCACAGGTCCAAGGCATCATCGTCGAGGCGCCCGAGTGTGGCGAAGGCATGCAGGTCGAGAAGAGGAACCCGTATGCCGCGGCGGAAAGTCGGCGAGCCGCGAAACGTCTGCTCGCTGGGCTCGTCCACGGCGGTGCGGCTGCGCCACAGCAGCACGTCGGTCAGGACATGGCGCAGCGGACGCAGTCCGAACCCGGGTACCACCGAGCTGGCACGCCATCGCGGGTGCGGGTCGACGGGCAGCAGCAGGTGACGCATGGTCCGCGCCTCCTGCCGGGGGGCCGCTGTGGCGGCGGAGGCTATGCCCACCGCGATCCGTAGTTCGGCGCGGCTGGCCGCCGTGAGCACCTGGAGGAACTCGCCCGCTGGCGGTGGTGTCCGCACGGGCACAGCGTCGCGGGTGCGTCCGCTGCGGCCGACGGCCTGTTCGAGGTCGGTCACCGAGGCGAGGAGCCGGGCCAACGGCAGCGCTCCCCCGTCGCGCACGTAAGCGAGGTGGGCGGTGTCGAAGCGGCGCAACCTCTCCCCGACCGAGCCGGTGCCCGAACCGCGGCGTACCCAGGACACCCAGTCCTCCAACCGGGCGGCGAGGCGTACCTCCGGTCGGTCCACGACCCTCACCCGGTCCAAGGGCACCGCGACGTGCGCGAGGCCGTTGCGTTGGTGCAGACCGAAGCGGGCGAAGGCGTCGACGCCGCGTGCGACGCCGAGGCTGCGGGTGGCGGCGTAGAACTCGACGGCCCGGCGGGCAGGCCGGCCGCGCCAGGCGGCGCGGGCGTCGGAGAACAGTTGCAGGGTCTCGGGCAGGCTGAACGGCCGCTCCCACAGCGGCGCCCAGATCTCACCCCGGCTCACCTCACCGGCGGCGCCGCTCGTCGACCCGTCCGGGGTAGCGGCCACCGTGAACGGGATCGCCGCCCGCCCCACCTGATGCTGATGGCGGCGCACGGCGGTAGAGGCGAAGAACAACGCCCCCTCGACCATGAGCACGAACGCCCACGGATTCACGATCGCCTCCGCCGCACCGAACGGCGACGAGTTCGGCCCACCAGCGGACAGCGGGTCGAACTGACCCGCGGACGCCCGACTCAGCGGCACCACCTCCTGACCGGTGAGTACATCCTGGGCGAGGGCACCAGAGCGGTCGACCTGCACCGGCGTAACCCCGAGAACCTCGAGTAACCGTTGGTGAAAGGAGGTGGAGAACTCCAACCGGCCGTCGTTGCCACCCGAGCCCAGCAGCGGCGGGAAGTAACTCTGGTCGCCGACGAGGACCACCGTGGCGTCGATCCACGGCAGCAACGCGTCCGGGGCCCGGTTACGGAACTGGCGGATCGTGCGTTCCTTCGTCCACCCCTGCGAACGAGACCGCTCGCCCACCAACGTCGCGGTCACCACCGCTGCGCGGAACGCGTCGAGGCGAGGCGAGGGATGCGCGACCAACGCGTCGAGGGCCTGTTTCGGGGTCTTGTCCTTCACCCCGAAACCGCTGCCCTCGTTCCACGGGCTCAGCACCGGCGTCGGCACATACCGATCCACCAACCACCCACTGAGCTCCGGCACCGTCGTGTCGAGCACCAGCCCGTCGTCGCTCCAGCAAGCGGTCACCTCCGGGTCGGCCTGCTCGCCCAGCACCCTAAACAGGCCAAGACCAGCGAGGTACGCGCTCAACGGCGTCGGACGCAGCCCCGCCAACACGTGCCGGGTCACGCGGCTGTCCCCGGGTTCGCGCTGGCCCGCCAGTCGGCGATCCGCACCAACGTCTCCAGGTACGCCAGCACGAACGGCCCGTACCGATCCCGCAAACCAAGAGCGGTCCGCGTCCACGACCGGGCACCGCCAAGGCCGAACTGATCCAGATCGACGGTCAACGTGCCCCCTGGTTGGCCCAGCAGGTCCGAGGTCAGCACCACCTCGTTGCGTTTCAACCCGAGCAGCCGGTCGTCGTCGGTGTCATCCGGCCCGCGGACCTGGACCCGCAGCTTCCCGTGATGAGCCAACACCAGATACCGCACCAGATCCGGATCCTCAACGTCAGCGAGCAGGCCACGTAACGGACCATCCAACAGCAGCAACGACACCAACTCGTGCCGGAAGTTCGTGACCCCACCCGCGTAGGCCAACCGGCCGGCGACGGCAGACTTCGCCCACGGACGCCCACCCTCGACGTGCTCACGCTCATCCGGCGGCGCCAGGGCGCACAGAGCGTCCTGCCAGGCCGGATGAGTCTTCCCCGCGTCATGCGCGTACGCGGCGACGGCCACGGCGTGCCGCACCGGCACCGGAAGAGCCGGGTTGATGCCGCTGATCAACGCCCGCGCTTGGGCGCGGACGTCCGTGCTGTGTTGCTCCAGGCTCACCCACTGCGGCTGCGCGACGCTGGCATCATCCTGCTGATACGCGTCCTCCACCCCGGCCGCCTGGTCCATACCGGTCACGGGCACGGGCACGGGGTCCAGAGAGGGGCAACCCGGCACCGGCCGACGCACCGACGGATCGAACCCGGACTCCGGGTCATAACCGCCCGCGCTCGCCGCGACCACCAGCACCTCACCCGGACGGGCCGACTGCCGATCACTGACCCGCGTCCACTGACCCGTCACCTGCGTGAAGCGCCACACCGCGACGCGTTTCGCGAGAGCGCGCAACTCACCGAGGGGCACTCGGCAGCGCCACCTCGCCTCCGGCGCCTTCGCCTCTGCCGCCGGCCGCCCGCTGGCGTCCACGGGTGCCCAGATCGCCCATGCGAGCAACACGTCAAGATCGTCAGCGTCGCGCACATACGGGCCCACATCCAGATCCGCCCCGGTCAGATCCGGTGCGGTATCGAACAGCGCGAGGAGATCCGCCCGGCGCAGAACGGTGACCTCAGGCTCCGTCACGAGCACATCGCGGCCGAGGAGATCCTCACTCGTCACCGCAACACCCTCCAGCACCGTCAGCTCTGCGACGCTCGCGCGCACATCCGCTTCCTCATACGGCAGGTGCCTGACCGGCGGCAGCCACCACAGCTCCGCATCCGCTAGCAGACCCCGCCGGTTACACCGCCCCGCCCGCTGCACCATCGACGGCCACGGAGCCGCCTCGGTGACCAACACCGCCGCATCAAGATCAAGCCCGGCCTCGACCACCTGAGTAGCGACCACCACATGACCAGCGCCCGAAGGCTCGGCACCGACCGCCTCCGCCAAGCGCTCCCGCTCCACCCCCCGAAACCGGGAATGCAACAACGTGAGGGGCACCGACTCCCCCCGCAGGGCCGCGTGCACACCGCGTGCCGCGGCGACCGTGTTCAACACCACCAGGGTCAAGGTGCCCGGCCGATGCCGCCGCAGCACCGCCGCCGCAATCGACGCGTAGTCGCCGGGCTCCACCGGAAGCCGGGCAACCGTGCGGCTCGCGTTCAACCGGACAGCTAACTTCCCGACCCGGTCACCCGCCTCGACGCGCACCACGTCGGACTCAACCGGGGCCGGGTTATCCACCGTGTCGAGCAGACGCGCGGACACAGTGGCCGACATACACGTCAGACCGGCCGGCTCAGCCATCGGCCACGACCCCACACCACCCGCGCGAGTGAACGCCGCGAGCTGCCGCAACGTCGTCGTCGACTCCGGACACAACTGGATCTCATCAATCACCCACTGGGCGCCGTTGACGACCAGGGCGAAGTCGATCGGGTAGATGGCCCGAGAGATGCCATAACCACGGTTGAGCGCCTTACTGACCAGCGAATCCACCGTACCGATCAGAATCGCCGGCTGATCCATCTCCAACCGCCAACGCCGCTGAGATTCACCCGCCCCACCCATCACCACATGCAACGCAACCCTCTCGGACAACCCAAGGTTTGCCAACCACCTCTCGGTCTCCCGCGCCACCTGCTCTACCAAGGACCGTTGCGGCAACGCAAAAACCAACCGCCGCGGCGTACCGGCCGGATCGGGACCATGTAGCCGCCGCCAGAGCCACGCCAGAATGATGCCCGTCTTCCCCGCGCCCGTCGGCGCCTGAACCACCGCCGGCAAACCGTCATGCGCCAACCGCGCCTGATACCCGTACGGCACCTCACCGGACGCCAACTCGAAGAACGCGTCAAAAGACGTCACACACACTCCTCATCGAGTCATCGAGCCACCTCGGGAGCATTGCCCACCCGAACTCATGGAGCCGGACCAACAGTCGATCGGGAGACAGCCTCATCGACTCCAGGTCGTACACCCAGGGTGTGACACTGTCGGGATCCAGACGAAGCCAGCTACAACCGGATCCAGCAACCTGACCATCGCCAGGCAGAACCAGCCCACGCACCATGCGCTCACGCGAAGCCGACCAGGCCAAAGCAGCGCATCACCTTAATGCCGCTTCGGCAGTCAAGGAGGGTCCGAGCTAATCTGGCCACGTCCCACACAGCGCTGACATCGCAGAGTTGACGGCTCGGGATGCCTGATGTGCCCCGCACAGGTACCTCCCCCGCCAGCAGCGGTTCGCCACCCACGGACGCCCACCCCTGGCCACGGACCTTGACAATTGAAGCGCGCCATCACCAGCAGACCCGCGTCGCCTCTGTGGTTCGGAACCGTTCGCGACCACGCCGCAGGCGCGGGGTTCCGAACCAGAGAACCAGGATAGAACCGGCATAGCAGGCAAAAGGCAAGCCCTGACACATTGATGTTCGTCTATTTGCGCAGCTCAAGAAGGGCTCTACCGGCCGGAGATGGCCGGTCTCCGTTGCAGCACGAACCGCAGCACGGCCGTGACGCCGTTGTAGACCGCTCCACCGGCCGGAGACGGCCGGTCTCCGTTGCAGCATCGCCGCACTCGCCGTCAACGTGCCCGGGTTCCCCGGCTCCACCGGCCGGAGACGGCCGGTCTCCGTTGCAGCAATCAAGTCAAGCGCTTCGATACCGGGGCTCGTCTGCTCCACCAGCCGGAGACGGCCGGTCTCCGTTGCAGCTTGCGCCGACGGCGGACGCCCTGCTCGTGGGCGTTGGCTCCACCGGCCAGAGACGGCCGGTCTCCGTTGCAGCTGCTGGCCGTTGAAGCGCAGTTGGTCGCCGGCGGAGTTCCACCGGCCGGAGACGGCCGGTCTCAGTTGCAGCGTCGTCGCATTCCGCACCGCCTGGGAGGAAACCGCCTGCTCCACCGGCCGGAGACGGCCGGGCTCCGTTGCAGCCGGGCGGCCGGCCGACGCCCAGTACATCTCGTTGACCCGCTCCACCGGCCGGAGACGGCCGGTCTCCGTTGCAGCAGGCCGGGCGGGATCTCCTCGATAAGGTTGCCCCGGAGCTCCACCAGCCGGAGACGGCCGGTCTCCGTTGCAGCGCCGGTGGCATCGCTTTCCTTCTGATGGCGGCGTGGGAGCTCCACCGGCCGGATACAGCCGGTCTCCGTTACAGCACCAACTCCTGCGCCCACTGAATCGTCGACACGCTTGCTCCGCCGGCCAAGAGCAGCACCCGGCCGGAGGTGGACGCCGCAGGCTCCACCTGGCCAGAGATGGCCGTTCTCGGTTGCAGCTGCGTCGTGGACGGCCGCCCGATCAACCCGGGTGAGCGCTTCACCGTCCGCAGAGGGCCGGTCTCCGTTGAGGCACCCGCCCGACGACCGGCCATGTGCAGGTGCGCACCCGCTCCACCGGCCGTAGCCGGCCGGTCTCCGTTGCAGCGCTCCGGTCCTCGATCGGTCCGAGTGCCCCGCCTACGCGCTCCACCGGCAGTAGACGCCGGTCTCCGTTGCAGCACGAAGAAGGTCCGCCGGGCCAACGGGACGGTCATCAAACTCCACCGGCCGGAGACGGCCGGTCTTCGTTACAGCTTGATCGCCGCCTCGGTCTTGACGATCTGCCCGGTCGCTGAAGCGCCGGAGACGGTCGGTCTCCGTTGCAGCGATGAGTACGACGAGCGCAACGTCGGGGTGGCCTAGGTTCCACCGGTCGGAGACGACCGGTCTCCGTTAAAGCCACCGTCGCCGGCAGAAGGACATGTTTGTCGCCATGCTGTTTCATTAGCTCGAGACGGCCGGTTCCGTTACAGCGATCAGCACGACCTCAACCATGTCAGCAGGCGGCAGGTTGTCCGGCGAGCCGAGTGTCATGATCAGTCCGTGCCACCCCGACATGTTCGCCGCCCAGGAGCCGGGCGGTTTGGATGATCACAAAATTTGTCGGGCTCAGCCACAACTAGACAGGGCCGTAGTGTAGGCACCTTCGATGAGGCGGCGCATGAGAGCCCGCCTGACGCCCTTGCGCTGACGCTCAGACGCTAACGTCGACAAGAACGAGAGTCGCTACAATCAATGGATATTACCGCGCCTTCGCACTCTGAACAGGCCAGAGGCCGCGCCCGCAAATCTTCAGCAAGCGATCACAGCAGTGCCACCCTGCGACCAATTTTTGATCTTCAGAAATAGGAACCCGCTGGTCATCGGCCTACGGAAAACAATTGCGTGCGTTTTAGGAAACCGATGCTCTATCCCCTGAGCTACGGGGGCGCGAGTGGTCAGTGCAACGACTTCCGGGTCCACCCGCGTTGGCAGGGAGTGACCCGCGTTGACCTGCGTTGACCGGGCGAACCGCCCCGACCGACGACCACACGGTGACCACACGCGGCGGGTCGGCAACCATGATCATTAACTCCGGTTGGCTCGGAGTGGCAAGGATTGACCCGGGGTGACCTCCGCTGGAGACCACACGGCGAGCACAGCACCAAGATCAATGAGGCGCTGCCGGCGGACCCTCACCTCGGCGCCCTCCATCCACCGGATGTTTGAGGTCACAACCGCTGGTCGCATCTGGCGCGCCACCCCAGACAGCGGGCCAGCGTACGGCCGACGGGGTGCCGCCCGCCGCGCGAAACCCACCATCCGATGAGGCTGAACGGTTCCGCATCGACACAGGTCGGCTTCGCCAGCCTCGCACAATGTCCGGCCGACAAGGCGCCCCAGTCGCCCGTCGGCATTCGCCTTCCCCACCGAGTGGATCTCGAAGCGACGGCGGTCGTCGCCCTTGCTGCCAGCACCAGCGACCGCGCGAAGGGAAGCGCCTGGTTGTGACGAATCGACTTCCCATGGAAGGATCCTGCTGGAAATTACTGGAATCTAGTGGAGAGTGTGTGGTAACTTCTCCCACGTGGCGGAGACGATGGATGAACTCGAAGGCCTGATCTCAGGGCTGCGAGCGCAGATCCGCCGTGCGCTGTCCACGGGCCAGCGCGCCAAAGTTCCTGCACTTCGGGCTGAGCTTCGCGCGGCTGAGCAGCGATGGGACACGGGCCTGCAGGACATCGAGGGGTCGGATACGGGACAGGCCCCGCTGGCCCCGTTGCCTTCCGGTGCGTCGCTGTTACCCATGCGGGAACAGGTTCACCAAGTGCTCACGCTGTTGGGGGTGCCGGCTGCGCCGAAGCTGATCGTCGCGGTGCATGACGCGTTCTACGCCGGTGAGTTGGTCAGCGCGAAATTGACCAGCCTTCGGCGAGACGAGGAGCGGTCGTTTCGGTCGGCGCCCTTTGCGCGTCCGTACTACTTGTGCAGTGCGCTCGCGGTGGACCAGTGGGTGAGCGTGCGGGGGTTGTTGGCCGTCTCCACGTGGTCTCTGGACCGGCGGATGATCGGTCCGCTGTCCCCGCGGGTCGATTTCCTTTCAGGGGCGATCAGGCTTGCCGAGCACGTCGAGCGGACCGGCGATCCCGGGCCGCAGACGAGCACGCTTCTGTGGCGGTTCGCGACCAACATTCCCGGCGCGGCAGAATCGTTCGGCTCGGCCAGGCCTGCGGCGATCATTGCGGCTGCGCGAGCCGAGCTGGCCGTCCACGACGACTCTGATCGCGCACAACGCAAGGCTGCCGCCGAAGCGGCACGCCGTCGGCTCGACGACGTCCAGCAGCTGTTCGGTGCTCAACCGCTCAGGGCCGTCCGCAGCGCAGACTAACAACTTCCCCGATATCGGCGGCCCGGTGCCGCGAAGACCGGACCCGTCATTCCAGAGGACACGATGACCGTCATCGACGACCGTCTCAACGCCATCCGTGGTGCGGCACCGCGAAAGCCGCACAACGCCCGAACTCTCGCTGCTCTTGCCGCTAACCCCGGCTGCCGCCGTCGCACGCTCATGGACGCCGCCGGCGTGAACAAAGCACTCATCGCTGATCGGCTCGGCCACGGCATGACTGTCGGCCAGATGTCCAGTATCGCGCTGGCCCGCGGAAAGAGCTTCGAAGCGCAAGTCAAGGCCGAGGGCGGCAATGACCTTCTGCGGCTGCTGCGGGGGCACCTCGATCTGCCGACTGCCCAGGCGCACTATCACGACCTCAACCCGGCCGACGACGACGACCGCATCAGCGCTCGACTTAGGCGGTCACAGAGCGCCCTGGAGGAAGCGGCGCGAGCATCGGACCCAGTGGGAACGATGTTCGATCACCCGATCCTGCAACTCACCATGAACGGCGTCCGGGTCTACATCGAGCCTGACCTGATCGCCTTCAAGTTCGGCGACCGTTTCCACATCGTCGAGATCAAATCTTTCCCCATCGTGGACGGCACGGCAGACCCGGGCAAGGTCGCCGCCGCCGCGCAGCAAGCGGCGGTCTACGTACTGGCGATGCGCGAGATGCTGCAAACCGCCGGGCTCTCACCGGAGCTGGTTTCCCATGAGGTGATCTTGGTCTGTCCCAGAGACTTCACTAACCAACCCGTGGCCGAGTTGGTCGACGTGCGCAAGCCGCTGGCGTCCCTGCGGCGTCACCTCACCCGCATGGAGTCGATGGAAGCCCTGCTGTCGGCCCTTCCTCCGGGCTTGACCTTCGACCTTGTTCTTGACGACACGGGACAGGCGACCCGGAGCCCGGACGATCTTGCCGCCTCTGTCGCTCAAGTCTCGGCACGCTATTCACCGGATTGTCTGGAGAGTTGCGAGCTGGCGGGGGTGTGCCGGGCGGAAGCGGACGGCACCGTGCCGGTGCTGGGTCGGGTGGTTCGCGAGGAGTTGGGCGGCATCGATTCCATCGCGGAAGCGATCGCGCTGGCGACCGGCGGCCGGGTGCCTGATGACAGCCAACGCCAGGCCGCCGGTCTGCTTCGGAGCGCTTACCAGATGCGCCAGCATGCCCTGGGGGCTATGCGGTGACCGTGATGAGCTCGCTGGCCCGGGTGCTCGCCGCCGGCTCGCAGACGCCCCAGCGTGTCACCCTGTATCGCCACCTACACATATCCGAGCAGCCGATCGTCATGGTGCCGATCATCTTGGCCGGCGAGACGAACGCTCCGCTCGCGGTGATGGTGGGCTCTGACCCCGGGCGGCCAGAGGTCATCGTTACGCGGCAGCCGCGCGAACGAGCCGAACGGCTTCGATTCGCGGAACGTCTCGCCGGCCATCTGCTGTTCCCGATCGCCTCGATGGCAGCGACCACACAGCGAGTCGACACCCGCAGATCGGAACTGTCGGTACGGGCAACCCAGGCGCCTCAGGTGTGGGTGCCCAACCCGGCTGGCATCGACTACGTCCGGTTGCTGGGGCGTATGACGCGGTTCCGTTCCAGTGAGGGCCCCTGGGCCGTTGCCCCGTCCGTGCGGCAATTGGGTATCTGGCTCACCTGGCTGGCGGAGCAGGCCGAGTTTGCCGACTCCTGCGTCCTGGTGCCGGCCACCCGAGCGTTGAGCGCGGTGTGGGCGACCGGGCAGAGCGACGTCGAGGACGGCAACCTCGCCGCGCTGATGGCCTGGCTAGCGCCGCCGCCCGGCATGGCCGTCATCGATGCCGCGCGCCGAGCCGAGGATCCGGCCGTGTGCCCGCCGGCCGGCCCGGCGACCGACCCCACCTTCGATCGGCTATTCCTACAGCCCACCCTGCACGATCTAGCCTCAGCGGCGACTGAGCCAGCCAGGCGGCAGATCCTCAACCGGTTGACCGGCATGCTCGTGGAACAGATGCGGCCCACCTGGGATTTGGTGTGGCAGTCCATCGACCTGCTGCGGGCGGAGTCACCGGCAGCGCGAGTGGCCCGCCGATGGGAGCGGCAGCGTGACCGCTTCACCGCGTTTCATCACTACGTCACGAACGGCGGATACCCGCAGGCCAAGCGCGACAACGCGGTACGCGCCGCACAGCGCCTCGCCGAGATGGAACAGCGGTTGGCTAGCTTCGACGCCGAGCGCGCCTACGACGACCCGCTGGTCCTCGCCGACTACCGGCTCGCCGGCGAGGCGTTCGCCGGCGAGGTCGTTGCGAGCGACCCCGATCGTCGGGTACCCGGCGCGCAACGATCCGTTACACGGCCCCTGGTCACCGTCACCACCACAGACCCGGTACGTCTCGACAAGAGACAGCAAGTGCACGACCCGAGCCGCAACGGGCAGCGGGCGCTCATCACCAAACTCGACGAGACCAGCGACGGCTGGATGATCGAACTCGAACTGCAGGACAAGATGGGTCGCGGCCGGAAACCTGAACCAGGATCCGTCCCGGCCGTCGGGGACAACGTGGTCTACACAACGCTCGCCGACACGTTCGTGCGTCGCGGCCGGGCCTGGCCCACGCGGGAGAACATCCCGTGGACCCACGGCGGGCCGCCGCCGGAACCTGTTCCCGTTCCGGAGGACGCGGTGGAGGACTGGTCGTGACAACACCGCAGCAGCTCGCCGAGGCCCGCACCGCCGAGATCATTGCTGATTTCACCGAACCCCGACGCTCAGGGGTGGTCGTCGACTCGCCGCCCGGGGCGGGCAAGTCCACGCTCGTCGTCCGAACGGCAGCGGAGATCGCCGGAGCCGGCGAGCCGATCATGGTCATCGCCCAGACCAACGCGCAGGTCGACGACCTCACCGCGAAGATCGCCGCGCGGCTGCCGCACCTCCTGATCGGCCGCCTCACCCGCGACAACTACCGTCCGCCCGCCTCTGTGGAGCTACCGAACGTGCAGGTCGGCAACCGCCTAGACGCCCTCGGCGATTGCCGCGTCGTGGTCGGAACGGCAGCGAAGTGGAGCCGGGCCGAGACGGCCGGAAAGCTGCCGTGGGCAATCGTCGACGAGGCGTATCAGATGCGTTCCGACATGCTGCTGCTCATCGCCGCGCTGTTCGAGCGGATGCTGTTCGTCGGCGATCCCGGGCAGCTGGACCCGTTCTCCCCGGTCGAGGGCGAGCGGTGGGCCGGCCTGCCGTGGGATCCCATGCAGAGCGCGGTCGCCGTACTGCTACGAAACAACCCGGAGATCACGCCGCACCATCTGCCCCTGTCCTGGCGGCTGCCGCCGAGCGCGGCCGGGGTCGTCCGGGAGGCGTTCTACCCGTTCACCCCCTTCCGGTCCGGCGCCGGCTACGCAGACCGCAACGTCGTCATGCGCGTGGCGGGACTGCGGCCGACTCCGGTGGACGAGGTGATTGCGCTGGCGGCCGAGACCGGCTGGGGCTTCTACGAGCTGCCGCACCGCAACACGCTGCGCACCGACGAGGAGGCGGTCGCGGCGACGGCGGACATCGCCACCCGCCTGTTGCAACGTGGCACGGAAACGTATTGCGAACACGCCCGCGGCGGACGGCCATTGACCCCTGACCGCATCGCCGTCGGTGCGGCGCACCGCGACCAAGTCGCCGCGCTGCGCCGGGAACTACGCACCCGCGGCGCAACCGGCATCCGCGTGGACACCGCCAACGGGCTGCAGGGTGCCGAGTTCGATATCACCGTCATCCTGCACCCGCTGTCCGGTCGCATCGACGCCACCGCATTTCACCTCGAGTCCGGTCGCCTGTGCGTCCTGACCTCCCGGCATCGGCATGCCTGCATCGTCGTGGGACGCCAGGGCATCCCAGAACTCCTGGACGCTCACCCGTCCACCGAGCCGATGCACCTCAGAGCGTTCAACAAGTTCCCCGACGGCTGGGAAGCCAATCAAGCCGTCCTCGCCCACCTCGCCGACCACCGGATCCGCGGCCTCGGCTAACGCCCGATCCCCCTTTGACGTCAGCGCACGTCCCCTTCGCGAAAGGGCCCCGATCCCATGCAACTGCTACACACCTCCGACTGGCACGCCGGACGGACCACGTACAACCAGTCCCGCGCCGCCGACCTCGACGACGCCCTCACCGAGTTCATCGCAATCGCCCGGGACGTCCGGCCCGACGCGATCATCAACTCCGGTGACCTGATCGACCACTCCAAGGTCAGCCACGCCGAGATCGAGCGGGTCGTCGACGCTCTCGCCGAACTCGCGGCGATCGCCCCCACGATCGTGGTCGCGGGCAACCACGACAACTTCAGCTTGCTGCGCTACCTCGACCGGCTCGGACGCCTCAACCGGCTCTACTTCGTCAACAAGCCGCTCGGCATCGGCGGTGACCACCTCGTTTTGCCCGGCCGGGACGGCAACACACTGCGGATCGGCGCGCTGCCGTTCGTGTCCGCCGAACGTGGCGTCGACGTTTTCGACGACCCTCGCCGATGGGCCGGCGCCTACCGTGCCCGCATCGCCGACCTGCAGGCGAGGATCACCGCCGGCTTGACGGCGGGCCTGGACCCGCGGCGCGAGCTGACGGTTTTCGCAGCGCATCTGCATGTAACCGGCGCCGGTCTCTCCGGTAGTGAGCGTGCCCGGCATTGCAGCGACGACTACGCCTGCGACCCCGCGACCATCCCGCCGGTCGACTACGCCGCGTTCGGCCACATCCACGACCCGCAGGACCTGCCCGGCCCTGTCACCGGCCGGTACGCGGGCTCGCCGATCCCGCTGGACTTCGGTGAGGCCGGCCAGCGCAAGAGCGTCACGCTGGTCACGCTCGAGCCCGGCATGCCCGCGCGCTGCGAGGCGATCCCGCTGCGGGGTGGCCGAGCCCTGTTCCGATTCGAGGGCAGCTTCGCGGATCTGCAATCCCAGGCCGCCGTGATCGGCGACGCCCTATGCCTTGCGACAGTGCACACCGACACCCACGACCCGGCACTCGCGCAACGCGTCCATGACCTGCTCGGACGCGCCACCGTCCTGGACGTGCAACAGCGTGTCGCCGGCACCCAGGGTGCCGCGCTCGTGGTCGAACCCGGCACCGCTACCGCCCAGCGGCCGCTGTTGGACGCCTTCGGCGCCTACCTCCAGCAGACCGACACCCGCACCGCTGCGATCGACACGGTGATGGCGATCATGGGCGAGTTCCTCGCCGCCGACAACGAGGACCGCGACCCCTGCTTCGCCGTCGACGCGCTGCTCACCGACGATCAGACGGCGGGTGTCGCATGAGACCGCTTGAACTCACCTTCTCCGGCCTACGGTCCTACATCAGCCGGCAGCACATCGACTTCCGCGACCACACACTCGTCGGGATCACCGGCGAGACCGGCGCCGGCAAATCCTCGATCTTCATCGCCATCAATTTCGCCCTGTTCGGGGCGTGTACCTTCGAAGCTCCCACCCCGAAGGTGCTCATCGCCGATGGCGGCGACGGCACGCTCGCCGTGGAACTCGTCTTCGAAGCACGCGGCAAAGAGTGGAAGGTCAGCCGACGACTGTCGAAGAAGTCGACCAACTCCCACCACCGGCTGGAGGCAGTCGACGGCTCGGAGACGCGGCTCGGCCGAGACGCCACCAACACCCGCATCCAGCAGCTCATCGGGCTCGACCAAAAGACCTTCGTCCGCGCGGTGCTCCTGCGGCAGGGCAAATTCGAACAGCTGCTGCACGCTTCGCCTGCTGAACGGGCGCACATGCTCAAAGGCCTGCTCGGCCTCGACATCCTCGACACCATCAGCCGACAGGCCCGCGACCGCCGCGACGCACTCGTCCCCCGGCTGCACAAACTCCGTGAGCGCAAAGCCGCTCTGATCCAGGACCCGCGCGCCGCCGCGACCCAGGCCGCCACCCAGATCGGGCAGGCCGACGAGCAGATCAAACAGCTCGGGGCGGCCCAAGAGCAGCTCGCCGACATCGACACGCGCCGCGCCGACGCCGAGAACGAACGCACGCGGCTGCTGGAGCTGATCGGCAAACTCGCATCGATCATGGAAACCGGCGCACCCGAGCAGCTCAAGAAACTCGCCGAACTCGATGACACCATCGCCGTGATGGACGGTGCCCTCGTCGCCGAGCTGATCCCCCTGCGTCAGCAGCGCGACGATCTCCTTACCCACCTCGGAGACCGCAGGCCAGGCGGTCCGCTCGCAGATGTGCCCGCGACCGCCGCTACCGGGCTCGGCCAACTCGGCGAACTGATCGAGCGCGAGGCCGACGCCAGGTCCCGCTACGACACCGAGACCGCCGAGCTGCGAGCAGCGGAGTCTGGGGCATCCGGCGCACGGGAGCAAGCCGGAAAGCTCGCCATGCTGCGCAAGGACACCGAGCAGGACCGGAAGGACGCCGCGGACCGTGAAGGCGACCTCGACAGACAACTTGATGCGTGGCGCGCTGCCCTGCGCGACGTTCGTGACCTGACTACTCGCGTCTCGCAGCTCACCCAGCAACTGCGCGACCGGCGATCCGACCACTCAGCCGCGGCGGAGAAGCTGGAGCAGCAACGCGCCGCCGAGGAGGAAGCCCATCAGGCGGTGACGGCGGCGGAGGAAACGCTTGAGGGGCAGAAACGCCTGAACGCCGCCGCATACGCCGCCGCCGGCCTGCAGCCGGGCGACGCCTGCCTGATCTGCGACCACGAACTGCCCGACGGCTTTGCACCTCCGCACGCGCCGGGCCTGCACGACGCCGAACAAGCCGTGAAGAAGGCCCGAGCCCACGCGAAGCGCGAAGCCGACCTGACCACGGCGGCACTGAGCAAGGAACGGGAGACCTACACGGTCGCCGAGCAGAAAGCCGCCCAGCTCACAGACGCGTCCGAGCAGGCGCGCACCGCCTTCACGGTCCTCACGCAGCAGCTCGGCGCGATCGACCTCGACCGGCACGACGATCACAACCTCGCACCACATATCGAGCTCCTCACGGCCGCCCGCGAGCAGACCACGGCCAAAGCCACGCACCTCGAGGAGATCCGCGACAACGCCGCGAAAGCCGCCGCAATCGTCGGGGCCATCGACAAGGACATTGCCGGTCGTACCGCCCAGCTGAAAGAGGTCCACAGCCAGGTGGCGGCGCTGCACAAGAGGATCACGACCCTCATGCAGCAGATCCCGGCTGAATACCGCCCGGAACAACCCACCACGGAACTGGTAACCCGCCTGCGGGACCAAGCGACCGCCGACCGGCTACGTCTGGGCGAGCAATGGAGCACACTCACCCAGCTCAGCACCGAGATCGACGTGCTGGAGACGCGACGTGAGCAACTGGTAGAGAAACGCGCCGATCAGGTCACCACACCGGCGAAGCAGAGCCAGCAGCGGATGCTGGACGTCTCCTCGGCCCACGCCGCCCTCGCGGCGTTGCTGCAAACGCCGCCCGCCACCCAACTCGATCTCACCGCCGACCTCGCCGCACAAGCCCAATGGGCGGCCGACCTCAAGGACCTCGCGAAGGATGCGCTCGACGCCGGCCGGGCCCGGACCGGGCATATCAGCTCACTGCTCGAACGGCTCGCCGACGAAGCAGCCGCCATCACCAGCAACGCGCCGACCGGCGGTAAGCCCATCCGCACCGCGTACGACGACGCCGTCGGGCGCCGGGCCATCGCCGTGGAGACATACGACACCGCACTGGCCCAAATCCCGGTGATGGACGACCTGGTACGCCGCATCCAGTCCACCCAGCCGCACCTTGACGGACTCACCGCACTGATCGACCTGCTCGGCAACGGAAAATTCGGCGCCGCCGTTGTCCAGGAGCGACAGCAGACTCTGCTCGGTGCCGCCACCGCGATCATCCGCGGCATGACCCTCGGCCGGTTCGCCTTCGGCCCTGACTTCCAAATCTTCGACGCCCACACCGGCAGCCTTCGCGACGTGAAGACCCTCTCTGGCGGCGAGACGTTCCAGGCGAGCCTCGCGCTCGCCCTCGCCGTGGTCGAACAAGCCAGCAGCAGCGGCGGGAAAGCCGAATCCCTCTTCCTGGACGAAGGCTTCGGCAGCCTTGACCAGACCGCCCTCACCTACGCTCTGGATGCCTTGTCCACCCAAGTCGCCGCGGGCCGCCTCGTCGTCGTGATCAGCCACATGCTCGCCGTGGCCCAACACGTTCCAGCACTGCTCCGCGTCTCCAACACCGCCGCGGGAAGCACCGTGCGCTGGGCCACCGACGCCGAACTACTCGAACTCGCCGACGACCCCGGCGCTGGGCCGCTACACACCTGACCGCAGGCACCACCACCGACTGCGCCAGCAAACGGCGCCAAGGCGCAGCCAAGATCAGCAAGCATCCGCATCCGGACGGAGGTAGCCGACATCAACGCCACCACCACTCGCGGCGACACCCCCACCCATCGCCGACGCAGGCGTGCATTGTCCGCCGGCGCTGCTGATTCGCCCTCTCGGCCGGCCGTAGCCCAACGGTCCTCATCAACGCCGCACGCGCGTGGCGGCCCGGAGGATCATCACCTACCGAGCGTCGGGCAGGTGATCTTGCGGTGAAACCAGCACTCGAGGAGTTCGTCCGCCAATGGCAGCCACGCCAGCGTCAATCATTCGGCATGATCGCTGCGCTTGCCGTACGACTGCAGAACCTGGTCAACAACCACGGCGACTGGAACGTGTACGACCCGCCCACGATCGCGCTCGCCGCGTTGTACCTGGTCGTCGAGCCTAGTCGCCTTGCCGGAGGGTGGACCCGCGAGCAGCTGATCGACGAGCTGCTGCCTCTGGCGCAGCGTGCCGGGGCGGGCCGGCCCGATGCCGAGCACCGGGAGGTCGTGACGGCCGTGGTTGACCTGATGCACGGCCGCTCCACCGGTGGGCAGGCGTTCATCGACTTTTACGGTGACTGGACCGGCGAAAGCTATCAGCGGCTGCAGAAGCCGTTGGAGTATTTGTACCTGGTCGGCGGCGAGGACGCGGTGCCGACGGTGAAGGCCGACGCTCGTGCGGTGAACATGTTCCAAGGCCTCTACACCCTCGATCTCGAGGACCAGAACGCGGCGGAGAACTTCATCGCCGACCGGCAGCTGGCCCGCGGTGACGTCGACGAAGTGGTCGCCACAGTACGGCGCCAGCACATGACGCTTAACGCGCTGCTCGAGCGCATCCGCGACCAAATCAAGCAGATTCGCCGTGACGTGCGCTCGGTGGACTACGTCCACGACGTACAACCAACGATGGAACGAATCATGCAGGTGCTCGGCGAGCAGCTGAAGACCACGAGCGACTTCAAACACCGCGTGCAACAGCGCCTCGAACCCGACCAGCCCGGCGAACAGCAGATGCGCGAGACCGAAGCGCTACTCGAACGCCGCTACGACGACCTGTCCGACGTCCTGCACGAGGTCAGCCAGGTGAATCAAGTCTTCGCCGAAGAACAGGATCGGCAGGTGTGGACGCGTTACCGAGGCAACCTGCACGACCCCGAGAAGACGTTGTTCGCCCCGCTCATCGGTATGAAGGCCGGCGCCCTCGAAACACTCCTGGAACCGGTATGCGCGCTGGCGCTCGGCGTCCGCCGGCCCCGTGTGCCGTCCGCCCTCGAACTCGTCGAACGAACGGCGCCCAAAGTCCGCCGCGTCACGCCGGCTCCAGTCGACAACCCGTTCGAGATCGACGACATCGTCGCGCCGGTGCCGTGGATCCGGGACGAGACGCTCAACTGCCTGCGCGAGTTGTTCCGCGCAGTCGATCAGCCGACGCGCCTGTCAGAGCTCTTGACTCGGGCGGTCCACGATCATCCTGATCTGTGCCGCACCGGCGAGCACGCCACATTGACGCACCTGGTGTGTCTGGTCACTCTGACCGCGTTCGCTCCGCCGCACGCCACAGAAGCCGCCGACGACCTGACGATCGCGGTCCTGGCGAGACAGCGGGAGTTGCTCGATCCCGACCGGATCCGCGTGATCAATGACCACACGCCGCTCAGCCTGCCCGGTATCGCGGGCGACGACCTTCTCTTGCAACCCGTACCAGCCGCTGCAGGAGGGGACCAATGATCTCTTTCGAAGAGGTCGGCCGACTCATCGCCTTCGGCACCAACATAGCCATGACCCCCGGGGCCAGCGGAGACCGCGCCGAGTACCGCCGGCTGATCCACGAGTACGTGATGAACCCGGACTTCCGCGACGCCGTGGATGCCGTCCTCGGTGGCGCTGAGTGCGAGGTCACGGACGCCAACGAGACCATCGGGCTGGTGCTGTTCCCCCGCTCGGGCAGCCCTTGGTCCTGGCCGGGAAAGGCACCGGATTTGCCGTGGAACAGGAGCGATGACTCCGTAGACCGCGCAGCCCGGATGCTGACCATCGTCGCCCTGCTCGCCATGCAGTTCCCCGCCGGTGTCGATCTGGAGGCGACGCTCAATGACACCGACCGGGCGGTGCCCTCGGTCTCGGTCCTGCAACTCGAGGAGTACATCCGGGAATTCTGCGAGCGGCAGAAGGCCAACGCGCCTGACGTCGCGGCCGGCACCCCCGACCAGGAACTCCCGATGTGGTCGTTGTGGCTGAGCAGAACCACCTACGGCGGCGCGGTCAAGCGCACCTCCCGTACCACCTCCACCTATCTCGTCTACCAGACGCTGGACGGACTGCAGCAACTGGGATTCGTCAGCGACCTCACCCCAGACAGCCCCGCAGAACATAAGAACTACCGAATCCGGCGACGGCTGCTCGCCCAGTTCCCCGACTTTCTGATGAACCCCCTGTTCGAGGCGCTGCGCCCCACCAACGCCTGACTCGTCACCCGGGAGCCCGACAGATGCTTGCCCCCACTCGGCTGCGCCTCGTCAACGTAGGTATCGAACGCCCTCGCTTCGCCGACCTGATCATCGATCTGCGCACCAACGGCCAGCCCGACGACACCGTCATCAAGCTGCAGAACGGCGGCGGCAAGAGCACCATCATCGCGATGTGGCTGCACGCCTACGAGCCCCACCGTGACAAGTTCCTGGCCAAACTCGCCATCCGGCACCAGGGCAAGGCCGGCGAGCAGAAGAAGTTCGAGCACTACATCCCCGCCGGATCAACCACCTACGTCATCTGTGAACACGCCATCGCGGGAACCGCCGAGAACCTGTTCGGGGTGGCACCGCGGCTGATTGTCGGATACGCCGCCTGGCGCGACAGCGAAGCGCAGGACCGCGCCAGCGAGTTGTTCTTCTGCTTCCAGACCAACGACGCGCTGACGTTCGACACCCTGCCCGTCCGCGGCACCGACGGCCGCCCCATGTCTCACACCGATTTCCTCGACCACCTCATCGCGTCCAAGAACAGCGACCCCACCCTGCAACTAGCTCACACCGACGATCAGGGCAAGTGGGCGGTCGAACTGGCGAGCCGCGGCTTCGACCTCGATTTTCTCCGGCGATTCCTCCTGCAGATGAACCTCGACGAAGGAGCGGCCGACCGCATCTTCACCTACGACAGCAGCCGCACATTCCTCAACAGCCTGATCAACGTGCTGGCCGACCCGAAAGACCTTACGACGGTGGCACGCGAGATCACGCGACTCAAGGTGAAGGTCGCCAATCAGGAGGTGGATGAGGCCACCGAAGCGTTCCTCACGGCCGCTCGCCGATACACCGAGCCGCTCGCCGCCGCGGCCGACCTGTTCAAGAAGCAGCAGACAGCACGCACCTCAGCGTTGACGCAGTGGGCCGACACCACCCGGCTCGTCGAGCAGTGGACCGCGACGGCGGACACCGCAACAACCCACGTCAACCAGGTCCACGGCGCCGCCACGACCGCCCGGAATACAGCAGACCGCCGGCAGAAGCACCTCGAAGGGCAGCGGGCCGCGTTGATCCTGCGTCGATGCCAGCAGGAAGTCGACCAAGCGGCGCTGGGGGCGAAGACCGCAGACGAGGAGGTCACCACCGCGGAGGGCGTGCTTGAAGCGGCCAAGGGCTGCATTCAACTGGCCCAGCATGCCGTTGCCGCACAGGACCAGCAGCTTGCCCTCGACCAACTGCAGGACAAGGTCCGTGAGGCGGCGCCGCTGCGGCGCGACCTCGCGACCACGGCGCAACTACTCACCAACCGACTCGAAGACGAGATCGCGGCTTTGGCCCAGAGCGACGGCCGGCTCGACTCCCAGGAACAGACCGATGCCCGCCGGCTCAAGGTCCTCGACACAGCGATCACGGCCTGCACCGTGCTCAAAGCCGAGGCCCGCGCCGACCTGGAAAAAGTCACCGAGCAACGTGCCGACGGCAAGATCCTCCGGCAAGGGCTTCGCGACGACGGGTCCCTGGAGACCGACGAGCCGGCCCATCGCGCCGTCACACGATACCGGCAGACCGCCGAAGCGGCCCGTAGCAACATCACTTCGAACCGTCAGCAGGCCGCCCGGTATGACAACGGTGCCAAGGCAGCCACCCAGCAAGCCCACCGACTCCAAGTCGACCTCGACACGGCCGCACACCAGATCACCACGAACGAGAACAGCCTGGCTGAGATCGTGCGGCGCACCGACAGCCTCACCAACGAGGTGACCGCATCAGGGGTGGTCGAGATCGACCGCGTCGACCTCGACGAACACGCCGACATCATCCACGCCGACATCCGCGCCCGCCTCGTCGGAACACGCGCCACCGCCCGAACCCGTGCCGTGCGCGTCAGCCAGCTCGAACGCAACGTCCAGGCACTGCAGGCCAGCCAGCTGCTACCCGCCCGACCCGAAGTCGACGAACTCGTCAATCAACTGCAACACCACACCGGCCGCGGCGCCGTACCCGGCTGGACCTGGCTGTCTCGCATCGCCCCCGACAAGGCCACCTCGTTACTGCGCAACCACCCCGAGCTTGCCGACGGCATCGTCGTACCCATCGAGGACGACTTCGCCGAGGTCGAGAAGTGGCTCGACGCGAATCAACACGCGATCTCCGTACCCGGCCCCGTCGTCGTGGCCTGCGGCGCTTCGTTCTTCAACGGCACGAGCGGTGATCGGCGGACCGTCGTGCTTCCCGATGCCGCGCTCTGGGACCAGCAGGCCGGCCAGGAAGCCGTCACACGTGTCGAGCAGGAACTCGACACCGCGTTGACAAGCCGTGACGAGGCCGAAACGACCATCGTCACCGGTGAGCACCTGATGCGAGAGCTCGACCGGTGGACGAGCGAGATCGGTCAAGGCGGCGCCGATCGACTTCGTGAGCAGATCGAGCAACAGAGGCTCGCCCGCTCGGAACTCGCCGAGAAGCAGAAGCAGCTGTTCGAGGACGCGCAGGACGCCCGCGAGCAGGCAGAGAAGCACCGTAAGGACGGCGACGACGAGCGCGCCCGCGCGGAGCGGGCCGAGGAAGCCGAACGCAAGGTCCGACCGCTGGCCGAGTTCGACGCGGGCGAAGACCAGCGTACTCAAATTGAAGAAGATGCCCGCCGCCGGCGTGACCAAGCCGCACACAACCAGCGTGAGCACGAGGACGAGCGGCAAGAGATCCGTAACCGCGCCGGCGGCCTCGCGGAGCAGCGCCGGGGTCTCGCCGTCCAGACCAGCGAACTGCATCGCCGGCTGGCCATCGTCAACGACATCCTCTCGGCTCATCCCGGAGAGGCGACCGAACCTGAACCCGGCCTGCTCGAACTACCTCGCGACGCCCTCGACAGCCGCCTCCGTGACCTGAACCAGCAATACCAGGGACTCGTGACTGACGCCGACCTACGCTCCCGCATCAGTACGGCGCAGGAAAGAATGGAGGAGTGCTCGGCCGCTCTCGGCAGACTCAGCCAGGCCGCTCAGCAGCAGGCACGAGCGATGTTCCACCAAGCCCCGCACACGTCCCTGGTCGAATGGGACCGCGCCGACAAACAGGCCGAGCGACTGGTCCGCGCCCTCATCGAGGCGCGAGGCGCCGCCCAACAACGCCACCAGGCCGCCAAGACCGCGTGGAACGCGGCGCGCGGAGAGAAGGGCGCGCAGTCACCGCTCGACGTTCAATGGCACTCGCCTGACCTGACCACCACGAATCACCACCTGGAGGAGGTCCAGCAGCTGATCGCCACTGCCAAAGAGAGCATGAGGGAGGCGAAGCAGACCCTGGACCAGGCGACCGTACTCCAAAACCGGCTCACCGCTTTCGCCTCGACCGTTAAAGACCGCCTCGCCGCCAACCTCACCGCGGCCGGTAAATCCCTGGCCCAGTCAGGCAAGCTCGGACAGCCCGTCAGCCTCGACGATCTGCTGTGGGAGACGAGCGCCTCGCTCGACACCACCCATCCGGTCGTCACTCGACTGCGCTGGATGAACGAGGCTCTGGATGAGGCCAAACTAGCCGCCAACCCCTTGAGCCTCGCTGCCGGTCTCGACCGCTTCAGCGCCGACGACCTCGAGCGCTTCGTCACCAGTGTCATCGAGGCCATCGAACACGTCGAACGGCAATGCCAAACGGCCGAAGGCCAGGCCCACGCCTTGGCGGAGAAGCTGCGCGAGTGCAGCGTCAACGCACCCGGTAAGGCTTCCGGCACCATCGTGAGCCGACTCAAGTCCTCACCGCTGGCCGAACTGATCGATAACGCAACCTCCAACGACTACGACGCCAGTCAGCGCCTCGCCGCCGTCCAAGCCGAACTCCGCAACTTCAGTACCGAACTCGACCATTCCACACAGGTCGTCAGCAACACCGTCGAGTCAATGCGCAGCAAGATCCGCACCATCGCGAGCCGATCCAAACTCCCCACTGACGACCGGCTCGGTGTGTGGTCCGGCCAAGAGTTCCTGAAAATACAGTGGAGCGAGTCGAGCCGTGACAACCGGCAGAGATTGGTCCGGGACGCCCTTGAAGTCATGATCAAACCTGAGGAGGCACCAACGAGCAGACGCCCAAGTCGGAAGCCGGCCCCTCTTGAAGCGCTTGTCGAAGCGATCACCCCGAACCTGCGCGCGGAAGTCCTCATCCCGAAGGTGCCGTTCGACGGCAAGCACTATCCCATGGAAGAAATCGCCATGCGCACCTCCGGCGGCGAAGGCGTCACCATGGCCGTCATCATCGCCGCGCTCATGCTCTCGATGCGCAACCCGAGCCGGAAGGAACAAACGTTCCTGATCATCGACAACATCTTCGCCAAAGTTGTCGAACCGTCCTTGCTGCGCCTCATCCGCCAAGTGGCCCGCGGGCTGCGCGTCCAGCTCATCCTGCTCACCGCGTCACGCGACTCGCACGCACTCAGCGTGTTCTCCAATTGGGTACAGCTCAAGGTCCAGGAGGCGGGCAAACGAGTCCTGGTCGTACCCGAAGCGGCCGTCGCCGCAGACCTCCCGAGACAGCTCCGACGTGAACCCCTCGTCGCAACGACAGCACCGGTCATCCTCGACACGGCCGCCGCCAGGATCAGCATCACCGACCCGATGCTCAGGACGAGCGACCCCGACAACTCCGGCGCTGCACTCGATGTAGAAGTAGACGAACTCGCGTGACCCCGGCAACCACGCTCGCCGCCGCATTGCAGGCACGGCTACTGGCCCACGCCATCGACGCGGGCCGCACCCGGGCCTCCCTCACCACCCTGCTGACCATGCAGGCCACCATTGAAGCGCACGCCGCCACCCGACCCGGTGCCCGCCAACGGCTCAGCAACGCCATTGACGAACTCGTCAAACAGGCAGCCGTGGAAACACCTCGTTCACGACATTTGTGGGACCATGCCGCGCTACCTCCTCTGCCCCGATGGGTCGTCATCATCGCCGACATCTCCGGCAAAGTCCCTCCCATCGACATGAGCACAACCAGCTGGGTGCCCATCATCTCGCGTTGGATCGGCACGTGGCTGCGAACGTGCAAGCCGCCGACGGCCCTGCGCGCTGCGCTCCAGCAGATCAATAGCTGGCTGCTGGAGCACCTCGGCGAACAACCCGCCATACTCGCCCGGGAAGAGCGCTCACTCAGCATCTTCAACGACGAGAAGACCCTCGCTCGCATCGAGCCGAGCAGCATCTTCGCCCCCGGGCGCCTGAAGCCACAGGATCTCGCCTACGAACGCCCCGTCGCCCCGCTGCGTGCAGCCCGCCTCGCCGCCGGCGGCGATCTGCTCATCGTCGAAAACCAGGCCACCTTCGACTCCGCCTGGCGCGCTCTACGTCAGTCGCCCGGCCCTTTCGCCGCAATCGCCTTCGGCAACGGGTGGGAGGCGGCCCAGGCCGAACCGGTCATCGCCCTGGCCGACCACCTACAGCTTCGCGCGGCTCCCGAGCGCATCGTCTACGCCGGCGACCTGGATATCGACGGCCTCGACATACCGCAAACGCTAGCCGCCAACCTCAATGCGCTCGGATTCCCCGAGCCTCAGCCGCTTCGCGCCGCCTACAACACTATGCTCGATCCCTCCCGCGATCGAACAGGCAGACCTAATGCCCCCGCCCCGGAAGAGCTCGCACGGCAGGCAGTCAAGTGGCTCCAGGACGATCAACGCGACCGGGCACACCGCCTACTCGTCAACGGACAGCGCATTGCTCAAGAAGTCTTGGACCGTAAGTGGTGGGTAACGACCGAGCTGTAACTACATGGCGATTCGCATATTTCGCCGGCTGCTTCAGGGTCGGCAAACAGTAAGCGCCGCCCAGCAAGGACGAGCGCGCGGGGCCTTCACAATCCGTTAGCCGGGAACAGCGTGCACCCGGCCGCCGGCCCGTTGCTCGGTCGTGCAACCGCATCGGCAAGACACTCCTGTCGCTTCTTCACTGCTCATGACCGTCCCCCCGAAGGTCATCTGCTGTACAGGTCATCACCGAGAGGTAGTGAGCCAGCTCCGCCTCCAGCGCCGCGCCTGCTCGACGGGACGACGCCACATAGTGGCCGACATCAGGGAGAAGCAACATCTTGGACGCCATGCCGAGAGACGTCAGCTCCTTGGCGAGGTGGCGGACATCCTCGACTACGGCCACCTCGTCGGCGGTGCCGTGAATGAGCAGCACCGGCCGTTGGACAGCGGCGGCACGGACTGGGCCAGCACCACCTCCCAGCCGCATGGCGTGCGCCTGCTGGAACCGCGGCACCGTCTGGGCCCACCGGTCAGGATCCACGATCGCCGAAACGGCGGTGGCAGCGGCGAACGGACCGTCCTCGGCCACCGCGTGCAACGCGGTGTATCCGCCGGCGCTGGCGCCCCGGATGAACACTTGCCCCGGCACCGCCCGTCCCGCCGATAGCAGGTGCACCGCCACTGACGCGCAGTCGACGACATCGTCCAGGCCCCACCGGCCGTACAGCGATTCCCGGAACACCCGGCCGTACCCGGTGCTACCCAGGTAGTCGACATCCACGACGGCGAACCCGCGACTGGTGAAGAACTGCGCCTGCCAATCCAGGCGCAGCAGGCAGGAGGCGGTAGGCCCCGGATGCGCCCGAACGATCACCGGCGCCCGCCAGTCCGCCGCCGCACCCGTCGGCGGATAGACCAGGGCAAGCACCTCCCGACCACTGGCCACTGGAAGACGCAGCTCCGTCGGCGTCGACACTCGCGCCCCTTCGAGTGCGGGATGCTCCGACCTGGCAAGTACCTCCACCTGGGGGTCAGCGTCAGCCATATCCAAGAGCGCGACCTGCGGGGCTACGGTCGGCGACGATCCGATCAACGCCACCGCCGTCCCGCGAACAGCCAGGTACGGCTTGATCGACGTATACGGGAGGTCGACCGGGCGGACAGTGCGGTCGGGCTCGACGACGACAAGGCGGTGTCGCGGCCCCTCCTGCACCGCCATGACTATTCGACCGTCGTCGAGGAAACCGTACGACGCGTAACCCAACTCCCAAGGCTCCGCGGCACACTCACCCGCGATCGGCGCCACCGCCCCCACATTGAGGCCGTTCCACCGGTAGAGGTTCCACCAACCACTGCGGTCCGACAGGAAGTACAACGCCCCGTCGGGTCCCCACCGCGGCTCCACCGCAGACTCATCCGGACCACCGGCCAATCTCACTGCACTCTCGACCGAACCACGCGGCGGGTAGGAGGCCAACCACACCTCACACCCGTCCCAGGGCATATCGCGCTCGCTCCACGCGGTCCAGGCCAACCAATCCGGACTCGGCCGAGGGGCACCGAGAAACCCCCGCGACACGGCAAGAGTCCGTACCTGCGAGGCCCCGGTGAGCGGCACCGCGACGAGTTCGTCACCCTGCTCCGACTCCCGCACAGCCAGCAACTCGCCGTCGCCGATCGTCAGGTCACCGAAGGATCCATGGCTGACCAATTCTGGTTCATCGCCGTGACGACGGCTCCGGTAGAGGCCATCGCTGCCGACGCACCACAACGTCCCCTCGGCGAGAGCGAACGACCCGCCTCCGTACGCGTGAACGCCGCTGGCGACATCGAAGCCCTTCGGACTGACATCACGCTTGCCCTCGCCGGACCGCCACCGTGTCACCGTCGTACCCCCGCCGGCGTCGGGGCGAGTCTCCAGCCAGTACAGGCCGTCACCACCGGTACGCAGTTGGTCATAGCTCACGGAGGCGCGGACGGCGTCGTTCACCGACACTTCGGCGATCCTGTCGCCCAGCCTCATGGGTCCTCCTCGAACAACTTCCACGCGGGCCGGTGTCAGGTCAAGGCCGAGCTTCTCCGGCACTCCCGGATTCTGGCCTGGTACGGAGACTCGTCAGCCTCGACCCACCCGCCGGGGATCTCCCATTGCGCCTTGTAGGCCGATTCGACCAGCAGGACCCGCTCGTCGCCATCGGTGATCAGCAGTCCAGCTGTCGTCCGCTTGCGAGGCAGGCTGGCGGTAACGTCCGACGCTCGGAGGGGCATGCAGGGACCGGACACCGACCGGTCGACGCACCCGCAGCGACGTGCGCCGACATTGTCGGCAAATGTCGATATCAAACTCCGACAAAACTCCGACATTGTGGTCCTGCCACGGGCTGCCGCCGCTATCGACAATGGGAGCCTGACGAAGCTGCTCGATCTCGCAGCGGTCGTCGACGGCGCCGGTGCTCGCTCAGATGCTCGGCGCTGCTCGGCCGACCCGGAACGATTTTCACAGGCAGCAGCTATCGTCTGCACACATCGTGACCGCACGTCTGCAGTAGACCGAGGGGTTAACAGCGATGGCTGACAGCGACGAGACCAAGGCCGCCCGCCGCGAGCTCGGCCGCCGGCTCGCGCAGTTGCGCAGGGCTGGCGGTCACACCCAGCACGACTTGGCGCGGCTCGTGCAGTACGGCCGCAGCTCCGTGGCGAACACCGAGACCGGTCACCAGCACCCGGACCGTGCCTTCTGGGCGCGCTGCGACACCGTGCTGCAGGCCGGTGGCATGCTCGTCAGGGAGTACGACCGCATCACCGAGTTCAATCGTCAACGACGACGCTCATCGGCGATCCAGGAGGCCAGGAGCGCGTCGGGGCTGGCGACGCCGACCGATGCTGGCCATGACGATTCTGGAGCGAATGGCGGTGCTGTTCTGTGGGAACGCGAGGACCGTATCGATGCCCGCCGGCTGGCACTGAAGTCTTCCGTCGATGACAATATTCGTCTCGCTTATCTGGAGAACGAGGTCCGCCAGGCAATCGCCGACAACGAGCGTCTCACCCCGGTAATCCTCATAGCGCGTATGCGACCGCTGCGCTCTTACGTCGACCAGCTCATGGAAGGCCGGCAGCACCCACCGCAACGCGCCCGGCTCTACGCCGTCGCTGCTCACCTATCCGGACTTCTCGGCGCACTCGCCCTTGACCTCGGCGCATTCGGTGCGGCTCACGCCTATGCCGCCGAAGCGTTCGACCTCGCCGAGGCTGCCGAGCAGTCCGACGCGCAAGCCTGGGCACGCGCCACGCAAAGCCTGATCGCCTTCTACGCCGGTGACTACCATGACGCGCTGGCCTACGCCCAGGACGGCCTGCGCCGTGGCGGCACCAGCGGGCACCGCATCCGCCTCACGATCAACGGTCAGGCGCGAGCCCTCGCCCGTCTCGGAGACCGGTACGGCGTTGACCGCGCCGTCGACCACGCGTTCACCATGCTGTCCGACTACCCGGCCGGCTCGTCGGTCAGCGCTAGTCTCGCCCTCGGCCCGTACTGCCCGGCCAGGACCGCGGCCAACGCGGCGACCGCCTACCTGGCGCTCGGCCGCACCGCAGGCGTCACCAACCATCTCACCACCGCGATCACCGCCTTCGACACCGCAGGGTTGGCTGGCCCGCGTGCACTCTGCCGCCTCGACCTGGCCACCGCGCACCTGCACGCCAACAGCCCCGACCCCGAGGAGGCAGGCGCACTGGCGGTGGAGGCGCTCACCCTCACCGCAGACCAGCGTTTCGAATCGGTCACCCAACGCGCCCATCAGTTCCTCGCCGCTGCCCACCCCTTCGCTTGCCACCCGCAGCTACGGCACGTCGCCGACCTGCTCGCCGACCGCACACCGGTCGCTGGCACCGGGCAGGGCGCTCTACCATCGCTCTCATGAGCAGCCGGGAACTGGCCAGCCAGCACCAGCGCTGGACCGCCTACCAGGACCTGCCCAGACTCACCAACCACTGGTACTGGCGCCCGGGCTGGCGGGCCGACCGCCAGTTCTACACCTGGCACCTCACCTTCGAGCATCAACCTGAACTCCATCACCTCGTCGCCGACCTGCAACGTCAACTCGCTCTGCCCGGACTGGACTTGGTTCCGCTCGACGGGCTCCACCTGACCATGCAAGGTCTCGGCTTCACTGACGAGGTCACCAACACCGACGTCGCAGCGGTAGTTGCCGAGACTCGTCGACGCTGCGCCGGCCTGCCGCCGCTGGAGTTGTCGCTCGGGCCGGTCGACCCCGACGCCGAAGGAATCGGCTTGCTCGTCCGTCCCTGGGACCGCCTCGAACACCTCCGCGCCACCATCCGAGGTGCCATCGGCGCGGTATGGCAGGCCGTGCCGGAGGCCTCAGATGGATTCCGGCCACATGTGACGATCGCCTACAGCGGCGGTCAGGCACCGACCGGACCAATCCGCACCCGCCTTAACGACCTCCGCCACCAGCAACCCGCCCGGGTGACCATCCGACAAGCATCGTTGATTGCGCTACGTCGAGAACACCGCAGCTACCGGTGGACAACGGTGGCGACTACGCCCCTCGGCGCGTGAGGCGTTCGACGCGGGCGGCGAGAAGCCGTGGCAGCACGGGGCGATGAAGTCGACCCAGGACAGGTCGGACCCGGCGGCGTTCGAGGAGACGAAGCAATGGGCGCGGGCAGGTTGCACCGTTCGGTGAACTGCACCAACGCCTTGCGCCCGTCGCCTCCGACGGAGGTGCGGAAGTAGCAGAACGAGGCGTCGGTGTCGACGACAAGGCGCTTCACGAGGATCTTCTTGCAGTAGGTGATGGGCGGCTGGCGCTGAGAGGCGAGGGTGTCCCGAGCAGGTCCAGTGCGCCCTGGAGTTGCCGGAGGACGACTTGGGTATGGCGCCGGTCGGCGGAGGCAGGGTGGTGGCCAGCGGCGGCGGTCGTGAGCAGCCACCAGGCTGCCCACACCCGGTGCCAGCCCAGCGCCCATCGGGCAGCGGAAAGCCCGCCCCGGTCGGCTTCGGCCTCGGGGTGGCCGCCTGCGGCGACGTAGGCGTGGATGAGTTTGCTGAGGAGTCGGGGTTCGGTTGGTCTGCGGGTGCCGAACCAGGTGGCCAGGTCGAGTAGGCCCGGTCCGGTGAACGCCTTGGCCCAGTCAACGAGGCGGCAGCCGGTGCGGCTGACGTGCAGCGAAGTGCGGTGGAATTCGCCGTGGCACAGCCCGAACGGTGGTCGCTCGGCACCGTTGGCTCTGTGTCGTGCGGTGGCAGCGAGTCGCTGCAGCACCGCTTCAATCCCTTCCGCATCGTGGGTGAAGCGCCCTTGCCGACGGAGCTCGTCTAACGCGTCCAGACCTTGCCCTGGTAGCCGTGCCAAGCCCCCTTCGTCGAAGGTCGGGAGGTTGGGGATGCCGGCAGTGGCGTGAGCCCACTGGGCCGTGGCGGCAGCCTCAGCGAGCGTCGCGGTCCGGCTCGGCTCGCCAAGGTCCTCCATCAGCATGCCCAGACCATTAGGGCGCATTGTGTAGCCGTTCAGCAGCGGGACCGGGGCTTGCTGGTTGTTGAGGGCGCATAGGACGGTCGCCTCGCCCGTGAACGGTGCCGTGGCGATCTTGCAGATCAGGCTGCTGCCATCGGGGAAGAACCAGCGCTCGACCGAGGACAGCTCCCATGTCTGGATGATTTGTCGCCGCGTCGGTACCCGTCGTGATGCGGCGAGCAGGTCACCTCGTAGGTGCGTGCGGAGCTGATCATCGAGCATGGCGCTGTTCACCGTGCACCCGCGCCCTGCGCACAAGCAGTGGCGCGCTCGATCGGCGCGAGGGCGGCGTCGAGGTGCGCCGACATGCTGGCTGGCAGCCGAGGATGTGCGGCGCGTTGGAAAGCCCGGAAGTACGGCAGTAGTCCGCGTAGCGCCGCGCGCCGGTCAAAGAAGTCCGATGCATTGCCGGTGCTCTGGGCCCGGCGTAGCAGCGAGGTCAGCGCGACGATTTTGTCGGCGGTCGAGGCGAGAAGGACGGGCTGGTCGTCAACGCGGATGGGCGGGTCGGGTTCATCAAGGGCGCGGTGTTCGGCCTGAAGGGCGGCGATGATCCGGGCGACCTCGCTCCCGTAGTTGGCGGTGAGCGTCTGGTAGATGTCTGTTTCTGTCGGGGCGAATTCCGGTGCGTCGTGCAGGAGCGCGGCGACGATGACGTCCTGTGCTGGGGCGGGGACGTGTTGCCCGATGGTCACTGCGACGCGCAGCGCGTGGACCAGGGCTGGTCGGTCGTCGATGGTGTGCCCCGCGCACCACGTTCGAGTGTCGCGGAGGGCGCGTTCGATCGCGGCAGGGCGGGGAGGCGATAAGACCGTCATACCCTGGTACCTCCTGATTGCCGTACGATCGGCGGCATGCCGGGGCCCCTTCCGCAATGGTGTGAGCGGACCTGCGTGGTGTGTCCGGCTCAGCAGCTCGGGCCGGGCCAGTTCGATGTGATCGACCGGCCGGGACCCGAATTCGCGTACCGACCTGACCTGGGGTGGCGGGCAACCGCGGACGGTGTCGCCGTTTGCGTTCATCCGTTCCGGGTGGGCCTTCCCGCCGGCCGGTACGCCTCGGACGGGGAACTGGTCCCCGATCACGCGCCCCGACCGGCGCCGACGGCGGCGGCGCTGGAGTTGCCCGCCGACGTGGTCGATCTGGATGGTTGGCTCGTAGCCGTCTTGCGGCAGGCACCCGCCGAAGGGATCTTCGCCGCTGTTGCCCGCGCCGAGCGGCTGGCCGCCGAACGGTTCGGAGCGAAGGAAGCGGTGACGGCCCTGCGGCGGGTGCTGTCGGTGGAGTTGGCTAACCGCTGACCCCGGCGCCGACCGGCTCGTGCCGGTCGAAGTCGAAGTCGTGGCTGCGTCCATCCCGGCCGAGGCCGGCCGCCTGGTAGCGCTCGTTGAGCAGGCCGAGACGTCGGTTCACCTCGGCCGAGTCCAGCCAGTACCGCAGTGGCTGCTCTCCCCACCCGGCGGCGGCGTAGTAGGCGTCGGTGATGCCGCCACGGGTGTAGGTGAACTCCTCCAACTCCGTGGCGTGCGGGAAAGCAACGCCCAGGTCGCGCTGCAGGCGCGTCATCAGCGTGAACTGGGCCAGCACGGCGTGGATCATCTCGTCCACCGGCGCCGGCACCAGCAGTTCAGCGGCGTGCTCGTCGCCCCCAGTGAGCTCGAACACGGCAGCTTTGAGCGCCAGCACACGCAGCGCTTCGCCCAGCAGCGGAGCGGCATCACGCTCCAACGACCAACGGCTGATGGCCGGGTAGCCGGTGAACGTGGCCCAGCAGGTGGAGTACTTCATCGACGAGCTCTGCAGCCGGCCGTAGGCCGGGTGCGCCTGCATCTTGTCGAGGATCTCGGCGGCCAGACGGCCAACCTCTCCGACCTCCGGCATGGATGAACTGGTCATGGTGCATGCCCTCCCAAGGGGTCATGGACACGGCAGACCGTCACGCCGCATCGCGGCTGCGGTCCCTCATCGCCAGCGACGTCGACGCGGGCGCTGACTCAAACATCAGAAATCGTCGGTGGCCGTGTCGATAAGGGCTGCCGTTCATCTCCGACAATCCACTGACATGTATATACGGCGGATGTTGGCGATGCCGAGATTGTCAGTGGATTGTCGGAGCCGCTTGGCAGGACTGGCCGACATTGATCAATTTCGTCTTAGGTTGCTCTATGCCGGCGTCATCGCCGCCGCTGCGCTGTAGTCACCAGCCAGCGATGCCAACTCACCGAGGGAAGGTTCACCGTGCCTGCTGCCAAGAAACTCATGCCCCTCCTGATCCCAACGCTGGTGGCGCATTCGGTCATCGCGCCGCAACTGCTGGCGTCGATCGGCCGGCAACTCTCCGCCGACGGGCCTGTCCACGAGCAGGTGCATCGATGGCCTTCTTCACTCGGTCGGCGTACTCGGCAGACGCAATATTCCATTCACTGACTATTGAAACCCGCGGAGGATGTTGTGTACGAGCAGGATTTGGCCCGCTATGGATACCGCCAGGAGTTGTCTCGTCAGTTGAGGTTCCGGGATCTGGTCGCGTACGGCTTGGTGTACATGGTGCCGATCGCACCGATGGCGATCTTCGGCAGCGTCTACGCCGGCTCCGGTGGGCTGGTCGCTCTGGCGTACGTGATCGGTGTGGTGGCGTTGGTGTTCACGGCGTTCTCGTACGCGCAGATGGTGAAGGCGTTCCCGATGTCGGGCAGCGTCTACAACTACGCCGGGCGCGGCATCAGCCCGCCGGTCGGGTTCCTCGCCGGCTGGGTGATCCTCCTCGACTACGTCCTCGTGCCGGGGCTGTTGTATCTGGTGGCGTCGGTGGCGATGCACGCGACGGTCCCGGCGGTGCCGGTGTGGCTGTGGCTAGTCGGGTTCGTCGCGGTCAACACGATCGTCAACTCGGTCGGGATCCGCATGACCGCGGTGGTCACCCGGGTGATGCTTATCGGCGAGTTGATCGTGCTGGCGGTGTTCCTGGCCGTCGCAGGCTGGGCCCTCGCGACCGGCAAGGGTCGGTTCAGCTGGGCGGCGTTCTACAACTCCGACACCTTCACCTGGTCGGTGATGGCGGGTGCGGTGTCGATCGCCGTGCTGTCCTTCCTCGGTTTCGACGGCATCTCGATGTTGGCCGAGGAGACCAAGGGCGGCTCCCGGCAAATCGGCCGCGCGATGGCCACCGTTCTGGTCTTGGCGGGGGTGCTGTTCGTCGCGCAGACGTGGCTGGCGGCGATTCTCGTCCCCGACCCGGCCTCGCTGCTGGCCGAGGGTGATCCGAACGGGACCGCGTTCTATGACGCCGCCGCCGCGGCTGGCGGGGGTTGGCTGGCGACGCTGTGCGCGGTCGCGACAGCCATCGCGTGGGGATTGCCGAACTCGATGGTCGCGCAGGTCGCCACCTCTCGGCTGCTGTACGCGATGGCCCGCGACCGACAACTGCCGGCGTTCCTGGCGAAGGTGTCGATCCGCCGCAACGTTCCGATCAACGCGACGCTGCTCACCGGCGCGGTGTCCCTGGCGCTGGGCCTGTACATGGCGACCCGCTCGGATGGGATCACCCTATTGTCGTCGCTGATCAACTTCGGGGCGATGGTCGCGTTCCTCGTCCTGCACGTCTCCGTCGTGGTGCACCACCT
The DNA here is from genome assembly GCF_040608575.1 of Micromonospora sp. NPDC005171. Taxonomy (NCBI): domain Bacteria; kingdom Bacillati; phylum Actinomycetota; class Actinomycetes; order Micromonosporales; family Micromonosporaceae; genus Micromonospora; species Micromonospora sp. NPDC005171. The sequence continues at coordinate 63,938 of NZ_JBEXIM010000013.1, read as the reverse complement.
CATCCGGGAGCGCAGCGGCAACTGGTGGGCGCACCTGGTCATGCCCGCCGTCGGCTTCGCCATCTTGGTGTGGGTGGTGGTCAACGCCAACATCGCCGCCCAGCGCCTCGGCCTGGCATGGCTCGCCCTCGGGATAGTCGTCCTGGCCGGCCTGTACCTGTCCGGCCGCCGGCCTGCCCTCTCGGGACTGGCGCCCGCGCAGCCGCAGGCACGTCACGTGGAGCGGGTGTGACCGGCATGGACACGTTCACCTACCGGCCCGCCCGCGACGAGCTGGCCTACACCTTCGGCGGCCGGATGCCAGTCGCGCACGTACGCGGCGGTGACGTGTTCACCGTCGCGACGGAGGACTGCTTCGGTGGTCTCGTGAGGGGGCCGGCGGACCTGCCGTCGCAGGTGTGCCGCATGCCGTACCTCAATCCGGTGTCCGGGCCGTTCTTCGTCGAGGGCGCCGAGCCCGGCGACACCCTCGCCGTCCACCTCGCCTCTATCGTTCCCGCGCGGGACTGGGGTGTGTCGTCGACGTTCCCGCACTTCGGGGCACTGACGTCCACCTCCCACACCGCCACCCTGCAGCCGCCGCTGGAGGAGCGGGTGTGGGTGTACGGCATCGACCGGCACGCCGGGACCGTACGGTTCGAGGCCACCCGCAGCGACCACAGCGTGGACCTGCCGCTGGACCCGATGATCGGCACGATCGGTGTCGCCCCCGGCGTTCGAGGCCCGCTCCACACTCGTGCCCGACACCCACGGCGGGAACCTCGACACCCCGCACCTGCGCGCCGGAACCACCCTGTACCTGGGGGTGAACGTTCACGGGGCCATGCTGGCCCTCGGCGACGGGCACGCCCGCCAGGGCGAGGGCGAGGCCTGCGGCGTCGGCGTGGAGATCGCCACGACCACCACCCTCGCCATCGACGTCATCAAAGGCGTGCCCACCCGGTGGCCGCGGTTGGAGACCGACCGGGACATCCTGACGATCGGGTGCGCGAGGCCATTGGAGGATGCCTACCGCATCGCCCAGCATGACCTCGTCGGCTGGGCCAGCGCCCTGACCGGCTTGGAAACCCTGGACGCCTACCAGCTCGTGTCGCAGGCGGGGCGGGCGCCGATCGGCAACGTGTGCGACCCCAACTACACCGTCCTCGCCGCCATCGACAAAACCCTGCTCCCCGCCGCCGGTCCCGCCTATGGCGGGGCACACGAGCGGCTGCGACGGCTCACCGTCGGGCTGCGGTAGGAACCCGGCGATGACCGCGTCGATCCCGCGCCTGCCCCTGCGTGATGACCTGTTCCTCCTCGGCCACGACGACGACACCGGACACGCACACGTGCACCGGCAAACCCTCGCCCTCGGCCTCGCAGGCGCGGTCCTGATCGACCTGTACCTGGCCGGGCGGGTGACCCTCGACCCGAACGACGACACCGACCCGGCCAACCACCAACGGATACACCCGCACATCGACCGGCCAGTCGGAGACCTGATCGCCGACGCCGCGACCGCCACCATCCGCCACACCCACCCACCCCTGCGGGGGTGGCTGCGCGGGTTCTCCGCCGACCTCTACGACCGCACCCGCGCTGGCCTCGTTGCCGGCGGAATCCTGCGACACCACACCCGACGGCGCCTCGGCGGCCTCATGCGCGCCGACACCTACCTGCCCACCGACAGCAAATGGGCGGTCATCGCCCGCTCCCGACTGCGCTACCTCGCCGCCGGCCACGAACAACCCAACAACCACACCGCCGCCCTCGCCGGCCTCGTCGCCGACCTCGGCCTCACCCACCACCTCTACCTCGACGACGACATCACCACCCTGACCAGCCGCCTGAAAGCCATCGCCGCGCAGCACTACCAGCCGGTACGCGACATCACCGCCGCCGTAGACGCCGCCGTCGGTGACCTCACCACCGCCGCCTACCGCTAGCCCCAATCCACCTCACCTCAAGAAAGCTCACCGTGAACAACCTGCCCCACCTGCGACCCCCGACCGACAACCCCCACCTGGTGGGCCGGCGAGCCGTAAAGGTCACTGCCGCCGTCTGCGCGCTCGGCCTGCTCGCTACCGCCACGGCCATTCCGATCTGGACGGGCACCGCTGGGACGACCCAATCCGCACCCTCGCCTTCCAACGCCACCGCATCGCCCCCAGCCGTGGCGCCGTGTCTGTCGCCCGCCGCCCTGACCGCGGCACAACTCAAGGCACGCGCACAGCAGAAACTTGATTCGTCGCCGACGCGTCTGCCGGCGTCGCCCCCGGCGGGGCAGGCTCTCAAAGCGGTCACGGCGGGGCCGTCCGGCTGCGATGCCATCCCGGGCCGATTCGCCTACGTCCACCTACTGCAATGGGCCGCAGACACCACCATCGCGGGCAACAGCACCACAACGCGGGTCGTGCTGTTCGAAGAGCAGCGCTGGCGCGCCGACGACGCCTCCGGACGCGTCATCCGCAGCCGCTACCCCGGCGGCAATCAGCCCACCGACGACAGCACCTACTACCCCGGCGAGCTGGACGGACCCATCGGTCCGATCGCCGCCGACCCAGCAGCGCTCACCGCGCACATCGACGCCACCCAACCCCGATTCCTCGGACCCACCGCCGTCATTCGCGGCCTCGCCAGCCTGCTCGGCTGGCGCACCCCCAACCAAGCAGCCCGCACCGCGATCCTCACCGTCCTGCGCGACAACCCCGGCATCACCTACCACGGCCCGGTGAGAGACCGGGCAGGCCGAACCGGCATCGGCGTCAGCGCCACCACCGACGACATCCGCTTCCTGCTGATCCTCAACCCCACCACCGGCGAACTGCTCGCCTACGAACGAGCAGCACTCACATCACCACCCAGCAGCGACCGCACCGGCCCCCTGGTCGACGACTACCACCTGTTCCTCGTCCACACCCGCGCCAACAGCAGCAGCACCTCCTGACCCCGCAATCAAGACCCTTCTAAGGAACCCCCATGGACACTGTTCCGCGTATCCGCGCCGCCCGCTGGGCGGACAAAGACCACGTCGCCGCACTCATCGCCGACGCCCTCCATCCCAGCCCTCTCGCAACATGGCTGATCACCGACCCCGGCCCGCGACGTCGAATCCTCACCGATGTCCTCGCCATCTGGGTTGAGCACGCCCTGTTCTACGGTGACGTCCACCTCACCGACGACGCCACCGCCGCCACCGTCGGCTTCCACCGATACCGCCCCATCCCGCCGCCAGCGAACTACCCCACCCGCCTCAGCGATGCCGCAGGCCCCCACACCGATCGCTTCGACCTACTCGATCGGCTACTCACCAAAGACCGACCCAGTGAGCCCCACTACCACCTCGCGTTCCTCGCCGTGTCGCCCAGCGCCAGGCGGTCAGGACACGGCACGGCCCTGCTCAGCCACCATCGCAGCCGACTCGACCATGTGAACCTACTGTCCTGGACCAGCACCACCCCCGATGCCCAGAGCCTGCATGTCCAGCATGGCTACATTCCAGAATCGGCGATTCAATTGCCCGAAGGCCCGGTCATCTGTTCCATGCGCCGCAGCCCTCTCCACGGCGACATCCAGCCAACCAGGACGACCGCGACCGAGGGCCAGACCAGTCATCCAAATCTGCGACCATGACCCATCCGCCACTCGCGAGGACGAGACATGGGACCGGCTACCGGGTCGACCTCGACTTTTAGGTGAGGCTGAGTCCTGCTGTCTGCCGATCCCGCCTCAGCCGGACAAGTAGCAGAGAAGAGAACCGATGCGTAGCGATTGGACCGCTCTGCCGGAGAGTGTCACGGCAGGGATCGCCGAACGGGTCGGCGGAACCTTTGACGTCGCCCATGCTCCCAGTGGCGACCACGCTGAGATCGCCTCAACGGTGACCGGACCAGCCAGACAGGTCTTCGTCAAGGCGGCCTCCGGGAAGTTGAGCGTTCGGTCGCTGCGCTACGAACTGGCGGTAACCCGGGCCATCGACCGGGACCCGCCCGCAGTCCTGTGGCAGTTCGAATCCGATGGCTGGCTGGTGGTGGGGACCGAGCATCTTGCCGGTCCCCACCCCGACCTGTCTCCCGGCAGCACGGATCTCAATCTGCTCCTAGCCGCACTGAAAACACTTCAGGAGACGCCGGCGCCTGGCGAGACGTGGTTCACCCCGGCAGCCCGGCTCGGGTTCGCGCACCCGGCGATGGACGGCGGGACACTCATCCATTCGGACCTCAACCCAGCGAACCTGATCGTGACCCCACTCGGCCTACGCATCGTGGACTGGGCGTGGGCAACCAAGGCCGCCGCATGGGTCGAACTCGCGTTGCTCGTCCCATGGCTGATCGGTAGCGGCCACAGCGCCGAACAGGCAGAACAGTGGCTCACCCAGCTTCCCGCATGGACCGCGACTGACCGTTTGGTCCTGGACGACTTCGCTTCAAGGAACGCAACGAAGTGGGCCGCCAAGTCCCGGCGAAGCACGGAGACCTGGGTACACGACCTCGCAATGTGGACCGGCGAGTGGGCGGACCACCGGACCGACGGCCACCCGTCAGCCCGTGAGCCACAGCGCGGGGGCACCCTCCCGTGATGTGGGCGCCGGTAGCGGTAGGACCAGCGTCTCAACTAGCCAGCAGTCCCCACTCGGGGCTGCAAATCAGGTCACGCAGCCGGGCGGGTCCATGCCGGTCCGAACCCAGAGCCAGCCGCGCTGCTCCCAATCTGCTCCCAATGTAAGCAGCACATACCGCAAAGCCCGTTACCGATGAATCCGGCAACGGGCTTCTGACCTGCACAAACTGAGAGTGGGCGATGCTGGTATCGAACCAGCGACCTCTTCGGTGTGAACGAAGCGCTCTCGAAAACACCGCTAGACGGCCTGCTCGGCCACGGAGATCGGTTACCACGCAGCAACTCGCGCACCTCGCACCTCCGACTTCCGGATCCGCCCCACATCGCCTGCGGAACGTTGCTTGAAGAGCGCAGATGGTCGACGTGCTGGCTGTTCTGCTTGAACAAGAGCGACGAAGCGACGGCCGGCTTCGGCGATGCCGATGGGTTGTCCGGTAGAGCGGGAAGGAACGTATCGAGTGGGTTGAGGGTCAGCACGTGGCAGCGGGCGAGGTACATGACGACTGCGGTGACCAGGTGGTCGGACTCTGGTGCGAGGAGGGCGTAGGTCAGCACCTGCTCGGCGAGGGCGTTTAGGTGGTGAGCATCGTCGAGTGGCCTGTTTCGATTCGACCGCGGTGGTGCCGGCGAGGGAGTCGGCGATGCGAAGTCGGCCCAGCAGACTCAGAGAGGCGGCTCCTCCTACTCCCTCGCGTCCGGTTGATGCTGTTGATCCGCTTTCGCCTACGTGCCCCACAAAAGGTCCATCACCATCACTCCGATGGTCAGGCACGCACCAAAGGTGGCACCGGCCCGCATCAACGTTGTGGGGACGCTGGCACCGTCGAGGCGCTTCAGGATCCCGGCCATTACTCCGCACAGCAGAGACGCCAAAACGGCGATCACCGCCATGAGGATCCGCAGCGTGATCAAAGAGCCTGCCATCTAGGACCTCCATCGTCGACTTGACGACCACTGTGAACTGCCGCTGCCCAGGTGGTGTTCAGCCTGTGCGATCCTGAACATCTCTGAACGGCTGCAACTAGGGAGGCTCGCCGTGGCCGAACAGGACTACTTAGCCGAACTCGGGGCCGAGCTGATGCGCCTGAGAGCGGCGAAGGGATGGACAACACAGCAACTTGCCATACGTTGCCGACGAAGCAGAACCTCAATTAGCCAGGCTCTAAATACTCGGCAGGGTCGTCCAATGCCGTCTCTCGATACCGTCAGCAGTATCTGTCAAGTCCTGGGAGGTGATACTCGCCGGCTGCTCACCCTCCTGAACAAGGGCCGGTCGCAGCAGAATTTCGGAGAGGCAGGGCCACTCGCATCGGACGGTAGTCGGCAATTTACACGGGAGCCTAGCGAGCCCGGCCCGGGAGAACTTGATGGGCTCTACAACCCGCTGCGGCGAGAGAACCTCGAGCGGAGTGTGCAGTGGGCACTCGAGGCAGCGCCTACCATCCCGCTTGCCCGTCAGCCCCTGACGAAGGGGGACGGAATCTACGCGATCTACTACATCGGCTCGCACGAGCTCTACCAACCCGTATCCACGCCGCGGTGCTCAGTGCCCCTCTTCGTAGGATCGACTCGTGCCTCGAGGCCGCGTCGGAACTCTTCGGGGTTGCCTGAGGGTGGCGGGCTGAGACGCAGGTTGTTAGAACACCGGAGGACGATCGAGCAATGTGACAGCTTGCGCCTCGTTGACTTCCAAGTCAGGTACCTACCCGTAGAGGAGATGTTCGTTCCCGGAGCGGAACGTCTACTGGTGGGTGATCATCAGCCCGTGTGGAACACCGTCCTAGAGGGCTTCGGCTTCCACTCTCCAGGAAAAGCTCGGATGGCAAGACGATCGCCCTGGGACGAGCTTCATCCGGGTCGGCCATGGGCGGCCAATACGGCACCCAACCGCAGAAGCGGACAAGAATTGCGTGCGGCGGTCCGTCGTCATCTCTTTAGGAACAGTGACGAGCGCACGTAGACCAGTGAGCGCTCGGCGCTGCCGGACCCGATTCGCGTCAACGAGCCCGGTGCCTCGCGGCGTGCGCCCGACGCAGCGCGAGAGCGATCTTGCCGACGCCGGCGGTGCCGGTGACAACGACGAGGGTGGCGCCGACGGCCTCATCGCCGACCAGCCGGTCCAGCGCGCGCAGCTCCTCGGCTCGGTTGACGAAGCCGCGTATGCCGCCGGGGAGCTGACGCGGAGGCAGTTCGGCGAGGGAGGCTTAGCCGGCACGAAATATGCACCCCGCCGTACACGTCGCGGGCCTGCACGAGGTCGGTGGGGCCGGACAGCTCCGACCGGTTGACGTGCTCCGGTCGTCTTTGCTCCACCTCGCTGTCAGCCATCGGTCAGCCCGGACGGGGAGGCTCCAGTGGTGCCACCACTCGGGCGAAGAACTCGTTCAAGGACTCGCCGTTGTCGTAGAGCGATTCGATGAATTCCTGGCACCGTGTCACCACGTCCGGGTTCCGCCAGCGCCGCGCCGCCTCGAGTACGCCGTCGGCGTCGTAGATCGCCTCGTACATGACGTCCGTGCCGAGGGTGTAGATCTCCGGCAGCGGACCACCCGCCTCCGCGGCGACGACCTGGCCCGGCGCCACCACTCGAGTCAGCCCGCCGCACTCGTGGCGGAGCCGCAGCACATGCAGCTCCCACTGCAGGTAGGGCGTCAGTGGCTCCTGCACCACCCGCACCCGGCGGGTAGCGAATCCACTGTCGGCGATGCGCCGGTAGTAGTTCTCGAACTCGGGACGCCGCGCGTCGAGAATCCGCAGGGCTCCTCCCATCGGCCGGCGGCGAACGCCTGCCAGCCCTCATCCTGCGGCTCCTGGAACGTCTGTTGCCGTTCCAGTTTCCAAAATCCCGGCGGGCCGGTCTTCCAGAACCGTTGGTCGAAGTCGGCCCAGTAATCGTCGAGGGCCAGCACCTCGCCGGGGTCACCGCCCAGGAGTTCACGCATCAGGAATGCCCGCCTTCACCGCGATCATGGTTGACCGGGGAATGATGATAAGCCGCTCCCCGGGGTCGACAGACACACCTTCGGGCAGCCGGTCCTGGTAGGTCTCGGTGAGGCCCTGCCCGATCACCGCGACGCCGCCGTTGCACAGCTTCCAGATGTCGGGACAGCTGCCATCGCCAGGTGTCGCCCAAACCATGCGACGACTTGCCCCATCGGCCGTTGAGCTCGGCCGACGGATCCGCCCTCCACCGGTACGCCCTCACGGCACGGGCCACCGCGACGGAAGCGGCAGTGTGCGTCCCGCCAGCATCAAGGCGTACCTCTCTCAGTAGCCAGGACAGCTTTGTGGCGCCCGAGCGTGCCGACAGCTCGACTACAGCAGATCAGCGAACTGAGTCTCGCCCCACGCTGCCTGAGTGTGATCACCTGATGACGTGAACGAGATCTTCATGTTTGACTATGCGGATGCAGGCGGGGGATGCGCGACTGTCGATCGATTGTGGTGGCGCCAGTACCGTGGCTGTTCTGGCCTGGGCTGATGGCAGCGCGTCGGCGTTGTCGTTCGACGGGCTGCCGTATCTGCCCAGCGCCGTGCACGTAAGCCCCGATGGGGAGGTGCGGACAGGACAGCGGGCGTGGCAGGCCGCCGTCGAGCAGCCGAGCAGGTTCATTCCGAGCCCTCGCCGCTCCATCGAGGGCGACGTGACAGTCGACAGCACGCCGGTGGAGGGACTCGCGTTGGCGGCGGCGCCGCTGCGCACGGTCGCGGCCGAAGCGGAGCGGGTTGCTGGTGGGCCGGTGCGGGATGTACGGCTGGTGGTGCCGGCAGGTTGGGGACCGCGGCGGCGGACCTGGATGAGGCAGGCCGCGCATCGGGCGGGTCTTGCGCAGCCGCGTCTCGTCGAGGCTCCGGTAGCCGTCGCCGAGTATCTGTTGGCGACCGATCTGCAGCTGCCGGTCGGGGCGTTCATCGTGGTGTGTGACGTCGGCGCGGGCGCGGAGGTGACGGTGCTCCGCCGGGGCCCGGCGGGGTTTGAGGTCCTCTCGACCCTCGCTGACCCTGCTGCCGGCGGCACCGCCGTCGACTCGGCCTTGACTGCCGCCCTGACTGGCGGTCGGGACGCGTCCGGTGACGGCGTGGGCGATTGGGTGACCGCGCAGAGCGTCCGCGCGGCGAAGGAATCCCTGGGAGTCCACCCTGCGGTCACGGTGCCGCTCGCTGGCCAGGCACCGGTCGTCGCGAACAGCGCCATGCTCGTTGAGGCCACCCTGCCAGTGGTACGACGCGTCGCGGAGTTAGTTGAGGAAACGATCGCCGCTGCCGAACTGTCCGCCGGCGACCTCGCGGGGATCTTTTGCGTCGGCGGCAGTGCCCAGCTGCCGCACCTGGACACGGTCGTCGCCGAGCGCACGGGCATCACTCCCACGGTTGTTCCCGAACCGCAGCTCGTCGCGGCCCGGGGTGCCGCGGATGCTGGCGCCGCGCACACGGGAACGGCGGTTGTGGTGGAGGTGCCGGTACCGCCGGTGCGACGGGCCGTGGCGATCGCGGTGCCGGGCTTCGCGTCGCTGGCCCTGATCTGGCAGGTCCTCCTGACCGCCGAGCAGCACAATCTGATGAACGTCTACCGCTCGGTGACTTTGAACTGGGGCGAGTTCACGATGGCCGGCGTGTTCGCCCTGCTAGCCTGCCTCGCCGCCGGGACCGTCCTCGGTTCCCTGATCGCCGCACGCAGCCCCACCCCGAGTACCCGTACCGAGGGCGGGAAGGTCAGTATCGGCATCCTCGCCGCCGTCAGCCTCGGCGCGGCGATCGCCGGCCTCTACGCGGTCGTCACCAGCCAGTACTTCGGCGAACCCGTGGGCCCGTTCCTGAAATGGGCCCTGTGGCCGATCACGCCGATCGTGGTGATGGCCGTGGCGATGGCGGTGATCGCCGCCCGGCAATGGCGTGCCCCGCACGGCGGCTGGTCGGCGCTGCTGGCCGCACCGACCGGATCGATCGTCACCGCCGCCCTCGGCATGGGGTTGATCCAGTACTCGCTGACGGCCGACAGGTGGCCCGACCGGCTGTTGTTCATCGACATCGCCGGGCGCGTCGGTGGACTTCTCCTCGGCGTCGGGCTGGTCATGGCGCTGGTGGCGCCGCTGATGTTCCGCCTCATTCTCAGCGCCCCCGTCGCGGTCATCAGCGCCGCGATCGTCAGCGAGCAGGCCGCCGGCATTCTCGGCGTCAGCTACGCCGTGGCCGTAGCGATGTGGTGGGCAGCCCGACTGTGGACCCGCATCATCCGCCCCACCCCAGCCAGCCCCGCCACGACAGCACCAGCAGTGGGCGCCGGCACGCCGGGTGGAGGTACGTGACGTGCGGTGGCCCCGCCAGCTGATGTCACTGCTGGTCGTCCTCGCGCTCCTGGCCGGCCCGCCCGCGGTGCTGCTCTTTCTGATAGGCCCACCCGTCAGCGGGTGGCCCACCACGAAGCAGGTACAGGCGTGGGTGCAGCAACCGCTGACCGAGGAAACCCTCACCGCCGCTTTGACGATCGGCGCGTGGCTGCTGTGGCTGTTGCTCGCCTACACCGTCACCGTCCGGGCCGTGACCCGGCTACAAGCCACCGCGGCCTGGCTACGACAGGTTCCCCTGCCCACACCGTGGCAGGCGACGGCCAGCGGAATGGCGGGAGCCGCAGTGTTCGGTGTCACCACCCATCCCGTCGCCACCGCCCCACCGCAACCACCACCAGCGTCAGCAGCGGGAACATCCGAGAAGCCCGCCGACACCAACCCGACGCCTGACGACACGGCGGTCAGCGACGACGGGATCCTCCTACCCGGCGGATGGCTACCCCGGGATACCGCCGAGTCGGTCGCCGCCGCCACGGCCCTGCTGTGGCTACGCCGCCGCCGCGACTACCGACCCCGCCCACTGACCCCAAACGCCCCCGAAGCACACACCACCCGGTTACCCCCGGCCGTTACTGCGGTGCAGGCTGCCCTCGCCGACGCTCCCGCACCGTCGAACGTCCCGGCACCCACGGACAGCTTCACCGCCCTCGTCAGGGTCCTCCCGACCGGTGGCCTGAGCCTCACCGGACCGGGAACTCTGCCCATCGGCCGCGGTCTGCTCCTCACGGCACTGCTGGCGAGCCACCGTCACACCGGCTCGACGCTGGTCATCACCAGGGCAGCGCTGACCGACCTCCTCGGCCCCGACGCGGAACCGCTCGGCCGACGTCTGCCGCAGCTCACCATCGTGGAAGACCCCGGCGGCGCCATCGGGCTCGTCGAGGGTGTCGGCCCTCCGAGGATGGTGATCCTGGCCGGGGAACCCTTTGCCGCCGACAACACGACACACCTGGCCAGCGTGACGGCCGCGAACGGCGGCAGGCTGGTCGTGCTGGGAAGCTGGCCGACCGGCCAGACCTGGCATGCCGAACCGACAGGCCACCTCCACGACCCCACCCACCCCGACACCCCTGTCCCTCGACTGTGCGTCCTCGACCAGGTCACCGCCATCGACCTCCTCACCGTGATCGCCCACCCCGAACCAACGAGGCTCTCCCCCACGACACCGCGCACGCCGCTGGCGCAAACGGTGACACCAGGACCACGGCTGCCGCGACAGAGCAACCGAGGAACACCACGCCTGCCACCGGCCGCCACCAGCCAGCGGCTGCGTCTGCAGGTCCTGGGCGAGCCCACGCTGCTCATCGACGGCGAGCCCCTCATCATCCGGCGCAGCGCCGGCGTTCAGGTCCTCGCCTTCCTCGCCGCTCATCCCAACGGCGCCGACACCCGGGCACTGACCGCGGCCCTCTGGCCGGGCCTACCCCGCAGCTCCCTGCCCGGCCGGCTCTACACCACCCTCAGCGACCTCCGCGGCGCCATCCGCAGCGCCAGCGGTCTCCACGTGATCGAGCACACCGACGACCGCTACCGCCTCAACCCCGCACAGGTGGACGTCGACCTGTGGCACCTGCACGCCGCCGTTCACCACGCCGCCACGTCCGTCACGGACACCACGACAGCCTGGCAGGCGATCCGTGACGCCTACCCCGCCGACCTCGCCGCCGGACGCACATGGCCGTGGCTGGCCCCCATCCGCGAGGTCACCCGCCGGCGCGTCATCGACGCCTGCGCCGCCCTCGCGGACGGCGAGAACGACCCTCGGCGAGCTCTCATCCTTCTGCAGGGCGGCGTTGGCATCGACCCGTACAACGCCGACCTTCACGCTCGCCTTGTCGATGTCCTCACCGCCCTCGGTGACCACGAGGCCGCCGACCAGCTACACAACCGCTACCTCCACACCCTTGCGCAGGTGGGCATAGACGATCCATCCGTCGGTCACCGCGCTACCACTGGCACCATCGCCAGCTGGAATCCGCTCTCCCGCTCCTGAGATCAACGCAGCACCCCACTGGATCGAGGTCGGGTCTGTGGATCTAGCGGCTGTCTCCTCAAGCTGGTTGGCCTATTCGCGGCCAACCCAGGTGGCGACGCACGCCTCGTTGCCCTCGGCGTCGGTCAAGACCCACCACTTCGGCGCGTGCGCATCGGAGGCCAGGTGGCCTCCAGCGGCTAGAGCGGCAGCGATGCGGATCTCGGCCTGATCATGCGGGACGGCGACATCGAGGTGCATGCGGTTGCGATGTGGACGCGCCGCTTTCATCTGCTGCAACCCGAAGCCTGGGCCACGGCGCAACGGGTCGGCCAGGTAGTCATCGCCGATCTGGTCGTATCCCAATAGGGCCTGCCAGAACGGCAGTACCTCCGCGCCGACGAGCGCGTCGAGAGTGACGTTGATGAGCTGCACAGCGGTCGGATCAGCGGGGATGTCCATCGTCTTCGCAGCGGCCGAGATCCGCCGTGCCAGCCCGATGTCGCGGCGAGACAGTGAGACCGTGACGCCGGCATAGCGCATGTCAATGTTGAGGTACTGCTGCTCGGCCTCGTCGGCGAGCCGGCCAATTTCATTGACGAGCGCGGCGCCCTTCGTCATCGAGCCGGTCCGGAAATGGGCAGAAACCACGTGATACAAGCAGCGCCAGTCCTCGACACCGTCAGCCCCGTGAAACTGCCCGGCCGTGATCTGCACAGTCATGCCAGCGAACCTAACAGCGGCGACGCGCGGCGCCCATGCCTGCAAAAAGTCAGACGCAGTGCCCGTCTGCCGTCAATCGTCCGAGCCTGAACCCGCCGGCGCTGATCGCAGGCGTTAATCGCGCTCACATCATCGCCGAATATCCGGATCTGCCGCCGTCCTCGCTCGGCAATCCGTGCAACAGGGCCACCGCCTCGCTGACCTGCGGGTGTGAGGTCGTGTCAGCCGGCGTGAGGTTCTGTGAGTCACCGAGCCACTCCCCCCGGCCGGTGGCCGGTCGTAGCGTCGCGGCACCGGGTGATGCCACCCGCCGCCACCGGTACCGGTGGCGACCAGACGATGGACGGAGGGCAGGTGACACGCACCCGCACCCTCGCGATCGCCACCAGCGTGCTGGCCACTGCCGCAGCGCCGGTCATTCTCGCCGCGACCGGGACCTGGCAACCGCCGTCACCAACGTCGGGTGACATCCGGCAGGTGATCGTCTCCCCCCTGGGCCCCCACCTCGTCACCGCCCTCATCGGCGCTGCGGCGGTGGCGCTGTGGCTGTTGCTGATCACGACCCTGCTCATCCACGCCTACGCCACGCTGGCACGCCGGACACGTTGGATAATCGAGCTCCGCCTCCCTGGCCCAATCCGCAGCCTGGCTGCGGCGCTGCTGGGTGCCAGCGCCGTCACCACGGCCAGCGGCGCCATCGCCCACGCCACAGCTGTCACCACCACCACCGACCAGCCCGCCCGTGAACCGGTCACCGCCGCACCCACACCGCCGACCACCCATCTCACCGCCGCGCACCCGCAGCCCGCCCACGGGACCCCGCCCACCCACACTGTCCGACGAGGCGACACCCTGTCCGAGATCGCCGACCAAGCCCTCGGGGACGACAAACGCTGGCGCGAGATCTTCGCCCTGAATCGCGGCACCCACTTCGCCAACGTTGGTGGGACGCTGCGCAACCCGAACCTGATCTTCCCGGGCTGGGTGTTGATCCTGCCCGCCGCTGACACGCCGCCGGACACCACACCACCGCGGCATCCCCCCGCCCAGGACCCACCGCAAGGCCCAACCGCATCACCACCGACGACTGCGACTGCCACGCCGAGCACGACTACGCCCGCCGCTTCACCAACGGCCGGACCGAGCGCGTCGCCTACCGCCAGGCCCTCAACCGCGGCACCGTCACCTACCGCCGACGACGGGGTCGTCAACCCACCCTCACCGTCGGTGCCACCATCGACGGCCCCCGGCGTCACCAGCCCGGCGACCTCGACGACCGCACCGAGTCCGCCTCCTGCCGATCGCAGCAACGCCACCACGCCGCCCGGTGCCGCCGACGACAGGCCCTCACACTCCCTGTGGGGATGGGTGGAAATCGCCGGTGGCGCCATCGGCGCCGGAGTCGCCGCCGCGCTCGTCTCCGCCATCACGATGGTGTGGAAGCGCCGCCGGCACCGCTACCGGCCCACACCCATCACCAGCCCGATCCTCGCGGATGCGGACCTGACACCACCGCTGGCGGCATTGACCCGGCTACGCCACGGCGTGCGCCGCGTCGCACCACACCTGCTGACCCGCACCGCAACGCGCGGCCAGACCGTCCGCGAGAACACCACCGCCCAGGTGACACCTCCACTGCCGTCCCCCGCACCCAGCCACACGGAACAGGCCGGCGTCGACGGGACTGCGGCCGCCGCCGGGCTCGGCCTGGACGGACCCGCCGCCCTGGACGCGGCTCGCGCCCTGCTGGTGGCCACCCTCACCCCCGGCGCCGACAGCCCACACGCGCACGGTCGCGTCATCATCCCCGACACCACGCTGACCACGCTGCTGGGCGTGTCCGCGGTGGACCCCGCTTCGGTGCCCGGACTCACCGTCGCCCCGGCATTCGCCGCAGCGCTAACCCTGATGGAAGAGGAGATCATCCGCCGCAGCCGGATCCTCGCCGACCAGGAAGCCGTCACCGTCTTCGCCCTAGCGACAGAGGGGACGGTCGGTGAGCCGCTACCGCACCTGCTGCTCATCGCCAGCGTTCCCGAGGAAAGCTGGCACCCCCGGCTGGCCACCGCGATCCACCTCGGCACGAACGTCGACATCAGCGCGGCACTGATCGGCACCTGGCCCCACGGCAGCACCCTGACCGTCGCCGCCGACGGCACGACCGACGGCAGCCACGGCGATCGCGTCGGCGTCCTCGACGCCACCGCGACCACCGACATCCTGCGCATGCTCACCGAAGCCCACGGCGGCACCGCACCCGCAACCACCACGCAGGCCCCTGCACCTGCACCCGTCGCGCCGACGACGACCCCGGCACGACACGGCGACACCACCCGCGCATCGTCCGAAAAGGTAAACCCCGCACCGCAGGTCCCCGCATCGACGCCCAGCGCAGCCCCACCGGGTCCGGGAAGCACCGCGACCGGCGCCCGGGTGCGGGCCCATGTGCTCGGCCATCCCACGATCCTCGACGCCCACGGCAAGCCGGTGCGCGGCCTGCGCGCCAAGAGCCTGGAGCTGTTCGTGTACCTGGTCGTTCACCGCGGCGGCGCGAACCTGGACGACATCATGGAAGCAATCTGGCCGGACGTCACCGTCTCCCGCGCGTCAGAGCGCCTCTCCACCTGCGCGGCGAACCTGCGCACCACCATCCGGTCCGTTGCGCAGACGGGCACCGGACCGAACGACGACGCCCCGAAGATTGAACCGGTCATCAACACCGGCGGCCGCTACCACCTGGACCCGACCCTGCTCGACGTCGACTGGTGGACTGTCCAGGACTCCTACGCCCGGGTCGCCGCCGCTGTCGACGACGCTGATCGCCTCGCCCACCTGCACGCCGCGATCGCCGCCACCAACGGCGGCCTTGCTGACGGCAGAAACTACGAGTGGATCGACACCGACCGTGAGCACGCCCGACGCCACCTCGTGAAGATCTACGCCCAGGCCGCCGGGCTGCACCTCGGCAGTGATCCTGCCGCCGCGCTCGCCCTCTACGACGCCGCCCGCGCCCTCGATCCGCTCTCCGACGAGCTGACCCGCCGGGCGATGCGCACCTCGGCGCGTCTCGGTGACGCCGTCGGCGTGCGCGAACGGCTTGTCGCGTTGCGCCGCGACCTCGGTGACGCCGGCATCGGCATCGACCCCGACACCGAGAACCTCGCCACCAGCCTGCTCCGGGAACTCACACCCGTAACGCTCCGCCAGCCGAGATCAACAGTGAACTTTCGCCAACCTTAAGCCCGGCGAACAGGTTGATCAACCCATGACGGGCGGGCGACAACACCTGCACTCATTGATGTGGAACACCGTCTGGAGTGGACCAATCCAGGCTACGTGACCCTCAGCCGTCTCGGGACGGGAGGAGGACCGGATCGATCTCGGCGAGCGTGTCGATCAACTGCGCGGCGCCGTCGCGAACGTGATCATCCGGGTCATGGATCAACATCTCACACTCACGCACGGCGACGTCGCGATCGTGGCCGAACACCATGAACACATCGAGCACTGCGGTGTGAATCCAATCAGCGTGGTTGGAGCCGGCCGCCGCGAGCGCTGAGGCGACCACCGTCAGTCCGGCCGCATCCTGACGGCGGAGCAATGGCACCGCCGTCACGCGCGTAACGAACGTGTCCTCGGTGTCCAGCACAAGGCCCAACAGCCTTCTGCGGGCATCGGGATCCTCTGCGAAACTCGCCAGGCTTCGGCCCGCATCAGCCCGATCCTGGAAGTCGGGGCTTCCCGCGAGCTCGATCAGCGCGGCCACCACATCGCGTCTTGCCTCTCTGTTCATGGCCTCATTCTCTGCGCCTGCACGACCTCGCCTTCCCGGCAGGACCTCATCGCCGTGTTCAGGTCAGTTGCGAGACATCCCTTAGATGCACGTGCGCGACCTTTCCATCGAGAGCCACCGCGCCTGCGATTGTTCAGTTACCGACAGTAGTGGATGGGGATACAGAAAAGGACCTGTCGCGCCTCCCAGGCGCGTCGGTGGTGAGCAGCCGGACGGGCCGCCTGGCGACGTTCCAGCGCCGAGTGACCTGCATGCCCCACGAACTCCTGCGAGCCTCCTGAATGAACCTGATGTGCGCTAGGTGGCCGTCAGGTCGATGCCGCGCGAGGCGAAGTAGCCGACGGGGTCAACGGCGTTGGATTCGGTCGCGGGCTCGCCGATGTGGGTCTCCAGGTGCAGGTGCGGCCCGGACGAGTGGCCGCTGCTGCCGACCTGACCGATGACCTGGCCGACGGCGACCTGCTGGCCGACGTTCACCGGTGGGCGGCGCAGCAAGTGGCAGTAGCGGGTGACGGTCGAGTCGGGGTGCCGCAGTTCCACGTACCAGCCGCATCCGAGGACGGTGACCGGATGGCCGTCCACGTCGCACGAGTAGGGGCTGCCGTCGCGCAGGTGGGCGTTGCAGACCACGCGGATCACCAGACCGGAGGCGGCGGCGTGGATCGGCGTGCCTTTTGCGGCGGCGATGTCGACGCCGTCGTGGCCGGACCGGCTCTCGGTCCGGAAACCGGATACAAACGTTCCCTGAACCGGTGTCATCCACCCACCGACGCTGATGCACTGCTCACCGGAAGCGGCCGGCTGGTCGGAGACGACCCCGACGAGGGCGGCGGCGTCGCCCTCCCACCGGGCGTAGGCGTCGGGGTAGGCCGAGCGTTGCACGGCCTGCGCGGCGACGGTGAGCGGTAGGGACTGCCACCCGGGAACGGTGACGAGCGCCCGGTAGAACGCCCCGGCCGCGTACGCGGGATCCATGATCTGCGCGGGGGTGCCCCAGCCCTGGCTCGGTCGTTGCTGGAACAGCCCCCGTGAGTCGTGGTCGTTGTCCTCGCCGAGGTGCCCGAGGTTCCGCAGCCCGGATTCCTGCAGGGCGGTGGCGACGGCGATGACCTGCCCGCGGACGGGTATGCCGTGCTGGACGCCGACGGCGACGATGACGTTGGCGTGGTGCACCTGCCCGGTGTCGTAACGGCCGGTAGTGCCGGCCGGGATGGTGACGACCGAGCAGGCCGATGCCGCCCCGGTGAGGGTGACCAGTCCGGCGACGCACAGGGACGCGACGCCCACGACGACCGCGGCAGCGAGGGCGATGAGGCGGCCGGTCATGGCAGCCACCGCAGAGTGTGTACACGCATAAGGGTTTCCCGTCGAGGTAGGTGCCCGACGCCGATCTGCCGTGCGCACGCTGCAGGGGTCCGGCGTGGGCCGGGCAGGGATGCACGCCGGTGGCGCAGGTTCACGAGGTGGAGGCCGGATGGTGTGGGGCGTGACCGTTGGTGGCGGCCAGTTGGGCGATCCGGTCGATCAGGGTCAGCGGTGAGTCGAGCAGGCCGCTGGCGCCGGTGCGGCGGATCCACTGGACCTGCCGCAGGGAGATGCCGTGCCGCTGCGCGAACGCGGCGAGTTCGATGTCCGGGTCGGCTTTGAGGTCGGCCCACAGTTGCCGCCACCGGTCGTAGGACGCCTGGTCCTGCGGCACCCGGCGCAGCACGTCAGCGGGCGGCATCGGTCCGGCCACCGTCACGACGTCCCGGTCGGGATCCGCGTCGACGTCGCCGCCGACGGCGGGCACGGGCACCGGCGGGGGCCGTAGGTCGGCGCCGATGACGCGCGCCCAGCCGGGCACGTCGGCGTGGGCGGTGAGGTCGGCCGCGACCGCGTCGAGGTCGAGGGTGGTCGCGGCGATGTCCGCGCGGACGGGGTCGTCGTGCCGGGACCGGATCAGCCTCTCCACATGGGTGGCGAGGGCGGTGCGGCGTTTCTCGTCGCGCAGTTGCTGGCGGGCAAGGGCGAGGGACTCATGCAATGGCAGGCGCTGGGCGAGGGCCAGGGAACGGGCGCGGCGGGTGACCGCTGGTTCCCGCCACCACTGGGTGAGGCCGTAGACGGGGGCGGTGTCGGCGAGTTTCCCGGTGGCGCGCAGGGCGTCACGGCGCCGCGCGGCGCTGTGCATCAGCCAGATCGCGTAGGCGAAGACGCCGAGGCCGCCGAAGACGACGGCCAGGTATGCCACGTCGGCGTGGCCGACGATGTTGGTGGTGACGCCGACGGTGACCGTGGCGGCGGACAGGGTCCGCCACCCGTAGGCGGCCTCACCGAGGCGTTGCCGCCAGTCGGCGAACGCCGCGGTGACCGCACCGCCGAGGTCGATGACGATCGCGAACGGTGCGACGAACACGGCACGCCACCACCAGTGCAGGGTGTCGGGCCACGGCGGGATCTGCACACCGACCCAGATCTGGCCGATGGTGGAGCCGAGGGCAGCGATGGCGTAGAAGATCCAGGCGGCGTGTTCGACCGGTGGGCGCCGCACAGGCCCCGCCCGATCGGGTAGATCCACCCGCCGGGGCCGGTCGTGCTCGTCGAGAGTCATGCGCTTCTCCTCCAGAGGGGAAGGTGGCCCAGCGCCGCAAGGGCGACGCTGGGCCACCCGGGGGTGGTCATCCCGCCGCGACGGCCACCATCGGGGTGTCCGTCGCTGCGTGCGGGTCAGGTGGTGAGGCGGGAAGGCGGCGAGTGGCTGCCGGCCGCGGGCCGCACCCACCCACGTGCGGCGAGGGCGGCCGGGAGTTCTCGCTCCTGCGACGACGTGGGCGCTGCCGTGTTGGCGGTGATGCCGGCTTTCGCCCGACGCGGTCGGGTTAGGTCAGCGTCACGGCGGGAAGCGTTGCCGCCAACGCGGCGGTCTTGGACGCCGTCCGGAACATCGACACCGCGTTCGCGGCGATGTCGGCGATACCGTCCGCCCGTTCCCGCGCCGTGAAGGGCAACCGCGCGTGCGGGCCGACGCGGAACGCGGACAGCTCGTAGTGCTCCCGGGCGACCACGGTCCCGTCGTCGGTCGTGTACTCGTAGAAGTCCCCCAGGCCGAGCCGGTCGATGGTTGTCTCCTGGTTGCCGGTGCACACGACGACGAGGTCGTACGTGCGGCCGTCGATGAGGCCCGCACCGGGCAGCGCGACGGGCTGTACCCGGCGGGGCAGCACGGTGAGTCGCCGGAGCCCGAACCGGTCCGGGCGCAGGTACCGGCCGATTCCCTGATACCTGCCCCGGATGTCGTCGCGCCACTGCTCGCAGGTCCTGGGCAGGTCCTCGGCGTACCAGTCGATGCGCTGCACCTGGTCCAGGGCGGCGGCGGCCATGAACGGTTGCGGGGCGAGGCCCAGGCACGATTCGACGGCGCATCTGGCGGAATCACCGCCACCGATCACCGCGACCCGGCGCACCCCGCGCAGCGGCCACCTGCCCGCCATACGGTGCATGAACTGCGGGTAGGTGAGGATCGTGGTGCCGTTGGCCACGTTCTGACCGGCCGGGTCACCCAGGCCGCGGGCGTCGATGACCCGCCCGGCGGGCAGCGACGCCCTGCCCTCGATCTCCACCTCCACTCCGGGATCCCCGTCGCTGACGGACAGGACGGTGGCGTGGGGCACCACGTCGGCGAACTGCGCCAACGCCAGGCGGATCACGAATGCCATGTCCGTGTTCGTCTGGTACTCGGCCATGGACACGTTCGCCGCCTGAATCGGTGCGCCCGGCAGGTAGTTCGGGCTTGTTCCCTGGTCACCCGCCAGGCCCGCGCTGCCGGCACGGTTGCGGGAGTTGAGATGGAACACCGGCCGCGTGGTCATCGCGAAGCTGCCGCCGACGCGCCCGGTCCGCTCCAGGACCAGCGGTTTCGGGTGACCGCTGAGGACGCGGACCGCCGCGTAGGTCGCGGCGTGGAAGCCACTGCCGATGATGACCTCACGGTGGGGGCGCTCGGCGCTGAGCAGCGCCTCCTGACGCTGCTCGTCGGCCCAGGAGGCGTCCAGGAGCTCATCGGCGTAGGCGCGGCCGTGCGGGTCCAGGGCGATACCGGTGAGCCTGGCCTGCGTCGGGCTGGGGAACTCCTGTTCGCGATGCAGCATCGCCCGCAATCCCTCGGCGGCGGACTCGTTGACGGCGACGGCGGTGAGCAGGGACGTGATCTGCGCGGATGGCTCGAACATGGTGTCCTTCCTCGGTCACCGGGCACCACGCCGGCCGCGTACCTCACCCCAGGGGCAGCCCCGGGGTTACGGCACGCGGCCGGCACGATCCCCGGAAGGGTTCACTGGGTTGGCGGTTGCCAGCCCCTAATGGGTAGGTCGGCGGGCGCCTGCGTATCGCCCAGCCCGGCCTATCGGCCGTGCTGCGGGGCGTGGTGCTGTTAAGCGGTGGCCGCGAGGGGCCGGATGCGCAGCGGCGGGATCCGCTGCCACGACGCGGTGAGGGTGCCCGGTTGCGCCGGATGATCGACGACGTCGTAGTCACGGATCCACACCGCGTACCAGCGCTCCACCGGCGCGGCCTGACGCAGCACCTGATCAGCGGCGATCGGGGTGCCCGCCAAGCCCGGGTGGTCACCGGCCCGATACCGGTGCCGCCGGCCGGCGAGCATTGGGCAGGCCCGACGGCTGTACGCCGCGCACGGTGGGCAGACCGCCGGCTCCGCCGTGCACTGATGAAGCAGGTCGGATTCCCGGGCGAACAGCACCGCCCGGACGCCCAGCCGCCTACCACACACCTGGCACAGGCTGCGGGTCAAACACCGGTACTGCGCCAGGTTGCCGATCTTGCCGAACAGATACAGTCCCCCGTCTCGGGTGGCCGGGGTGATCCACGGGACGACGAGACCGCCGGCGCGAGGCCGACCGACCAGGTGCACCGGGATGTCAGGTATCCCCGTCACCCGTGTCACCTCCCCGCGGTCCGCCCCCGGGTGGTGGGGCGAGGTCAGCCACGATGTGCCCGGCGCAGCCCACCGCCCGAACCCGGGCGTCGGTGCGCAGCAACTCGAGGCAGCCAGCCGACACCGCGGACGTCACCGGACCAGGCACGACCAGGCCGACGCGGCCCAGATCGAGGGCCTGCCGGACGGTCTGCAGCGCCGCGCTACGCGCCGACGCCTCCACCACGACCGTGCCCGCCGTCAGCGCGACCAACAGCGCCCGGTGCACCCCCGTCCGCGCCAAGGTCGGGTCGGCGCCCGGCGGTTGGGCGCTCAGCAGCAGGCCGACCTCGGCCAGGCGCGCCAACAGTGCCCGATGCTGGTGCGGGTGGAGTCGGTCAAGGCCGCAGGGTAGGACCGCGACCGCCCGACCGCCGGCGGCCAAGGCGGCCCGCAGCACCGCACCGTCGATCCCGAGCCCGCCCGAGGACACCACCGTCCAACCGTGGGTAGCCAACTCGGCGGCGAGGTCGGCGGCGACGTGGTTGCCATAGCTGCTGCTGGCCCGCGACCCGACGATGGTCACCGAGCCCGCCGGCGGCGGGATCGGGGCCGGCCCGCGCGCCCACAGACACACCGGCTGCCCACCGTCCGGGCCCCGCAGCCCTGAGGGCCAGTCCGGGTCGGCGGGGATCACCACCCGGCCGCCGCCCCGTTGGGCCTCCTCGACCGCGGCAGCCGCCTCGCCCCAAACCCGGGAGGTGGGCAGATGCCGGATCTCCGACCGGCGAACAACCGGCACCTCCTGCCGGGACAGCATGTCGACCACATCGGTCGGCGCGTGCCGCGCCAGCAACTGCCGCAGCCCGGCATCACCGGGCTCACACAGCCAGCCGAGCGTGGCCCGCGCCATGCGCTCATCGTCACCGGCGCCCATCAGGCGACCTCCCGTCCGACCGCCTGCAGGTCGGCCAGCGCGAGCACCACCGGGTCCGGTGCGTCGGGTCCGGGTGCGCTCGGGCCGGCGGCGTCGTCACTCTCGTCGGGGGTGAGGTCGGCCAGGACCTGCCTGGCCACCCGCAGCACCGTGGCGGCGCACTCCTTGACCAGGTCCATGTCCCCGTTGGCCCAGCCGAACACGTAGGCGTCGGAGAAGGCCGCGCTGTCCATGCCCAGGGCCCGGAGCACGATGTGCGTGACGCTCTCGGCTTCGGTTTCGGTGCGGCCCCGGTGCAGGGTGCCCCCGGGTGCGGTGGCGTCGAGGTGCCCGCAGCGGATGTGCGCCAACTCGTGCAGGGTGGTCTTGGTCCGCTGCGCCGGGTCGACGTCCTCGCGGACCTGCACGATCCGTGTGTCGGGGCCGCGGACGGTGACGCCGTTCGCGCCGTTGAGGTGACCGGTGTGCGGTGCGACAAGCTGGTAGTCGTAGCCCTCGTCGGTGATGAGGGTGACCAGGTCGTCGTAGACGCCGGTCGGGTCGTCGCCGACGAGCAGTTGCGGGTCGTTCCCGTGCTGGTGCAGTCGCCGCCGCACGAGCACGGTCGGCGGGTCGAAGGGCTCGCCGTCGGTCTGGGACAGCTCGAAGGTGTTGGCCAGGCCGAACCCGACCAGCTGGACCGCCGGCCGGCCGGAGGGTTCCCGCCGCACGGTGCGGCCGTTGGCCTCCCATTCGGTAGCCTGGTCCTCGGTCGGCCGGCGTGTGATCGGCGCCCAGATCTTGAACGCCTTCTCACCGGCGCGCACGTACCGGTGGTGGGCTTTCCACCCGGTCGAGCCGTCCTTCTTGCCGTAGGGCAAGAAGTAGCGGGGCGTGATGCCGCGCTCTTCGGCCTGGACCAGCAGCAGGATCTGGTTGCCGACGCTGTAGCGGGCACCGAACACGGCGACGTGGTCGATGAACTCAATCCACCGCGCCGGGTCGGCGGCCATCCGCGCCAGCCGGTCGTCGAAGTCGGCTTTGATCTTCGCCAGCAGCCCGTCGCGGTCGCTGTCGTTGTTGTCGGGAGACGTCTCGCTTGTGGTGCGGGTGTTGCTGTGGTGCGTCGTGGTGCTGTTGGCCCTGGCCTTCCTGGCCGGGGTTTTGCGCGTGGCCATCAGGGTGGCCTCCTATCCCCGCCTCGTGGCGGCGGGCAGGTGGGGACCCGGCGCGGCCCCCACCTGCCCGTAGGCACGAGGTGAGGCCGCCGCCCCAACGGTGGGCGGACTACAGCCGGGTGGGACGGGTGGGATGGGGGTCGGTCACCGGGCGATCACCACCTCGTCGTCGAGGATGGCGAACCAGGGGATGGCCGTCGTCCGGCGCAGCCGGGTCAGCCAGCGGTCGATGACGGTGATCGGGCCGTCGGGGTCCGGCAGCGGATGCCGACGGGTGAAGTCCGGGTCGTCCTCGGCCAGGCCACCGGTCTCGGCGAGGGTCCTCGCGAAGATCCGGATGGCTTCGCGGGTGACCGCGTCGGCGCTGCGGCCGACGATGAGGATCGGCGCGTCATCCCAGTCGATCAGCCCGTACACATCCCCGCCGGCTGGCACCGTGGGCCGCTCCCCCACCCGACAGATGACCGATCTGCGGGTCCTCATCACCGCGTCCCGGTGCCGGCGTCCGGGCCGAGTGGGCGGTGGTGGCCGCGCATCGTGACCGGGTCGAAAACCGCGGTGTGCCCGCGGCCGGTCGTCTTCGCCGCGCGCATCGCCCGGTCGGCGCGCCCGAGCGCCCGCCGCTGATCCGGGTCCTCATGCGGGGTGAAGACGGCGACACCGGCGCACGCGGTGACGGTGACGGTGATCCGGTGCCGGGTGAGGCGCAGGTCGGTCGGTTCGGCGACGGCAACGACCAGCCGGCCAGCATGCCGCGGCGCGTCGGCGGGATTGTCGAGGATGACGGCGAATTCGGCCCGTCGCATCCGGAACACCGCGCCGCCGGCGGCGGACGCGACATGCGTGAGGCGGCCGGCGGTCAGGACGAGCAGTTGGTCGAGCGCGCGGTGGCCGAAGCGCCCGACGACCGTCCGGGTGCCGTCCAAGTTGATCAGGATCACGGCGACGGGGCGGCGGCGTTCGGCGGCGGCGGCCAGCGCCGCGTGGAAGCCGCCGCGGTTGCCCAGGCCGGTCAGGTCATCACGGCGGGCGGCCTGCGCCGCGGCGGTGAGCGCCGCCTGGTAGCGGCAGGCGGTGCGGCGCCCGGTCAGGTGGGCGGCGATGGCGGCGGTGAGCGTCAGCGCCGCGACGACGACGGTGATCTGCGCGAAGGTGGACATGGGTGCCCACGCCTCCAATCCCAGGTGGGTTTGGTGGTGAGGGCAGCCGGGATGCCACCGGCTGCCCTCACCTCAAGCGGTGCGCGGACCCCGGTGTGCGGGGTTCGCGGGCGGTGCCGGTGGTGCCCGGTGCGGGCACCGGACAGGGGTTGTTAGTCGGTGGTGGTGCCGGTGATGGCGGCCTGCCAGACGTGCGGCGGCACGCCGGCCTGAAGGGCCTGGCCGAGCAGGTGCGCGAGCCGGTAGTCCGGGTCCGCGTCCAGGGCCCGGTCGACGCCGATGCGCGCCATGGCGCCGTCACCGTCGAGGTAGGCGGTGATGGCGAGCAGGCAGGCCGGGGCGGCGCTCAGTCCCGGCGTCGCCCGTCGGGTCACGTCGGTCCACAGCCGTCGCTGCGCGTCGCTGCCGTCGCCGGTGATCCAGGCGTGGTCGCGGACCTCGGGGACCATGAGCACGGCGGTCAACCACGCCACGTCGTCGTCGGACAGGACGTCCCCGCGCCCGGCGCATTCGTAGGCCTGCCGGACCGCCGTGACACCGTAGGTGACGACCTGCTCGGGCGGGGATGACGGCGGCACCCCGGCAGCGCCCGCGGTGGGGTCCCGGCCGTCGGTGAGCATGCCGGCGAGGCGGCGTAGCGCCTTCTCGGTCGCGGCGCGCATCCGCTCGCGACCTGGCCCGATGATCGGGGTGATCAGGTCCTGCAACGCGGCCCGGTCCGGCAGCGGCGCGATGCCGAGGTAGACCGCCTCCGCCGGGACCCTGCTGGTGGATGGGTCATACGCCACGCCGGCGGCGCAGGCCGGGGCACCGCACAGGCACCAGTAGTGGCCGTCGGCGACGCGCAGCACCTCGGGCACGATGACGTCGATGCTCTGCAGCGCGGTGCGCAGGGCGGCGGTCGCGGGTGCGACGCGGTCGGCCGGGCCGTACCCGACGAGGATCACCGCCGACGCGTACCGCACCAGCAGGGTGGCGGTGTGCGCGGCCGGTTCCGCGAAGTCGTCGACTGCGGACGGCTCGGGCAGGTCGAGTCG
This sequence comes from Micromonospora sp. NPDC005171, assembly GCF_040608575.1. Lineage (NCBI taxonomy): Bacteria > Bacillati > Actinomycetota > Actinomycetes > Micromonosporales > Micromonosporaceae > Micromonospora > Micromonospora sp. NPDC005171. The sequence continues at coordinate 38,297 of NZ_JBEXIM010000013.1, read as the reverse complement.
GGCGACGAACCGGATCCGCCGCTCATCCACCGCGATACCGACCAGGCTGTCGGTGGGGTGGAACCCGAGAAGGTAGGGCACCGCGACGACGATGTCGTCGCGGCTGGTGAGCCGGAGCGTGCGGGGTGCGACCACGGTGGGTCCTCCTTGACGATGCGGTGGGAGATGGCCGGCGACCCCGGGGCCGCCGGATGGGGCAATTCAGCGGCAGTGGGTCAGCGCGGCCAGCACCGCGTCGACCTGTGCGGTGGTGAGGCTGCGGGCGGTGCCGTCCCGGTAGCCGGTCAGCGCGATCGGGCCGGCCAGCGGCAGCCGGGCACCGCCGAGGTGGGCGATGAGCAGACCGGCGACGGGGTTGGGGCGGCGGCCTGTCGACGGTGCGTGCGCGTCGCACCAGGCGACCAGGTGCACGGCGGCGAGCGGGATCGGTGTCGGCGCGGCGCCGACCGCGCGGCGCAGCCAGGTGTCAACAGCACCGGTGCGCTGCCGGGTGTGGTGTTCGTGGCTGGTGCCGTCCTCGGCGACCACGAGGAACGTGTAAGCGGTGTGCGCCATGCGCAACCCCCTGGGAGGTGGGGTCGCCGGGCAGGGCCATCTGGCCATGCCCGGCGACACGTGATGGCCGGGCGTCGGCCAGGAGCGGAAGAGTGCGCACCCGTCGAGCCCGCCATCGGCGGCGCTACGCGGCACGGGTGCGGTGGTGATCTAGGCGTCGAACACGGGCTCACCGTCGACGGTGACCCGCATCGGGACGGTGCCGTCGGGGCGGCGCAGCCACCCGACCGCGTCCTGCAGGTGCGTGGACACCTGCAGCACGCCGCCAGGGTCGACGGCGACGACGACCCACACCCCGGCGACGTGGATCGCCGGGTACGGCGCGTCGAAGCGCGCCGCGACGACGCGGGCGTCGAGGTTCGCGGCGAACGCGACCACCGGCGTCGACTGGTGGATCTCGTCGAACCCGGCGGCGCGCCGCCGCCACCCGTCGGGGTCGTTGCCCGGCGCCGCGGTGCCGCCGTGCGCCTCGGCCCACTGGTGGGCGCGGTCGGCCATCAGCTCACACAGCCGCGCCGCCTCCCCGTAGAGGGTGGCGTGGGTCAACTCCGTCACCAACCGCGGCTGTGGCTGCAGCTGTCCCAACGGTCCGCGCAGCTGGTACACGCGCAGCCGAACCGCATGCGAGTCGTCGTGCAGCACCAGGTGGTAGCGGTAGTCGAGGTCACCGATGTAGGTGTCCTCGGCGGCAGTCGTGCCGGTGACCTCCAACCGCGCCAAGGTGCCGGGGAACGTATCGGCGTGGGCGAGCCAGCTGTCCACGGTCAGCGGCCGCTGATGCCGATCCGCCCAGGCGACGAAGTCGGCCACGTGCGGTATCTGGTACTCCGGGCTGCCCCAGCCGGCCCAGAAGCAGCGGCTGTTCCCGTGTTCGTCGGTGATGGTGACCACGGCGCGGTTACCCATCGGACGTTCCTCCTTGGTGACGGCATGTGCTCACAGCGGAATGCCGTGGACGGTGACCGTCGGGGTCGGATCGGTCAGGCGCAGGACAGCGGTCGGCGGTACGACCGCGCGGGCACCGTCGGCGTGGGAGATGACCCACCAGCGGTCACGCCGGGGCCAGATCGCGGCGACGGTGCGGGTGGTGCCGTCGAAGGCGAGCACGTCGTCCCCGGCGCGCAGGTCGCGTACCGGGCGCAGGCACACCCCGTCGGCGGGCCGCACCCTCCAGGGCGGCACCACCTCGGTGCGCCGACGATCCGCCGGCACGGCGATGCGGTAGTCGACGACGACGCGCGCGGCTGCCAGGGAGGTGACGGTGGCCGGCAGCCAGGCGGCGCGGGCGTTGACGTGCACGGCCTGCCCCACCTGCAGCACGGCCGCGGGGAGGAAGGGAGACGTGAACAGATCAGTCATGCCGGGCTCCTTCACTGGGGGATGACGAACCTGGACACGGCGGCGCTGCCGTGCCCGGGTGGGGTGATCACGTGGTCAGGCCGGGCAGCGGCCGGTGAATCGCACACAGGGGCGCTGGTGCTGTCGGGCAGCACGTGTCGCGGTAGCGCACGGCAGCGGTAGCGGCCCGGTCAGCGGCCGGCAGGGCGTCAGGGAGTGCCGCGCGGACCGTGACTGCCGCAGCCTGACCAGCTGACCTGCCGGCGGACGGCGACCGGGTACCTGCCGTGGGGGTACCAGGTGCGGGCCGTGCTGGTGGTGCGCGACCACGGCGCGGGGTGGGATTAGGAGGTGCCGGTGCGGTGCCGGTGGGGGCGGCGGTCGCGGTGGCGCACCGCCGGGCGCACACCGGATGCGGGCGGCTCGCCGTCGCGGACGGGGTCGTAGTGCGCTATGCCGCCGCCGCGGTTTTTCGCGGCGTACATGGCCCGGTCGGCCTGGCCGAGGGCACGGTGCGGGTTCCCGCCGGGTGTGCGGCAGATGCCGATGCTGACGGCCATCGGCCGGGTGATGCCGTCGATCGTGATGGACGGCGCGAGGACGCCGGTCAGGGACCGGGCCAGGGTCTGCGGGTCGCGGGGTGTGACGAGGACGAATTCGTCGCCGCCGAGGCGGGCGACGAGGTCGCCGACGTGACTGGCCTGCTCGAGTCGGGCGGCGAGCTCGGCGAGGAACCGGTCACCGCCGTCGTGGGTGTGGGTGGTGTTGATGGCATGCATGCCATCGACGTCGATCAGAGCGACGGTCAGTTCGGTGCCGACGGCGTCGATGAGGTGGTGTTCGGCGACGCGGCGGACCGCGAGCCCGGTGACCGGGTCCCGGTAGGCGACCGCGAGGTCCCTCTCCAGGGCGGCGATGCGGTCCGCGGCGTGCACGACACGGCGGTGGGACAGGGCCAGCAGGACCGACTGGGCGATGCCGACGGTGGCGATGATGCCCGCCACCCAGGGGCGACCGGTGAGCAGCAGGGCGAGCAGTGCGGCCTGGGCCGCGATCGTGGTGGCGACCGGGATCCGGCGCAGGGCTGTCGCCCACGCGGTAAGGCACATGAACGGTTCTCCTTTCGACAGAAGGGGGACGCGCATGCCGGTAGGCGGACCGGTTCGACCGGTCCGCCTGCTGGTTCGGGGGTGCGGTAGTGACTTAGCGGGTGTGCAGCGCCACGAGTACGTCTCGGTGGTGCAGCAGGCTGATGTGGTGGTTGACCGCGGCGAGGTAGGTCATCTGGGTGACGTACCGGTCGGTGGCGGCTACCAGGTGGGTGCCGTCGAGGCTGACGAGGCTGCGGCCCGGCACGGCGCGCAGCCACCCGTAGTGGGCGTAGCTGTGCGCGCCGGTCTGCAGTGCCTCCAGGTGGCTGGTGGGCAGATCCGTGAGCCGGTTCGGTAGGGCGTTGTAGGTGAGCATGCTCGCGATGCGGGGTTGGGCGAGGTAGTGCTGGCGGGCCGCGGCGATCAGGTACGTGCCTGGCCTGGCGCGGTGCCGGTCGACGAACGTCCAGTAGGGCTGGGCGGGCCGGGTGCCGGCAACGACCTGGTTCCAGAGGTGCCAACGCCGCCAGAACGCGTCGCGGGCAGCGGCGCGCATCGTCTCGAGGTCCAGCCATCGGACGGGTCCACCAGCGGCGGTGTTCTTCCTGGGCTGCAGCAGGCTGCCGCGGTGCCAGCGGGTGCGGGTGATGAAGTGTTGGGCGCTGCTGAGGGGGGTCAGCGGGGTGCCCGCGAGGCGGGTCGCGGCCGTGGTGGCCAGTCGGTGGGCGGGGGTGCCGTCAGGCAGGCACACGATGGTCAGGGACCCAGGGGGCACGGTTCCTCCTTGCACGGGGGTGGCCAGGCGCGGGTGCGCCGGGGGCGGTTTCCCAGGGAAGGGAGGTGGGGCGCGGAAGAGGGCGTGACTGCGATGCAGTCAGCGGTGCGCGGGAAGAATCCGCGGTGGCGCCGGATCGGCGCGGGCGGTGCTGAGGTGGGCGAGACGCCTACGGGCGGCGCAGGCCGACCGGCCAGGTGGCGGGTGGGCGGTGGCGACCGCGGTCGTGGGCGGTGGGGCCCGGATGGTGCGGCATAAGGGGGTTCATGGAAATGAGCCCTCACCGTAGCCCGGTCACCCAACAGACACCGGCCTCGCGGATCCACTCACCACCCGTGCCGGCACGGGTGGTGAGGCGCGCCGGTGCCACGGCACCGCCGGGCCCACCGCTGTTGGGTGAGGTGCGGGTGCCTGTTGGCCAACCCGCCACCGTCGTCGCCGTTGGGTAACCCGATGAGCTGTCTCCGGCCCGGCATCGCCCGGCTTCACCGCGACTCCTCGTCGGCCACCATCACCGACGCCGCGCGCTCAGAGCCCGCGGCTGGTCCTCGTGTCAGCGCGCCACCATCCGTAGGGTCACGAGGTGGCGTCGACGATGAGGCGCAGCGGATGGTCCTCCGGTCGCGCCGGCCCGGGGGTGAGAGGGCCGGGTGAGCCGTGGCTGCTCGGCAGGTCGGCCAGAGTGAGCCGGTGGCGTCCGTTACCGGCCAACCGCCACACCGGCCCCGCCGGATCGGACCCGGATTCCGGTGAGGTGGTGGCGACGGTCAGGGTGGGCTCCGGCCGGTCGGCGAGCCTGCGGTGCAGGTTCTGCTCGCGCAGCCGGCTGGGCAGGACGAACAGCAGCGGGTAGTGCGGGCCGCCCTCAGCGTGCAGCTTGCGGTGCGACGCCAACTTGTCGACGAGGCGTCCGATCGGCTCGGTGCCACGGTCGAGTTCGAGGAAGAACCCGGTCTCCTGATCGCCGTCGGTCCAGACGCCGTGGCCGTCGGGTTTGATGCGGTGACCGAACGCCGCGGCGGTGGTGCGCTCCGACCACCAGCGGGTCAGCGCGGCGCCCTCCTGGTGGCGGGCGTGCACGAGCAGAGCGACGAACATGTCGTTCACCGCGAGCAGGTGGTGCAGAGTGGGGCTGGAGTAGATGCGGTCCTGACGTTCCCGCACGGCCCGCGCGGTCGGTGGACTGTCGTTGCGGGACAGGGCGACGTACCGGGAGGACAGCAGGCCGGGCAACCAGCACACCGGGTCAGGTGCGCCGGGCCGGTTACGGATGAACCGGTCGATGAACCCGAGGCGCCGCAACAGGTGCAGGCGATGCCGGCAGGTGGTGGGGCTGGCGAACAGGACGGCGGTTAGGTGCTCGGTGGTGAGGGTGCCGTGCTCGTCGAGGAGCGCGGCGATGGTGTAGTCGCGCGGCCGCAGACGATGGGACACGCCGATCAGGGTGTGCGCAGGCGTCGGACGACGGGTGGTCGGACGCAGTGCCACCACCGACGTGTCCCCCGTGAATGACTCCCCCTCAGGGAGGTGTCGGGCTTCGGTGTCACCGGACATGACGGCTCCTAGCTGGGCTGTTGGGTGGGCAGGGGCGGCCTTGGCCCGGCAGCACGACGCCCGGTGCCGGCCGGGTCGGTGGCCGCCGCGACGATCGGTTCCTGGCCGACCCCGGTGGCGGCTGCGCCACACCCGGTGGGCGCCTGAGGGACACCACCGCGGCGGCGAAGGCTGGCCGGCGTTGCCTGGTGGTGCGCCGGTGGGTCACCCCGCCTCCGGTGGGTCGGCTGGCGGGTTACCCGGATCAGCGGCGTCATGTCCCGGAGGGTTGGCCAGGCCGGCGAGACGGGCGATCGCGGTCCGTCGCGCGGGCCCCCCGGCAACGGGCGGCGCGGCGGCCTGGCGGACCGCCGTCGACTCCCCGATCAGTGGCCGCGGCGGGTTGGTGCGCAGGGTGAACGCAGCGGTTTCGCAGCTGTTGACGACGAGCCGGCATCCCGCCCGGTAGGCGTCCAGGTGCGACAGGTCATGCTCGTCGAGTTCGGGCATGGTGTGCCGGGCCAACTGGTGGGCGTCCTCCGGGGCGCAGGAGAAGAACACCTTGTTACGGGCGTTCGCGGAGATGGCCAGTTGCGTGTCGCGTGGCATCTGCGTCAGGTTCTGGTGGGCCAGGACGAGGCCGAAGTGGTAGCCGCGGGCCTCGGCGAGCATGTCGCCGACCGAGCCCGGCAGGTTGAGGAAGTTGTGGGCTTCGTCGATGTAGGCAAAGGCATCGCGGCGGTCGGGTTCGGGGAGCCGGGCGCGGCCGGTCGCGGCCTGCCAGGCGGAGGCGAGGACGAAGCTGCCCATCAGCCGGGCCGTCTCCTCACCGATCTGTCCCTTGGGTAGGCGGGCCAGCAGGATGCCGCCGTCGAGGACGCGGCGCATATCGAAGCTCGACTGCGGGGCGCCGAGGGTGCGGCGGACGAAGTCACGCAGCAGGAAGGCGCGCAGCCGGGACAGGACCGGGCCGATGACCTGGGCGCGCAGCGGCGGTGGGGTCGACTCGAACCATTCCCAGTAGCCGCGCAGCCCTTCCGGGTCGTCGAGGTCCTGGGTGAACGCGTGGCGGAACTTTTTGTCGTTGAGCAGCGGCGGGATCAGCGTCAGCGTGGCGTTGGCTTTGCGCAGCAGCGTCAGGCACGCCACCCGCAGGGTGTCGTCGATGCGCGGCCCCCAGTGCTTGGCGAAGATCCGCCCGAAGATCGACACGATGTTGTCGACGACCAGGTCGTGGTCGGCGCCCTGCAGCGGGTTGAGGGTGGTGCCGGCCGGCTGGTCCGGGTCGATGATGGTCAGCCGGTTGGCGTGGCTGGTGGGGATCCGGTCGAGCAGGTCGAGGACCAGGTCGCCTTTGGGGTCGATAACGACGACGCCGCGGCGGGCGTGGATGTCGTCGAGGATCATGTTGAGCAGCAGGGTGCTCTTGCCGGAGCCGGTGGAGCCGAGCACGTGCAGGTGCTGGCGGGCGTCGGTGACGCTCACGGCCACGGAGTGGCCGCCGACGTCGGCGCGGCCGAGGACCTTCGTGCCGCGTCCTCCGGTGGGGACGGCGACGGGTGCGGGCATCGGCTTGGCGCGGGCCCGGTCCAGACCGGGCACGGCGATGTCCTGCGGCAGTGCCGCGATCGTGGCCACCTCGGCGGCGCTGAGCAGGAATCCGCGGCGCAGCACCCGGGTGGCCAGGGCGCGGGCCGGGCGGTGCAGGGGCAGCCGGCGCAGCCGGTTGCGGCCGGTCCAGGATCCGAACGCGGACGCGACGCCGTGCGAGAGGGTGACCAGCCGGGGCGTGAGGGTGGCGGGGTCGGTGCCGCGGGGGTTGGTGTGCGCGACGCCGAAGCGCAGCGCGACCTCCCACTGGGTGCCGGTGAGCTTGTCGATGCCGGCGCGGCTGTCGCGCTCGCGCCGCGGGTCACCACCGGGTGCGGGTGGGTGCGCTGCAGGTGACGAGGGCCGCCGGCCCGTGGTGACCACCTCCAGGCTGAGGTCGAGGACGGCGCGCAGCCAGGTGGCAGGGTCGAGCAGGTGGCGCGGTGGGTGTCCGGTGCGCAGGCTCTGCACGCCGCGACGCAACCCACGGATCTGCCGGACGGTCGCGGGCCGGGCCAGGACCTGCACGCAGGCGGACTCGGCGGCGCGCAGCCCGGACGCGGCGGCGATCAGGGTCCGCAGCGGGTCGCTGTGGTGATCGGTGTGCAGTGAATACCAGGGCGCCAGGGTGGGGGCGAGTACGCCACCGACGGCGAGGGCGTCCACGGGCAGCGGCGCGGTGGTGTCGGTGACGGTGCACGCCGCTCCGGGCCAGGCGCCGCGGATCGCGGCCTGGATCGACGCGGGGTGGATGCTGCGGGGCACCCACATCGCGATGGTGAGTTCCCGGCCGTGCCACCGGTACTCGACGGCGAGGTGCGGGCGGCCCTCGCGCAGCCGGTGGCGCCAACCGGTGTGCAGGACCTCGGCGAGGGTGGCCCAGAGCGTGGCGGCGCCGTCGGGGTCGACCTGCGGCGGTGGGCTGATGGTGATCAGGTGGGCGTGGCGGATCATCCGGGTGTGTCGGCGGCCGGCCACGACGACCCTGCCGGTGTGGCCGGCGGCGATGAGCAGCACGGCGACCAGCGCGAGCCAGGGCCGGTCCCGGCACCCGTCGAGGGCAGCGGCGGCGGTGTCGTGCAGCCACTGCGACGGGCCGGGCAACGGCGCCGCCGGCGGTGAGGTGGGAGCGGGAGCGGGAGCGGGCGTGAGGGTGGCAGCGATTGCGGGGATGATCGCGGAGACGACACTGATGCTCACTGGTCGGACCCTTCGGTGAGAGCACGGACAAAAGGGGCCGGCGCCGCCGATGCTGGTGGCCCGCGGCCCCTCGGGAAGGGGGTCGAGTCCCGGCAGGTCGGGTGTGACTCCTGTTCTCATGACGTCCAGCCGATCCCCTCGATCGAGAAGTGCGGAGCTGACTGTCGGGCGCTCGTTGGGTTCGCCGCGTCGGCTCGGGTCGGCCGACGTTGAGGCGGACTACGAGCAGGAGCTGGTGGATCAGCGCCTCCTGGCGTGCGTGGGCGCGGGAACCTGCGACAGCACGGTCAGGGTGACCGGTCGACGTTGGGCGCTGAGCGTTGCCGGTACTGTGAACCACCATGATCGACCAGCGGCCGACCCCACAGCCCCTCCCTGCCGAGCGTGTGCTGGAGCTTGCCGCGCCGATGCTTGCCGAGGTCGGTGGCGAGTGGCTGCTGACCGAGGGGCCGATGCTGCGGTCGGGATCGTTGGGTGTCCGGGTTCTTCCGTCGGACAGCGACGATTACCGCCACCTGGACCTGGAGATCCTGCTGAATGTCGACCGGCCGGACGTGCCAACGGTCGTCGACTGCACGCTTGGCCTCGCGGCTGATCCGGTCGAGGCGGCCCGTCAGGCGGTCCAGGCGTGGATGGAGACCTGCCTGGTGACGGTCCTGGAGATGATCGAGCAGCAAGGGCGACTGGCGAACCACTTCAGGTCCGGCGACGAGGGCGGGTTCGCCGGCTGGCATGCGATAGTCGGCAGTGTGACCGGGTGGTCCGTTGACGGATCGCAGGCTAAGCAGGAGTGGTTCGCCGAGGCGATGCCGTGGTCGACCCTGGCGCCGGTGATCGCGGCCGGGCTCGACCGCCCGTATCTCAATGGCGTTCGCATGCTCCTCGGCCAGGGTGGTGACTCCACCGAGTGCGAGGTGCGGATCAACGGCCAGCGGCACGAACCGTCCAGCGCGGCGCTCGCCGCCCTGGACTGGCCGCGTACCGACCGTTTCGGCCTGGCACGCACCTTCGTCCTCCTGGTCGGCCCCGACTAGCGCCTTGACGCCGCCCGTACCGTCGGGGTGGTGCCGGTGGCGGCGGAGCGACCGCAACGGTGGTCGAGGTTGGTCGGGCCGCCCTCGTGGGTGCAACTGATGCTCACGTGTCGGACCCCTCAGTGAGAGCACGGACAAAGGGGTCGGGCGCCGCTGTTGCTGACGGCCCACAGCCCCTCGGAAAGGTCGTCGAGTCCCGGATGGTCGGGTGTCACTCGTCGTCGGGCACCTCCAGGTCCCCGATGCACAGCCGGTGCTCCTGTGGGGAGGCCACCGCCTGGAAACCCACCCGGTGGGTGCCCGAGATCAGCAGGCCTTCGCCGCGGCCGGCGGCGAGCAGGACCCGGGCTTCGCCCGCGGTCAGGCCGAACACGTCGGTGATGATGTCGATCGCCTGGGGTGCCTGCCGCAGCAGCACCTGGGTGGCGGCGTTCGCGATGACCACCTGCCCGAGCTCCGAGCTGAGCAGGTCCCCGACGTCCTGGGTGATGACGGCCAGCCCGGCCCGACGTTTGCGGGCGGACTTCGCGAGCCGCGACAGGAACCGGGCGCCCTCACCGTCGCGCAGCAGGGTCCACGCCTCGTCGACGACGACGAGCCGCCGGGGTGTCTGCGCGCAGCGGACGGCCGGGGTGTCGACCTCCCGCCAGATCGCGTCCAACGCCAGCAGCATGCCGGGGGCGCGCAGTTCGTCGGCGAGGTGCCGGGTGGACCAGCACACCAGCTGCCCGTCCGGGACGGTGGTGGTGGGGCCGTCGAAGAGGTCCTTGAACGATCCGGTGGTCCAGGGCGTCAGCCGGGCGGCGAGGGTGTCGGCGGCGTCGGTGCGTTGGTCGGTGAGCGCGGCGGCGACGTCGCGCAGCAGAGGGGCGCGCCGGCGCCAGGTGTCGGGGTCGTTGGAGATGCCGGCCTGGTCGTAGGCGTCGTTGATCGCCTTGTCCAACGCGGCCCGCTCCGACGGCGGCGGCTGCTGCCCGAGCAGGACCGCGATCAGGGTGTGCAGGAACAACGCCCGGTGGGTGCGGGCCTGCGGGCGGCGGTCCCCGGGTGGAATGTCGAGGGGGTTGAGCCGGACCCCGCCGACGCCGAGGGCGATCGTGGCGCCGCCGACGGCGTCGGCGAGGCGGATGTACTCGTTGTCGGGGTCGATCACCGCGACGTGCACACCGTCGGCGAGGGAGCGCAACACTTCAAGCTTGACGAAGTAGCTCTTACCGGCCCCGGACCGGGCGAGGACGACGCTGTTGGCGTTGTGCTGCGCCCACCGGTCCCACCAGACGATGCCGTTGCTGGCGGGGTTGAGGCCGTAGAGCATCCCGCCGGTGTCGCCGGGCTGACCGGGCAGCGGCGCGGGCAGGTCCGCCGAGGCGAGGGGGAACGCCGAGGCGATCGCGTCGGTGTCCATCACCCGCCGCATGCCCAGCCCGTCGGTTGCCAGGGGCAGGGTGGTGGTCCAGCCCTGCAGGTGCCGCCACGTCGCCGGCTGGGTGTCGAGCAGCAGGGACGCGGCGGTGGCCCGCACGTGCGCGACGGCCTCGTCGAGGTCGTCGAGGCCGGTGGCGTGCACGCACAGGTACAGCCCGACGCGGAACAGTTTGCTGTGCCCGCGGGCGATCCGGTCGGCCAGCTCCGCGGCGTCGTCGGCGGCGGCGTCGGCGACCGGGTCGCTCAGGCGGCCCTTGTCGGCGTCGGCGCGCCGGGTGGATTCCAGCCGGGCCCGCTGTTTGCGCAGCTGCGCGGCGGCGGTCTGCGGGGTGAGGGGGTCGATGTAGACGACGACGTCGAGGCGGCCGGGCCAGGCCAGCAGCGGATCCAACCAGGCCGGTCCGACCTCGGCGGGGTACCCGGTCACGATCAGCGTGGCCGCGTACCCGCCACCGACGCGCAGGTAGCGGGGCGTGTTCTCGATCCCGGCCGGGCCCAGAACGGCCGCGAGCCCGGCCGGATCGGCCGGGCTCGCGTCAACGCCGGTGGGCTTAGGCCATGGCAGTGGGGGCATGTGCGTCTCCTGATCTGGTGATGGCCGCGTCGGGCAGGGCACGCGCCCAGGTGACGTCGGCCGGGGTGTAGGGGTCGGTGGCGCAGGTCAGCACCGCGGCGGCGTGACCGCCGTCCAGGACGGTGGTCTGCGCCCCGAGCGCGGACAGCGCCGACGCGGCGTGCGCCGCGCGGCGCAGGACCTCGGTGTCGCGGGCCTTCTCGCCGGCCGCGGTGACCGCGACGGTGACGGTGCGCCACAGCGGGTCCCGGTGTGCCGCGAGGTCGTCGAGGAAGCGGGCGTAGTCCCGGGCCGCGCCGACCAGCGCCGGATGGGCGATCGTCTCGGTGTGCTCAGCGATGCGGTGGGCGTGGCGGGACAGATCCACGCGCTGCGCGGAGATCACGATCTGCACCGGTGCGGACAGCGAGTTGAGCCACCGTCCGTAGCTGCCGATCAGGGCGGCCTGCTCGTCGCCGGTGCGCAGTCCGATGTTCACGGTGGTGCAGGCGACCAGCGCGACCGCGTGCGTGCCGACGTCGATGACACCCGCGCCGCTGATGGCCGTTGCCGGCAGCCGCAGCACCGGCGCCGCGGTGGCGGGTGGTGCGGTGCCCGGCGCCCAGGCCGGCACCGCGGTCGGGTGGCCGGCCGCGGCCGGGGCCAGCCGCTTCGGACTGCGGGTGTGCCGCAGCGCCGCCATCAGCCAGGCGTCCATGGACAGGCCGTCGCGGCGTCCCAGGGCCAGCACGATCGCCGCACCGGCGAGCGGGGTGAGGACCGCGATCAGGACCGGCTGCGGCAGCAGCGTCCCCACCGACCGGACGGTGCCGTAGCCGAGCGCCGCGGCCACCGCCAGGATGGCCAACTGCCGCGCGGTCAACCCGTAGACGATCTTGTCGGGGGTGTCGACGTCGGCGGGAATGCGGGCCTGCGGGGGCGCGTCCTCACTCGGGCGCATCGTCGTCCCCCTGGTGTCCGGTGCCAGCGGCACGGGCCTTCATCGCCTGGGTGTAGAGGTCCACACCGTCGGCGATCTCCGCGGCGGTGTACCGGTGGATCGGCCGACCGGTGGGCCAGGCGACGGCGACGATGGTGGACGGGGCGGGGGATGGTTCGGTGACCTCGACGTCCGGACGTGAGGCATGGTCAGTGGTCATCAGGGTGCCTTTCGCACGGGGGAGCCGGCGCGGGCCTTCAGGGAGCGGGTGTAGAGATCAACACCGGCGGTGATCTCCTCGCGGCGGTACGGACGCACGGACCGGCCCGTCGGAGAGGCGGTGCCGGCGTGGCCGGGACCGGCGCCGGACGGCCGCACCGGCGGTCGGGGTGCGGATCCGCCGATGAGCAGTGCCGGGGACGTCGGGGCAGGGCGGGGGCGCGCTCCCCCTCCCCCGCCGGTGCTCACCGGCCACGGCCGCGCGGCCGCACCGCCGCCGGTCATGCCGGGGCCGCCGCCTCTCCCGCTGGCGGCCCCGCCGCGGGAGCCGACCGCCCGGGACAGGCCCCGGGTCAGGTGCTGCACGAGCACGACCCGCAGGATCGTGCCCATCCGGTTCGGCCGGCTCTGCGTGACGTACCGACTCATCAGCGCGGGAATCTTGACCACACCTAAGAGCAGGCAGACGACGATGAGCAGGTTCATCACCGCACCGGGATCGCCGGGCAACCCGAGGACCGGAAGGTTCGCGTCCGGGGCCAGGAAGATCGTCAACGTGGTGTGCAGGGCAACGGCCTGCAGGGTGACCGTCCCCAGACAGCCGAGCAGGGTCCGCCACCACAGCTTCGCCACGCCCTCGGTCTGCGCGGTGCCGTGCAGGGCCAAGGCGATCGGGGCCACGCCCACGGTGATGACCAGCAACCCCAACCGGATGATCCACTGCACGACGAGCATGCCGAGCAGAACGGTGATGAGCGCTCCGATCAGCAGGAGAAGGAACCCGACCGGGCTCGTTCCCGTCTGCCCGGACAGCGCGGCCGCCGTGGTGGCGCGCAGCTGCTGCAGCGAACCGGGTGCGGTGATGTCCTGCCCGGTCAGGGCAGCGGTGAGGGCGTTGACCAGCTCGATCGCGGTGGAGCAGATCGGGATGGCGAAGTTCGCCGCGATCAGACCGATGACCAGCCGGGGGATGAGGTCCCCCGGCCCCACCCGGGACTGGATGGTGTCGCGACCCATCACGACGATCGCCATCCACAGGAACGCCAGCACGTAGCAGGTGTTCACGATGGCCAGCGACGTGTCAGCGAACGCGGTGACCTGCGGCAGCCGCGTGACGTCGGGGCTGACGAACACCGTGGCCGCCAACAGGTCCCACAGCACGTTCAGCGCGCCGAGGATGGTCTCGGCGAACCATCCGATGACCGGGTTGATGAAGTGGCCGACGAGCCAGTCGTCCACCTCAGCCCCCGACCCAGCCCTGCACGACAGCGAGCAGGATGGGCGCGAGCACGGCCAGGGCATACCCGATCAGCGCGCTCTTGAGGGCGGACTTGGCCTTGTCCAGCTCGGTCGTGTCCCCGCCTGCCGCGAGGTAACGCAGACCGCCGACGGTCAGGAACAGGGTGGCAACGCCGATGAGGATCCCGACGATCCAGGTGGTGATGTTGCTGATGACCACGGGCAGCGAGTTGGCGACCAGGATGTGCGGCGCGGCCGCGTACGCCGGGGCCGCGCCGGTCACGGTCGTCAGGATCGCGACCGTGACCACGGTGCAGCGGTACAGGATGTGGCGGAGCATGGTGAGCACCTCCCGCCCCGCATCTGCGGGGCTCGGTTGGGGTTGAGGTGCGCCACCGGGGATCGGGCGGGCCGTGGGAGCGTCGCTCCTTCCAGCCGTGAGGTGATCGGGTGCGAACACGGCCACTCAGGCCGGCCGCGCCCCGATCCCCGGGGCGCCGACACCGGCCGCCTCTCGGTCCGATGTCTTACCCACCAAGGGCCCGCTGTTGGGTGGCCAACACGACGCCCGGCGCGTCGCGGCGACCCAACAGCGACCCAACAGCCTGTTGCTGTTGGGTCGCACCCCCGGCAGCGACGCGGTGCGGGGCGGAGGTCGCGCGCTGCCGGGTCGCGGCGACCTGACGGTGAGTCGCAGGGTCCGTGGGAGTGACGCGCTGGTGAGTCGCGGCGGCCCGGTGCGGCGTCAAGGCAGCGCTGCGGCGCCGGCGAGGCCGCAGCGACACGAACGCAAGGTCACCCGCGCGAACCGCCTCCAGAAGCCGGCGTTCGGCCTTCAACCGCCACGACGAGGCCAGGCTGGCGGTGATACCGAGACGCGCCGCTGCCTGCGCGAGCGTGGCGTCCTCCAGGCGGGTCACGGCGATCAGGTTCGCCTCGTCAGCGTCGATGACCCCCGCCGCGACGGCCCTGGCCAACACCAGGTCCGGATGATCCCACGGCTGGACCGGCGCGATCGGCCCGGTCACACCGGTGTGGACGAGCTGCGCATCGGAATCGGCGTCGCGGGCCCTACGGGCGGCGCGCAGACCAGCGTCAAGGAGCCGACCGAGCACCCGCGACGGTTGCAGGTCGATGGTCGTGAGTCGTTCGATGAACCCGACCAGCAGCTCCGCGTCCAGGTCACGGGTGTCCCCGCGCCACCCCGACGCGAGGAGCCCTGCGATGTGCCGCAGGCCCGGTAGGGCAATACCGACCGCGGCCACGACCCAGGCCGGACCGTCCCGGCGGGCGCGGACAACCAGCTCACGCCACACCGCGTCGCGGACCTCGACACTCGTTCGCGGCTCCAGCAGCACCGCGCGGAGCCGTTGCAGCGGCAGGATCCCGTCCGGCAGGCCATCGAACCCGCGGGCATCGAACCCGAGAGGAGTGGGCGGCTGGACCAGCAGGGTGAACGCACGGCCGGCCGCGGACAGCGGCGACGACGGCCAGGACCGAGTAGACATGGCATCCCTCGCGAAGCGCTCGGGCGCCGCACCGTGACGGCGGCGCGAGACCCCTATCCGCGCACAGCTACCGAACAGTCCCCGAAACACCCGGGCGGGGGCGGGAGCCTGTTGCGCCTGCTCACAGGGCATCTCCTCCCCACGCCCACCACCAGGCCGAGGCCGGCGTTGGCACTGTGCCGCAGCCCAGCGGCCCAGCTCACCGTCCTGTTGTCTGCTGTTGGCCAGGGAAGATCCGCGAGCCGCGGACGACGACCCCACCGGGCCTCGGGAGGCGCCCAGGAGGTGACTCGGCGCATCCTCGGCGTCGGCCCAACAGGTCCGAACGCTGTTGGGTGCCGTTGGGTCACCGACCCCGTCACCGGATGCTCTGAGCCGGCCTGGCGGGGCCATTCGTAGACGCGAACACGACCAGTCAGCGCGGGAGCCACCCGCCCATGACTGCTTCCCCTGACCCCACCCCGAACGGCGCGACCCACCCGAACCCGGTGCACTGCGAGGCACGACAGCACACCGACGAGGCGATCCTCGTCGGTGGTGATGTCCCGATCGCCGTCTGGCGCCTCGATGACCGCAACGACTCCGCACCCGCCGCCCGCCCGGGCAACCGGCTTGCGTCGCGCCTGGCGCAGCGACTCATTCTCGTGTACACCCACCGCGGCGACACGATCGTCGACCTCGACAGCGACCCGCACCTGGAGCACGCCAGCTCCACCACGTCCCGCACCTACCTGCCCATCGCCGATCCCACCGCGGTCGCCGACCTCGAGGCGCCCACCGACCCGATCAGCCTCGTCGTCCTGCGATGGCCGCCACGGCACAACCTACGGACACCGGCCAGCGTCACCGACCTGTTCGCCGCCTGCCGGCTCGTCATGACCACCGACACCTGCGCCATCGCCGCCGTCAGCTCCGACGCGCCCGACCAGCCCGGCACCATGCACGCCGAACACCTGAGCGAACTCCTGCCCGCCGCCCGCGCCGCGGGCCTCACCCACGTCCTGCACATCGTCGCGGTCACCGGACCCGGCGGCCACGACGAGTTCCTCTACTACGCGACGCGGGCCGAGGCTGAGGCGGCACGGCGGGGCCAACCGACCGGCGACGTCGAATCGAGCTCCGGCGTCGACCTCCTGGTCTTCACCCACGGGCGCCGTCATGGCTGGACGGGTCCCGAGTCAGGCGTTGGGGGACCTGTCCTTGCGCGCGAGCCCTCTCAGCCGGACGCACCCCCACGACCCGACGTGGTGCACGCTCATGCCGATGAGCGCGTGTGAGACCCGAGGTAGTCGACCGTCTGCCTTCAGGTGTTTAAAAGTAGCCCGTTTGCTGCGTGTCCGAGGCTCAGCGCATGGATGGGAATAGCGCACTGAGCCGCGGGAGGCGCTGGCTCATCTCGGTCTCGTCGTCGAAGGCCCACCGGTCTCCGGTGGGCGCCGGGTCTTCCGGATAGTCGTGGTGGAGTGCCCGCAAGGCGTCGATGATGCCCTCGCTCTCACCGGTCGCTGTGTCATACGCCTGACGGCTGACATAGTTGAGGGCCTCCCACTCCGGCCAGTCATCGTCGGTCCACTGGTCCGCCCTCATAGTGGCCAGCCGGCGCACCTGCGGGACCTCGGCGAGCGCGTCGGGGTCGGCGGTGAGGCGGTCGAAGCTGTCCCGGCCGAGACCGACAAGCCACGGTAGGAAATACCAGAAGCCGTCGCCGGAGCACAGTCCGGACGTGATCCGATATGCGGCGGCCCACATCGTCCACGTCTCGGCCCGGCGACGCGCCGCGGTGAAGGCGACGTCGAACTCCACGATCTCGGCCGGCGTCCGGGCCGCGAGCCGACACTCGATCCACCCTGCCCGGTCCGCGTGCCCCGCAGAATCCTCGATCAAGGACCAGAAGTCACTCACGCCGGGACGATAGCTGTGGCCAAGAGGCAGCACCCCGGCGGGCTCAGCGAGCCTTGAAACCATCCCCAACCGGCGCTACTGCACCGCGTCGATCCATATCTCGGATCAACCGACATGGACCTCGTGGCAGTACGTCAATGGCTCGACCACCGAGACGACGCCGATCGACCGGCCGCGCACGGATCTGCCGCCGACCGTGCACGCTGGTGGCGTAATCGCAACTGCGTCTACGCGATCGAGAGCGGCCGCCGTTCTCGTCAGAGAAGTAGCTCGTAGCGGCTGACAAGCGTTCGGGTGCCGCCGCCGGAGCGCTGACCGGGAGCGCCGCCGACTTCGACGTCACCGCGGTGGTGAAAGCCGGCGGCCTCGTAGTAGGCGCGCAAGCCGGGATTGGTGGCCACGCAGTCGAGCCGTAGCACGGCGGCGTCGTGGGCGCGTGCCCGATCCGCGGCCCAGGCCAGGATGGCGCTGCCGGTACCAGCAGCCCACCTTTCCACCGCCATCCGGTGCAGGTAGCCGGCTCGACCCAAGCAGTCGCTCCATACGGGATCGGACCAGTCGAGCGTCACCGTGCCCGCGGTGCGACCGTTGGCACGTACCAGCCAGGTTTCCCCGCGCTCAACGGCCGGTGTTATCCATTCGGTGACAAACTGGTCCGGCCATTGCTGGATGCCGGCGGCGGTGAGCCAGGCCGCGGCGTGGTCGAGCACCGCCAGGACGTCCGCCACGTCCGCGGCCGTCGCACGAACGAACTGCAGATCCCCGTGGATTCGGCTCGTCATGCCACCAGTTTCTCAGCGCCATTCCGGTTCGCTTGTCCCGACCCCGGGCCACGCCAAGCGGAGGGCCGCTGCGACATCCGCTTCTGCCGCTGACAAGGCGCGGCGATCGTGGACGTGCTCCCCGAATGCCCGATGCGGCTGCGGGAGTCAGCGCTGGTACCAACGAAGGCACTGGGACGGCAGCTCATGATCGGTCGGCGGCAAGCCCGTTTAAGGGGAACAGGTTGGGAGGAGCGGGGTGCCCTAAACGGCCTTGAACTGCGTCCAACGGCACCGGACGGCGCTCAACTGCACCCAACCCTGTCTGCAGCTCCACGGTGCCGCAAGTCAGGGTCGGTGCGGCGTCCTGTTGCGCGAGGAGTGCTCCGCGGCTCTGCACCGGCGCGCTCTTCCGCCAGTACTGGAGCGCACCAGAGGCCAGCGGACGGTGACCAACCAGACGACCCCGTCCCGCATCACCACCTCGCACCGCATCATCATCTGAACCCCGACAGGCCGCCCGGCGGGGGCAAATCAAGCACGGGCTCCGTGGCCTCCGATTGCAACGCGCTGCGTTGACCCGACAGCACCCCGTAGTTAGCGTTAACACGTCTGGTCCACTTTAGAAACAACCGCACCCTGTCAAGGAGGATCAATTGAGACTGCGACAGCGAAGGCCACGTCTCGGGCTGACTCGGCAGGTTAGAGGTGTCGCGGTCCTGGCACTGGGTGCGCTTCTTTCGGTCTCATTCGCGGCGACGCCCGCGCACGCTGACGAGGATCGGCTCACCGACGGTCTGGTGCACCACTTCGCCCTCGACGAGACCAGTGGGACGACGTTGGTCAACTCGGGTAGCGCGGGCGCGACGGCGAACGCTACGCTCGTGAATCCCGAGAAGGCGGCCTTGACCGGCGAAGGGGTCAGGTTCAACCCCGACTCCTACGAGAGCGCCCTCGACGGTGCATACGTCGCGCTGCCGAACGACATGACCGCCGGCATGTCCAACCTCACCGTCGACTATGACGTGTGGGTCGACCCGGCGAACGTCGGCGAGCACCAGATGTGGAGTCTTGGCCGCAAGTCCGGCTCGTGCGACGTCGACACCGGCGCCCAAGGCTCCATCTTCGCGTCGAACACTCAACGGTTCCGCGTCGCGGTGGGTCCGGCGAACCTCCAACAGAACCGCGTCCGCATGCGCGAGGGAGCGTGGACCCATGTCACCTACACTCAGTCACTGAACTCGGACGGAACGAGCTGGACCGGCAGCCTCTACCTCGACGGCGTGCCGCACGCGACCTCGACGAACCTGACCACGGCGCCGTCGGTGAACGCTGCGGGGACCAACTGCAACTTCCTCGGTCGCTCGCAGACGTCGGTCCACTACTCGTTCCGCGGAACGATCCGGGACTTCCGCGTGTACGACCGGGCAGTGAGTCTCGACGAGACGCTCGCTCTGGCAAAGAAGACCGTCTCCGACGGCGTTCGCGCCGACGCCGCAGCCATCGACCTCGGCCGCACGAGTGCGGTCGTACGCGACCTCGTCCTGCCCAAGGTGGGCTCCGTGGCGGGCTCGGCCATCACCTGGACGAGTTCGGACCCGTCCGTCGTCGAGGTCAACACCCCGCCAGCCCTCGCCAGCGCACGCAAGGTCGCGGTGACCGGCAGAATCACCCGGCCCGCCCAGGGGCAGCCCAACGCGACAGCCACGCTCACGGCGACTGTCCGCAAGGGCGCTCAGGAGGTCACCACCCGGGAGATCCCCGTCGTGGTGAAGGCCGAGTTCGACGACGCGCAGGCGGCCGACCGGGACGCCTTCGACCTGACCCTGAAGGGCGCCGCCGACGTACGCGGAAACCTCGACCTCGCCACCAAGGGCGAGTTCGGAGCCACGATCACCTGGCGGTCGACCACCGGCCTCGTCACCCCGACGGGTGAGGTAACCCGCCCGGCCTTCGGCCATAAGGATGTTGCCGCCACCCTGACGGCGACCATCACCAAGGGTACGGCTTCGCGGAAGAAGTCGTTCCCGGTGACCATCACCGCCATGCCACGTTCCGAGGAGTACGAGCGGTACTTCATGGGGTACTTCAAGGGCGAGGGAATCGCCGACGGCGAGCAGATCATGTTCGCCACATCCAACGGGAACACCGCTCTGGACTGGACCGGTCTGACCGGAGGTCGACCGTCACTCATTTCCCAACTGGGCGACCAGGGGCTCCGTGACCCGCACATCGTCCGCTCCCCCGACGGCGACACGTTCTACATGATCGCCACCGACTTGAACTGGTACGACCAGGGCGGATACGCCATCAACGACACCCAGTACATCGAGGTGTTCGAATCACACGATCTGGTGAACTGGACCCCTCAGCGGCACGTGAAGGTCGCGCCCGACAACGCGGGCAACGCCTTCGCACCAGAGTCGCTGTGGGACGAGGAGCTCGGCGCCTACGTTGTGTTCTGGGCCCAGTCGCTGTGGAACGACCCCGTGAACCGCACCGGTCAGGGCAACGCGCAGATGTGGTATGCCACAACGCGAGACTTTCAGACGTTCTCCGCTCCCCAGGTCTGGCAGAACCCGGCCCCGCTGTCCCGGATCGACACGACCGCGATCCGGGTCGGTGACTACTACTACCGGGTGACCAAGAACGAGGCCGGCAACCAGGGCTCGGACATCTTCTCGGAGAAGCACACCGACTTCCTGGACAGCAACATCAACAACTGGACGATGGTCGCGCCGGCTCTGGGGCGCACGACATGGGTCGCCAACCAGGGGTACGAGGGACCGGTCATCTTCAAGGCCAACCCCGGTGACACCTCCTGCCCCGGCCAGTTCTACCTCTGGGGCGACCGGTACACCAACGGTGGGGGATACCAGGCCGCGTGCCACGAGAACATCGAGGCTCCGACCTGGAACGCCAAGGCGATCACGATGACCAACGCGGGTGTCGTCCGTCCGCGTCACGGCACCGTGATCCCGCTGACCGTCCGTGAGTGGAACGACATCCGCGGCATCCCGAACAGTGACGTCACGACCACCACCGCGGTGGCTGTCGAGCCGTACCCGAGCGGGGCCCAGACGAGCAGGGCCACCGTAACAGTCACGGCAGCTGACGGGTTCGAGACCGGCGGTCAGGTGCGGTTCAGCATCGGTTCGTGGTCGAAGCTCGCCCACCTGAGCGACGGCGCGGCCACCGTCACGCTGCCGACGGGTCTGCCCGCGGGTGCCCGGACGGTCAAGGCCGAGTACCTCGGCTTCGACTACCTGAAGGCGTCGGAAGGTACGGCGTCGTTCGAGGTGCCCTCCGGCCCGGCCGCCGTCAAGGTCCAGGCGAAAGCCGCGCCGGCGTCGGTTGTCCGCGGGGACACGTTCCGATTGAACGTGAGTGTTGGCCCGGCGGTCGGGCCCAAGCCGCACGCTCCGATTCCGACCGGCGAGGTTACCGTCACCTTCGGCGGCAAGGTGCAGGTCGTGCCACTGGCGAACGGTAAGGCCGTCATCGAACTGCAGACCGCCGATCTGCAGCCCGGGGCCCACCCGGTACACGTTGCCTACTCCGGCAACCCGACCTACCAGCCCCACGCCGCCAACTACCAGAAGTTGACGGTGCGGAAGCCTGCGTAGGCACCCCCAGGCGCGCTGAGGTGCGCCACACGAAGGGGCGGGCGAGATCCAATGATCTCGCCCGCCCCTTACTGCACTGCTCAGCAACCGGACTAGGGTGTGATCATGCCCTTCTCGACGACCAGATTGTAGTTCTCCCCGAACACGTTGAGTTCGTGAACTCCGACCTTGACGGTCTCGGTCGTACCCAGGACCTTCAGCCTGACCGCGTTCGTCAACACCCGGTCGAAAGTGACGTAGTCAGCCGTGTACGCGGTGGAGTTCGTACTCCTGTCGACCAGGGGCCGCCACGTGTTGGTGGGGATGTCCCTGTACTCCAGCGTGTACCGAACCGCGTTGTCCTTGGTGAACGTGCGCCCGAGTTCCTTCCACTGGATCTGCGCGGCGGAGATGTGGAAGACGGTCCCGAAGCCCCTGATGTACGTGGGCGCGGTATCGCTGTCAGCCGGCTCCCACCAGGTGGATAGGGATCGGTCTCCTCCGTAGTACGGGTTGCGCCCGGGCGCATAGCTGCTTGCCCAGTACGCCTGGCTGTTGGTGGCCACATTGTAGAGTCCGACGTCGTCCCTGCCCGAGATCTTCTTCCCAGGGGCCAGTTGCGGCGTGTTGGACAGCTCGCAATCGATTGTTCCCTGCTGCGGACCGGCGGGAATCACGTTGCAGATGTCCATTCCCAGTCGTCGCTCGAAGAACTCCTCGTACGCGATGACATAGGTGTAGAAGAACACCAGGTTGCCGGACTTGTCGAGTACGAAGCTGCCGTGCCCGGCGTTCGGGTATACCGCGCTTGGGTGGTTGTTTCCGTAGCCGATCGGGTTCTGCTGAGTGACTTCGAACCCGGAAAGCGGTTTGTCCGACGTCATCACGCCGGTCGCGTACGTGGTGAACTCCGTGCCACCGGACGCGACGGAGAGATAGTACGTGTCCCCCACCTTGAACAGCTGCGAACCCTCCACGTACCCGTGCGTGTAGGTCGCCTTGTTGTCACCGATGTGCTGCCACTCCTGGCGCGGGTCAAAAGTCCAGACCACGACCGGGTCGCTGATGAGCTGCCGAGGATTGTTCGGGTCGAGTTCGGCGCCCATGATCGGCGAGCCGATGTTGTACGTCAAGTACAGCCGGCCGTCCGTGTCGAGGAAGAACTGCACGTCGCCGACGCTCAGGGTCTGGCCGGTCGGGCGCAGGAAATTCCCCATGCTGGTCCACGGCCCGGTGGGCGAGTCAGCTTGGTAGACCGGTGTGTTGTTGCCGGCCATGTAGAACTTGTCGCCGAGCTGCACGACGGTTGGTGCGACTAGGCCCAGGTTCATCTGATGGGGCGTCCACGTAAGGTAGTCGGTAGTGGACCAGACAGTGCGGTTGTTGTTCGGTGCATTCTGCATAGCACCGGATGCGTAAAGATAGATGGTCCCGTCGACGTTCAGCGCGGACCAGTCCGCCCCGGTCCGGGCAGAGTTCTCCGAAATCCTGGTGAAACCGACGCCGGATCGGCTCGCGAGAGTCCGCCCGGACGCTGCCGTCCACGTCTCCAGGTTCAAGCTGGCCGGGATTTGCGATGTGTTTGCGACATTCGTGTCCGTAGGCGGCATCGTCCCTACGATGTTGCGCACGGCCATCCCGGGCAGATTGATCGGGTTCACATACGTCTGTGCCATGTCGACACCGGCCAGCGGCACCTTGGCGGACGGGGTTTGAGGTCCGACGCCCCGCGGCGCCGGCGGGGCGGGCTTCTCGGCCGAGGCCGACACGATCGGTGTCAGTTGACCCACCCCCACTCCTACCGCGAGAGCAAGACCAATAGCCGCTAAACTTCGGCGTCGATTGCCGGCAGTCCTCTCAATAACCACTAGGTCCCACCTTCCGTCTGGGCGGCATTAGCGCTAACAACGGGAGAAGTGCCGATTTTCGGGATAATCGCCTGGCGTGGTTAATTGCTGAGTGTGAGGCATCCTTCGAAGGTGATCACGAAGGGTGGAGAAAGCTTGGTCCGCTCGACCAATTGGGCTTCCAGCGCGCACGCCATCGGCTCGGTGTCGTCCAGCGGGGGTCAGCGACTGGGAGGCTGTTAGCGCTAACAATGTTGCGATGATGTTAACGCTGCTATCTGGATCGCGTCAAGAGCATCAATGTCACGTGACCGGGTTGATCATGGCTGTTGTGGTGGTTGCGGCTGGGGTGGTTGGAGAGTTGCGCCTGATGACGATCATCCTGGTTCTGCCTATGGCGGCGCCGACACTCGCGATGGCGCCGTCGAAGCGAGGGTGGGTTCGGTCAGGTGGGCGACGATGTTCCACCAGACGTGGAGGGACGCTCAGGGCCGGTCGGCGGTTCGCCGAAGTTCGAGTTCGAGGTTGGCGAAGGCCGAACCTCTGCCGCTCTTGAGGCGCTCACACATGGCAGTGCATGCCGACTCCATCGGCAACCGGGCACGACGAGCTACTTTCGTCCGTCTCGGACGAAAGTACGGTTGAATCGAAGGAAAGCCATGGACACGTCTACATGTCTTTTGTAGCGTCGGCCAGGTCGATGGTGTTTCGTCGCGGTAAACCGCGAGGTTGGCAGCCCTGGCTGTCGGCCGAAATCTGACCGCACCTGTCCCCTACCCCTGTCCTCCGCCCGTTCCCGACCACGCAGCCATGAGGCCGTCGGCAACCTGCTCGACGCCGCGGTGGCGGCGTGCGTCGCGAAGGGGCGACTCAGCCATGCCCGCACAGGTCCATCAAGGAGTTGTTGGCTTCCTCGACCTGCCCCGACCAGTCCCGAGCAAGGAGAGGCAGATGAATAGACGACTCGCGCTCGCAGTAGCGGGTCTGACGACCATCGCGCTCGTCGCTACGCCCACCGTCGCGACGGCCGCGCCGACCAGCCCGCCGCCCGAGAGCGACTTCCAGAAGGTGACCCTCAACGACAACCCGGGCGAGCCGATGGACCTCGCGGTGCTGCCCGACCGCCGGGTGCTGCACGTGACCCGCGCCGGTGAGGTCCGGCTGCACGACCCGGACACCGGCCGCAACACCATCGCCGCGACCCTGGACGTCTACCGGCACGACGAGGAGGGCCTGCAGAACGTCGCGATCGACCCGAACTTCGGCAAGGCCGGCAACAACTGGGTCTACCTGTACTACTCCCCGCCCATGAACACCCCGATCGACGACCCGTCGACGCCGAACGTCAACGAGGGCGACGCACCGGCCTGGGGCACCGCCGCGGACTTCGCGAAGTTCAAGGGCGCCCTGCGGCTGTCCCGGTTCCGGCTGGTCAAGGACAAGCTGGACCTCACCACCGAGCAGCAGATCCTCGACGTACCGGTCGACCGGGGCATCTGCTGCCACGTCGGCGGCGACATCGGCTTCGACGCCGAGGGCAATCTGTACCTGTCCACCGGCGACGACACCAACCCCTTTGAGTCCGGTGGCTACGCGCCGCTGCACGAGCGCCTGGGCCGAAACCCGGCATACGACGCGCAGCGCACCTCGGCCAACACCAACGACCTGCGCGGCAAGATCCTGCGCATCAAGGTCGGCGCCAACGGCGGGTACCGCATCCCGGACGGGAACCTGTTCCCGCAGGGCACGGCCGGCACCCGTCCGGAGATCTACCTGATGGGTCTGCGCAACCCGTTCCGGATCGAGCTGAACCGCGAGACCGGCGACCTGTACGTCGCCGACTACTCGCCGGACGCCCGCCAGGCGGACCCGCTGCGCGGGCCGGCCGGGCACGGCAAGTGGCTCGCCGCCCGCGAGGCCGGCAACTACGGGTGGCCCTACTGCGCCACCGCGGCGCTGCCGTACACCGACTACGACTTCGCGACGGGCGTGTCCGGGGCGCCGTTCAACTGCTCCGCGCCGGTCAACGAGTCGCCGCACAACACCGGCCTGCGGGAACTGCCGCCGGTGGCGCAGCCGCAGGTGTGGTACACCTACGGCCAGTCGGCGCAGTTCCCCGAGCTGGGCACCGGCGGCATCGGCCCGATGGCCGGGCCGGCGTACCAGTTCAGCCCGCCGGGGACGCAGGGACACGCGCCGGTGGCGTGGCCGGCCTACTACGACGGCGTCCCGCTCCTGGCCGAGTGGACCCGCGACTACGTGAAGGGCCTGCGGCTGGACGCCGGCGGCGACCTGACCGAAATCGAGCCGGTGCTGCCGTCGATCACGTTCGACAACCCGATGGACCTGGAGTTCGGTCCGGACGGGGCGCTCTACGTGCTGGAGTACGGCGACGGCTACTTCAGTGAGAACCCGGACGCGCAGCTGGCCCGGATCGACTACACGGGCTGGACGGGCAACCACACTCCGGCGCCGCAGGTCTCGGCCACGCCCACCGCCGGGCTCGCGCCGCTGACCGTCACGTTCTCCAGCGACGGCACCACGGACTCCGACGGCGACCGGCTGAAGTATGCGTGGGACTTCGACAACGACGGCAAGGTCGACTCGCGCGCGGCGAACCCGACGTTCACGTACCGGGACAACGGGCTCTACAACGCCAGCCTGCGGGTGACCGACCCGGGTGGGCTCTCGGCCGCCGCGTCGGTGCGGGTAGTGGTCGGTAACGCCCCGCCGGTGGTGGAGCTCGCCAAGCCGGTCGCGGGCCAGCCCTTCGCCTTCGGCGACACCGTGCAGTTCGAGGTACGGGTGACCGACGACCAGCCGGTGGACTGCTCCCGGGTCAGCGTCACGTACATCCTCGGCCACGACACCCACGGGCACCCGCAAACCACCGCGAACGGCTGCACCGGCTCGATCCTGACGACGGTGCCGTCCGGTCACGACCCGGAGACCGATCACCTGACCGGGGTGTTCGTCGCGTCCTACACCGACCCCGGCGGTGACGGCCTGCCGTCCCTGACCGACACCGACGAGGTCGTCCTCGTCCCCAGCGCATAACGTTCGAGAAGGAGAGACCATGTGTTACGGACATGACGGGATGGCCGCGCTGCGGCGCTCCGTCGACCGGCGCAGCCTGCTGCGCGGCACGCTGGCCGCCGTCGGCGTCGGGCTCGCCTCGTCCGGCCTCGGCGCGACGGCCGCGTCGGCCACCGCCCACCGGACCGGACGGCACCACGTACCCCCGGGTCTGATCAGCATCCAGCTGTGGACCGTGCGCGACGCCCTGTGGGGTGCGCCCGGCTACGACGCCACCCTCACCCACCTGGCCCGAATCGGATATCCGCGCGTGGAGCTGGCGCTCGGCTACTTCGATCGGACCGCCGCCCAGCTGCGCCAGTTCCTGGACGGCATCGGCATCAGGGCCAGCTCCAGCCACGACGGGATCAGCGGTACTGCCGCAGAGCTGGAGCAGAAGGTCCAGAACGCGGTCACCCTGGGCCAGCAGTTCATGGTGGTGCCGTACCTGTACTCCGAAAGCACGGACGACTGGAAACGCTGGGCGGAGCAGATGAACGTCGAGGCCGCTGCGGCGCGGGCAGCCGGCCTGCGCTACGGCTACCACAACCACGCCCACGAGTTCACCATCGACCTCGGCGGCGGCAAGCGGCCATGGGATGTGCTGACCGCCGAACTCGACCCGACACTCGTGCACCTGGAGGTCGA
Organism: Micromonospora sp. NPDC005171; assembly: GCF_040608575.1. Classification (NCBI taxonomy): domain Bacteria; kingdom Bacillati; phylum Actinomycetota; class Actinomycetes; order Micromonosporales; family Micromonosporaceae; genus Micromonospora; species Micromonospora sp. NPDC005171. The sequence continues at coordinate 11,459 of NZ_JBEXIM010000013.1, read as the reverse complement.
CCTCTACTGGGCGGTCACCGGCGGCATCAACTCCGGCGACGGCGTCGCGGACCCCGAGGGCTTCACCCTCGACGTCATCCGCTCCGCGCCGCAGCGCGTCCTGCAATACCACGTCAAGGACCGGGACGCCACCACCGGCGACATGGCCGACCTCGGTGCCGGGACCGTGGACTTCGCCCGGATCTTCCGCGAGCACTCGGTCCTGGAATACATCGTCGAGAACGACACGCCCGACGTGACACCGCAGCAGACGGCCGAGATCGGCTACCGCTACCTGCGCAAGCTGCGGTTCTGAGGAACCGCCGACGGGAGTGCTGACGGGCACCAGGGCTGGCGGCCGGAAATCTCGGCTCTGGTGCCCGACCAGCATTTATAACTGATATCGAAACTGACCGCGACAACCACTCACTCTTGGCGAGGAGAGTGGTTATCGGCATGCCATGAAACGGCAGCAAGAAATGCGCCAACGCCGACTGCGGGCGCCGTCGAAATATTGACCCATCGAAATTGACCTCGTAGGGTTCAAGGCACGAGGAAAGCGCTTTCTCACCACCGACCCTCGCCAAGGAGCGCGTGTATGAGACGCCAACGCACGCTACTGTTCGCCCTGCTCGCGGCCGTCACACTCCTGTTGCCGAGCACCGCGGCGACCGCCGCCGAATCCGCGACCGACGCCAATGTCCGGGTGCTGGTCTTCTCCAAGGTCACGAACTTCTACCACGACTCCATCCCCGCCGGCGTCGCCGCCATCCGGCAGCTCGGCGACCAACAGGGTTTCGCTGTCGAGGCGACCGCCGACGCGGGCGCGTTCACCGATGCCAACCTCGCCCGCTTCGACGCTCTCGTGTTCAACAACACCAATTCCACCCCGGCGTCCGGCGACCTCCTCGACGCCGACCAGCGGGCCGCGCTGCAGCGGTTCATCCGTAACGGTGGCGGCTGGGTCGGCCTGCACGCCGCGTCGGCGAGCGAGCGGAACTGGTCCTGGTACGAGGGGCTGGTCGGGACCATCTTCGACCAGCACCCGGACTTCTCCGCCACGGGCGGCACCTTCCCGGGCCGGATCAAGGTCCTCGACCGCGCGCACCCGTCCACGAAGGACCTGCCGGAGCTCTGGGAGCGCAGCGAGGAGTGGTACAACTGGCGGACCAACCCCACCGGCAAGGTCCACACGCTCGCCCAGATCAAGGTGCGCGACGGCATTCCCGGGCTCGACGAGGGCACCGACCATGCCTACTCGTGGTGCCAGAACTACGACGGCGGGCGCTCCTGGTTCACCGCTGGCGGGCACAGCTCCTCGTCGTTCCAGGAGCCGGCGTTCCTCGCGCACCTGCTGGGCGGCATCAAGTGGGCCGCTGGCGCCGCCCCCGGTGACTGCGGCGCCACCAGAACCACCAACTTCGAGCGGATCCCCCTGGTCAACCAGGACCTCTCCGACCCGTTCGAACTGGCGGTGGCGCCCGACCGCCGGGTCTTCTACATCGAGCGCACCGGCGCGCTGAAGGTCATCAACCAGGACACCCTCACGGTCACCACCCTGCTGGACTTCGCCTACACGCCGGCGCAGACCAATCAGTCCGACGGCCTGCTCGGCATGACCCTGGACCGACACTTCGCCGACAACAACTGGCTCTATCTGCTCTGGTCCGACCGGGTGGAGAAGCAGCTGAACCTGTCCCGCTTCACCGTCGACGGCGACAGCGTCAGCCTCGCCTCGGAAAAGCGCCTGGTCACGATCCCGACCTGGCGCGGTGAGGCGCGCGCCAACTCGCACATGGGTGGCTCGGTGACGATGGACCAGCAGGGCAACCTGTACGCCGCGATCGGTGACAACACCGACCCCTTCGAGTCCAGCGGCTTCACCCCGATCGACGAGCGGACCGGCCGGCGCGCGTACGACGCCCAGGGCACGGCCGGCAACACCAACGACCTGCGCGGCAAGATCCTGCGGATCAAGCCCCTGCCCAACGGCAAGTACGCCATTCCCGACGGCAACCTGTTCGCCCCGGGCACGGCCCGTACCAAGCCCGAGATCTATGCGATGGGTATGCGCAACCCGTTCCGCATCACCGTCGACTCCAAGAGCCACGCGCTGCTCGTCGCCGACTACGGCCCGGACGCCCGGTCCGCCAACCCGGCCCGCGGGCCGGAGGGCACGGTCGAGTTCAACCGGATCACCAGCGCCGGCAACTACGGCTGGCCCTACTGCATCGGCGACAACATCCCGTTCAACGACTACGACTTCGCCACCGGCACCTCGGGGCCGACGTTCGACTGCGCCGCGCCGGTCAACGACTCCCCCAACAACACCGGCCTGACCAACCTCCCGGCAACCCGGCCGGCCCTGGTCTCGTACGCCTACTCGGCCTCCCCGCAGTTCCCGGAGCTGGGCACGGGCGGCGGCGGCCCCATGAGCGGACCCGTCTACGACTACGACCCGTCCAACAAGCGGCTGACCAAGTTCCCCCAGTACTACGAGGGCAAGTGGATCGTCTACGAGCTGACCCGCAGGTGGTTCAAGACGCTGTCGATCCACGACACCGCCCAGACCTTCAGCGATCCCCGCTTCGGCCCCACCAACGCCGGTGACCTGCAGTCCATCAACGGGATCCTCGGCGACATGTCGTGGATCCAACCGTTCGAGGCGGAGTTCGGGCCGGACGGCTCCCTCTACGTCATCGACTTCGGCGAGGGCAGCGGCAGCGGTCGCGGCGGCAGCAACGAGGGCGCCGGCATCTACCGCATCGACTACGTCGCCAACAGCCGGCCGCCGGTGGCCAAGCTGGCCGTCGACAAGGACAGCGGCCCGGCGCCACTGACCGTCGCCTTCTCCAGCGCCAGCTCCAGCGGGCCGGACGGCACCGCGATCCAATACGCCTGGGACTTCGACGGCAACGGCAGCGTCGACTCCACCGCCGCCAACCCCAGCCACACCTACAGCACACCGGGGCGCTTCACCGCCCGGCTCACCGTCACCGCCACCAACGGGCAGACCGGCGTCGCCGTACAGGAGATCACGGCCGGCAACACGCGCCCGACGGTGATCCTCAGCGTCCCCGACGGGGCCTTCTTCGACTTCGGTGACCACATCCCGTACACGGTGACGGTCACCGACCCGGAGGAGAGCACCATCGACTGCGCCAAGGTGGTCGTGCAGACCCAGCTCGGCCACGACTCACACGCCCACCCGCTGGACAACTACGTCGGCTGCACCGGGGTGGCAATGACCGAGAGCAACGGCGGCGACGGGCACGGCCCGGGACAGAACCTCTACACGCTGCTCTCCGCCCAGTACACCGACGGCGGGGCGAACGGGGCACCGACACTGGTCGGCTCGACCCGGTCCGAGCTGCAGACCAAGAGCAAGGAGGCCGAGCACTTCGACGGCCAGAGCGGCATCCAGGTCCTCGACCGGGCGACAGCGAGCGCCGGCAAGCGCATCGGCGACATCGACAACGGCGAGTGGATCAATTTCGGCCCGGTCAACCTCCGCAACATCGACTCGGTCTCCTTCGGAGTCGCCTCGGGCAGCAGCGGCGGCGACATCGAGATCAGGGCCGACTCCCCCACCGGCCAGCTCCTCGGCCGGGCCACCATCGGCGGCACCGGCGGCTGGGACAACGTCGTCTCGCCCACCGTCGAGCTGACCGACCCGGGCCGCACGACCACCCTCCACCTCGTCTTCCTCAACCCGAACCAGACCGGTGGCACCCCCGACCTGATGGCGCTGGACTGGCTGCGTTTCAACGGCGCCGGGGTACGCGAACAGACCGACGCCACCGTTTCGGCCTCGGCCACACCCACCACCGGCACCGCGCCGCTGGCGGTCGCGTTCACCGGGACAGCCTCGCCGGCGGCTGGGCGCACCATCACGGATCACACGTGGGACTTCGGCGACAACTCAGCCGTCGTGCACGGGGCGTCGGCCAGTCACACGTACGCCCGCCGAGGCACGTACACGGCACGACTGACCGTCACCGACAGCGTCGGGGCGACGACGTCCTCGATCGTGGTCGTGACGGTGAGCTGAGCGTCACGGGTGGCGGGGCGGAACGCCGCCCCGCCACCGGTGACCCGGCGCGGCCCCGACAGCCTCCAGCAACCGCCATCCGTGGCGCCGCACTCGGTGGTCTGACCACCTGCCCCTCCGACTTCCGGGAGACAATCGATGAAATCCAGCTCTGCCCGCCCGTCCCACCCTCGACCGCGAGCCCGTCACCTCGCCGTGTTGCTCGCAGCGACACTCCTGCCGCTCACCGCGACTCCGGCGTCGGCCGTCGAACCCGACACGTCCGCCGCGGAACAAGTCGCCGCCGACCTCTGCCCGTGGGGCTACACCACCTCGTCCACGGTCTTCTTCGGCCGTGCCGGCGCCGACTCAGGCGTACCCAACCGCGACCTCGGCAACGGGTGCACCATCCTGGACACCGTCTGGGCGAAGGCCCCGTTCGCCGACCACGGCAGCTTCGTGAGCACGGTCAGCGGCCTGACCAACACGCTCCGGCAAGACAACGTCATCACACCGCAGGAGAGCGCGCGCATCGTACGAGCGGCAGCCCGCTCCGAGATCGGCACACCGCGGCCGGCATCGGGGACCCGCGCGCTACCCGACGACCGCATCGGCCTCGTCCTCTACACGGTTCGGGCCACCATGCCGAACGCACCCGAAGCCACCCTCGGCGCGCTCGCCGCCTGCGGCTACCGCAACGCGGAACCCTCGGGCGCGGTCAACAACTTCTACGGCAGGACGGCCACCGCGCTCGCGCCCCTGGTGGCCGACGCCGGACTGTCCGTTCCCTCCATCGGGATCGGCCTCGGCGACCTCCAGAACAACCTCGACGGCGTCATCGCCAACGCCAAGGCGTTCGGCGCGAAGTACGTCCGCATCTCCGGATCGGGCTCCTGGACCCTCGCCGACTACTCCAGGCTGGCCGTGACCCTCAACACCGTCGGCGCCACACTCAAGCAGGCCGGCATCACCGTCGCGTACCACAACCACGGCTTCGAGTTCACCGCCCAGAACGGCGTACGCGGCTACGACGTGCTGGTCCGCGAGACCGACCCGAACCTGGTGGCGATGGAGCTCGACCTCTACTGGGCGGCCAGCGTCGGCGTCGACCCGGTGGAGCTGATCAAGCAGTACCCGGGCCGGTTCTCGCTGTTCCACGTCAAGGACATGGCCGCCGACGGCTCCTTCGCCGACGTGGGCGAGGGCACCATCGACTTCGCCCGCATCTTCGCCTACAGCCAGATGAGCGGCGTCGGCCACTACCTGACCGAGAACGACAGCCCCCGCCCGGACGGCGTCTCGTCCGCCTGCGACAGCTACGCAAACCTCCGCGCCCTGCGCTACTGACAACTCCCACAGATTCGCCCGCTCCGGCCGACCCCGCGCGTCGGCCGGAGCGGGCGATCGTCTGCCGAGCGCCGCCGTCGGTAGCCTCGACTCACCGTCGAAGCTCGGCCACCACGCCCAGCCGCTCGAGCTTCTGCGGGTTGCGGATCGCGTAGATCTGGGTGATCCGGCCATCCTCGATGACGAACGACACGGCTGTGTCGTTCTCGCCGCCGGGGTCGATGCGCGCCGCGATGCCGCCGTTGATGTCGACGATGAAAGCCCTGACGCCGGGCGCGACCTCGGCGAAGCGGGCCATCACGGGGGCGAGCTTCGCGGCCCCGCGGACCGGCTTCGGGATGGTCGGGGCCAGGCCGCCACCGTCGCCCACCACGAGCACGTCGGGAGCCAGCACCTTGAGCAGTCCGGGCACGTCGCCGGTGGTCAGGGCGGCGAGGAACCGCTCGACCACCTGCTCCTGCTCGGTGCGGCTCACCGACATCCGCGGCCGGCGCGCCGCCACGTGCTTGCGGGCCCGCGTCGCGATCTGGCGCACCGCCGCCGGCGACTTGTCCAGGGCCTCGGCGATCTCGTCGTACGGCACGTCGAAGACCTCGCGGAGCACGAAGACCGCGCGCTCCGTCGGTAGCAGCATCTCGAGTACCGCCAGCATGGCCATAGACCCTCTCTCCGCAAGCTCGACGTCCTCGGCGACATCCGGGCTTGTCAGCACGGGCTCGGGCACCCACTCGCCCACGTACTCCTCGCGCTGCCGCGCGAGCGTGCGCAGCCGGTTGAGGCAGAGCCGGGTCACGATCCGCACAAGGTACGCCCGGGAGTCCCGGACCTCGCAGCGCTCGGCGTCGACCAATGCTGCCCACCGCAGCCAGGTCTCCTGCACCACGTCCTCGGCGTCGGCGACCGAGCCGAGCATCTCGTAGGCGACGGTGAACAGCAGGCTGCGGTGGGCGACGAAGGGGTCCTCGCTCATGACGCGGACGCTACTCCCGGTCGCTCCGCCAGCGGCTTCAAGCCGCACGTGGCGGCGAAGCCGTCGGACTCGATGCCGAGCGCCACGTTGCCACGTGTGCTCATGTTCGCGAATGCGATCACCGAGGTGAGCTCGACCACGGCGGGAGGTCCCAGCTCGGCGTGCAGCCGGTCCACCAGCTCGTCGGTCACGGTCGGCGGTGTCTGGCTCATCGCCTCGGCGTACTCCAGGACGTCCCGCTCCAGCGGAGTGAAGACGTCCGCCTCCCGCCACCGCGGGATCTCACGCGCCTTCTCCACGTCGAGCCCCTTGTTGCGGGTCTCGAAATAGTTGAAGTCCAGGCACCACGTGCAGCCGACCAGCGACGCGACCGCCATGTGGGCGAACGACTTCAGGCCCTCGTCGCAGGCGTCCCACTTCTGCAGCTTGCCACCGAAGCCGGAGCTGGCGAACAGCACCTTGGGGTTGTGCCAGTAGACGCCCACCGCCGTCGGCACCTTGCCCAGTTTCTTCTCGATCATCCGCTTGATCAGCGCTCCCTTGACGCCGGTGATCTCGGCCGGGGGGATGCGGGTCGTGTGCTCCATGTCTCCTCCTGTGCCGACCGGTTGGTAGGTCGTCATGCCATGGAGACACCGGCCGGGCCGCGGATGTGACATCGAGCGGGAGAAACGACTGGTCTGTTCGTCGTAGTCGGCGCTCCTTCATGGATGACACGGAAGGGTGCCAGATGAGTGCGTTCACACTCACCGAACTCGGTCAGACTCTGGGAGGGGAATCGTCCTCGCTCGGGGTGGCCCAGGCATCGACGATGCGGTCCAGGGTGCGCCTGCCCCACCGGCTCATCGTCGGGTTGGAGTCGAGGTAGTACCAGACCAGCCCCATCGCCTGCTGGAACGCCCAGGCCATCCCGCGCCGCCATTGGACGTCGCCGCATCCGAGCTCCCGGCGGAGGATGCCGCGCTGGGTCTCGTCGAGGAGGTGCCAGGCCGCCACGAGGTCGAGCGCCGGGTCCGCCGGACCGAAGCCGCCGCCGTCCAGGACGCCGACGAGACGGCCGTCGTCGACGAGGACGTTGGGCGGGATGAGGTCGCGGTGGCACATCGCATCCTCGTCGACCTCGGGCAGCGTCCGAAGCTCCGCCCAGATCCGCCGAAGGAGGGGTACGTCGAGCAGGTCCTCGCTCTGCCGGAAGCATGTCTCGAGCCACTCGTCGTGGTCCGGGAGGTGCCCGCCGCGACCGACGCCGTCGAAGCGTCGCTCACGGGTGTCGTCGGCCCGCATCCCGGCGATGAGCTCGGCCAGGTCATGGGCGAACGCGTTCGACCCTGCGGCGTCCTCGACCGTCGCGTCGTGCCCGGACAGCCAGGTCTGGACGCTCCACGGCAGAGGATAACCCGCGCCCGGCTCCCCGATCGCCACCGGCTCCGGGGTGGGCACGGAGGCGGCGTCGGCCAGTTCACGCGCGGCCTCGGCCTCGGCCGCCAGCGACGCGCGGGCCTGCGCCGGGTCGTGACCGACCAGCGGAAAGCGAGCGGCCAGGTCGTCGCCGATCCGGAAGATCGCGTTCACGGTCCCGGGCGTGCGCAGCTCGGTGACCGGCAGTCCGCGCCATTGAGGGAACTGCACCTCGACCAGCCGGCGGACGGTTTGCACGTCTACGTGGAGCTGGTCGGCGTGCATCGTCATGCCGCCATCCTCCCGTCGGCGACCGCGGGTGTCCTCCGAGTTTCGCGCGGCAGGATCCGACCGCTGGGACGTGACGACAGGTCCACACCTGGACCACCTCGGCAGTAGCCCTCGCTGGTGAGGACGGCGCTCAAGTCGGCACCTTCGTGCCCTGCTCAGTGGGGCAGAGGCTGTACTGCGGACGGCCGGGCCGGCGAACCGGTACCGGCCGTCCGCATTCTGACCGCTGGCGAAACTACCGGTCCAGCGGCTCGATCCAGATGTTGCGGTACTGGACCGGATTGCCGTGATCCTGCAGTCGGATGGCACCCGTCGCCGGGCCCTCGGGCCGGCTGCCGCCAGTCGGGCCGAGGATCTCGACGTCGTCGTGCACCCTGACGCCGTTCCACACCACGGTGACGCGAGGGTTGGTGACCTTCTGCCCAGATGCGTCGTAGCGGGCCTGCCGATAGACGATGTCGTACGTTTGCCAGCTCTGCGGCGGCAGCGCCGCGTTCACGTCGGGGGCCTTCTGGGTGTAGATGGCCGCGGCATCGTTCTTCTGCGGCAGGTCGATGCCGAAGGAGTCCAACACCTGGATCTCGTAGCGGTCCTGCAGATACACCCCACTGTTGGCGCGCGCCTGGCCGGTCACGTCCGGCGGATACAGCGGCAGGTTGAACTCCACGTGCAGCCGGAAGTCACCGAAGGCCTCCACCGTGCGCAGGTCCCCGTTACGCACCGTCATGGCGCCGTCGGCGACGGACCACGAGGGTTCGCGCCCGTCGGTGTGCTGCCACTCGGTGAGCTCGCCGCCATTGAACAGCGTGATGCGTTTGCCGTGCGGCCGGACGGCGAGCACGTCCAGGTTCACATGCCCGGAGTCCGCTGCCTCCTTGCGGTATTCGACCACGTTGCGACCCTTGTTCAAGTGCGCGTTGGTCGTGACGGTGCCCCACTCGTCCCAGGTCACGGTGGAGGGGAAGACCGTTTGCTCGACCCGTTCTCCGTTGACGTAGAGGCTCAGCTGCTTCTCGCCGGAGTACGGATTAGGGCCGTTGCTGTAGCGCAGCGCCAGGTCGTACGTCCCGGCCTCGCGGACATCGACGGAGATCGTGGCCGACGAGCCGTCCTGGGCGAACCCGGCGGCGAAGCCAGCACCGGAGTAGGCGGCGTGGTCGGTCGCCATGCCGACGCCGGCCGTACGGCCCTCCTCGGCCTCGAAGAAGGTTTGCGGCTGCACCACCCGGCCCGGAATCTCGTTGAGCGTGTACCAGGCCTCGGTGTTCCACAGCTCCTCGCCGTCGGCGGACGAGAACGGACGCGGGGAGCGTACGTGCACCACGCGGTTCTCCTTCAGGCCCGGGATCTTGAGCTTGACGGTGCGGCCGTCGGTCGACAGCTCGGCCTTGGCCACCTCGAGCGTCTCCAGCTCGAGCTTCGGACCGCCGTACTGGCTCGTCGCGCCGTAGCGCCACTGCGTCACCTGGTACGCGTCGGCGAGTTCCTGCGCGGTCTCGGCCGACAGCGGCTCGGTGTACTCCAGCTCGAAACCGACACGCGACGCGCGCATCTGCTTGACCTCGAAGACCGAGGTGCCGTTGGGCGTGAGCTTCTGCAGGCCGTAGGAGAGCTTGCCCTCCTGGCCCCAGTTGCCGCCGGCACCCAGGCCACCGGTGTAGAGCGCGCCGTCGGGGCCGAGGGTGACCTCGTTGACGCCGGCCTCCAGGCCCTGCGTGTGCCGGAACACCGCACCCTGGTACTGCCCCTCGATCTTTTCGAGGAACACGCGTTGCAGGCCGCCGTAGGTTACGTCGCCGACGACCAGTTGTCCCGCGTACGGGCCCTGCTTCAGCAGCACCGGAGTCGACGGCGAGTTGCCGATCTCGTTCTGTGGGATCCAGACGATGGGACGCGTCACGGCCTTGTCGTCGAACGGACCCGCGGGCGTCGTGTAGTGGTTGTAAAACGCCCCCTGCTGGATCTGGACCAGCTTGGACGCGGGCAGCCAGCCGCCCTGGTTGTCGGTGACGAAGACCTCCCCGCGGGGGCCCCACCCGATCCCGTTGGGGGTGCGCAGTCCTCCTGCGACATAGGCGATTTCGCCGGTCTTGGCGTCCACCTTGATCGAGGTTCCGCGGTTCGGCGCCGGCTGGGGCACGGTGGTGGCGCCACCCAGGTCGATGGCGACCGACAGGTTGAGGTAGAAGTACCCGTCCCGGTAGAGCAGGCCGAACGCGAACTCATGGAAGTTACCGCCCCATGGCCAGGTGGCCACCGTGCGGCGGTCGTCGGCGAGGCCGTCGCCGTCGGTGTCGCGCAGGGCGGTCAGCTCGTGCTTCTGGCTGACGTAGACGGTGCCGTCGACAACCGCGACGCCCTGGGGCTCCCGTAGCCCGTCCGCGAACTTACGGTAGGTCACCTGTTCGGGGCTGGTCTGGCCGGTGACGCCCTCGACAACGTAGATCTCGCCGGTCGCGTTGTCGGTGCCGCCCCAGGTAGACATCATCAGGGCGCCGTCGGGCCGGAACGCCATACCGGTGACCTGCGGCTGGAGCCCTTCGGGGCGCAGGTCGGTGAGGGTGTAGCCCGGGTGCACCCGGTCGAGCGGCAGGCCGTCGCCGGCCGAGTCGGTCGCCCCCTCGCAGTACTTCCATCCCGGGGCGGTGACGCGTACGACGTCGGCGTCGGTGCTCAACGCGGAGTTCGGTACCAGCTCGAAGTTGGTCGCACCCGGGCGGCGCCATTCGAGCCGCAGGACCTGGCCGCCGCCGTTATCGAAGAACTCGATGCGCAATGGGTGCAGGCCGGCGCTGAGGGTGGTCGACCCTTCCTCGGAGGTTTCGCCGTGCAGCCCGTCGTGGTCGACGACACGCTGATCGCCGATCGTCAGCCGTGACCCGTCGTCGCTGGTGAGCCGGAAGGTGTACTCGCCGTCGACGGGCGCGGCGAGGTTGGCGATGACGTGGCTGATGAACCGGTCGGAGAGGCCGAACTCGTCGGTGGTGGTCCAGTTGATCTGCGGCATGAGCTTGTCGACGTTCGGTGTCTGTGCCGGTTTGAGATTGCACAGCGCCGACAGCGGAGCTCCCATGTCGTAGGAGCGCAGGGTGACGCCGGGTTCCTGCGGCGGGACGTCGGCGGTGATGGGTGCGGCCCCGGCTGGGGTGATGGGGACCGCGGCGAGCAGCGCCGTCAGAGCGGCACCTGCGGCCACGAGACTCACGCGACGGCGCCGGCGCCATCGGTTCGGTGCGGGCATGGTTCCTCCCGGTGGTGGGTGAGTCCTGGCCGAGGTAGGAGGCTTTCCCCACCCTGGCCGGCCAGTACGGTCTCGGAACACAAAAGATCGATCGCAGACGCTATCACTGAGCCATTTTCATCGTGACGGTGCAGGTCACGGGCGGTGCGGGAGGCCGCTGTCCATGTAGGACGAGGCTCCCGGTAAGACAGCAATCGACCAAG
>NZ_JBEXIM010000012.1:0-176495 GCF_040608575.1 Micromonospora sp. NPDC005171 | reverse complement strand
GTTCGACCGCCACCCGCGGGTGGCGGTCGAACACCGCACCGAGCGGGCGGGAGGCCGGCTGCGGCAGGATGGACGCCGCACCGCCCCGACGGAAGGACGCTCCGATGCCCGCCAGCGAACCGACCATCATCGCCACCAGCATGGGCTTCTTCCGGGGCGACCGTGGGCCCTACGACCTGCGCCCCAGCCCGGTCTTCGCGCTGGCGGCCGAGCTGGCCGAGGCCGGTCCGCAGCCGCGGGTCTGCTACCTCGGGCAGGCCGTCGGCGACCAGCCCACCTCGCTGACCGCCGTCTACGGCGCGTTCGCCGACACCCGGTTCCGGCTGTCCCACCTCGCCCTGTTCCCGATGCCGAACGTCGAGGACGTCCGCGCTCACCTGCTCGCCCAGGACGTGATCTGGGTCGGCGGCGGCAGCGTGGCCAACCTGGTCGCCGTGTGGCGGGTGCACGGGCTCGACGAGATCCTGCGTGAGTGCTGGCAGGCCGGCGTGGTGCTGGCCGGCGTCTCCGCCGGCTCGATCTGCTGGCATGTCGGCGGTGCCACCGACAGCTTCGGCCCCCGGCTGCGTGGCTTCACCGACGGCCTGGCCTGGCTGCCGTACGGCAACGGGGTGCACTACGACAGTGAGGGCCAGCGCCGCCCGCTGATGCATGAGCTGGTCGGCGACGGCACGCTCCCCACCAGCCACTGCACCGACGACGGCGTCGGCCTGGTCTACCGGGGCACCCGGCTGGTCGAGGCGATCGCGGACCGCGAGGGCGTCTCGGCGTACGAGGTCAGCCGGGGCGCGGACGGCAGCGTCCGGGAGGCCGTCATCGCTCCCCGCCTGCTCGGCTGAGCGTCATGCCTCCTCGACCGCCGGTCGGCGGCGGAGCACGGCGTCGAAGACCTGGGCCAGCTCGGCGGCGTCCTCCCCGGCGTGGTGCGTGTGCGGCACGTCGTGCAGGCCCAGCTCGTGCTTGATCGTGCCCTTGCGGGTCTGGACCCACTCGCTGCCGGTCAACCCCATCCAGTAGCTGCGAAGATCGACGCCGGAGCCGGTCGCACCGAACGGGCTGTGCCCGACGAAGCGGACGAAGTACCAGTGCACGAACATGCCGTCCCAGACGGCCGGGGCGGCGAGGAAGACCGGACGGCCGAGCCGGCGCAGCCCGTTGACCCAGGCCGCCGCGGCGGACATCGCCTCCTGCGCGGTGGGCGCCTCCCGCAGCAGACGGTCCCGGTCCAGGCCGGAGACGGCCAGCGCCGCCGGGACGAACTCATCGGAGATGGGACGAAGCTCGGTGTAGAAGGTCAGGTCCGGGTGGCCGGCCACGGCCATGCCCAGCGAGATCATGCTGTACGGCCCGGGGATCGGCCCGTCCGCCTCGACGTCGACGGCGATGTACAGCTCAGGCAACGGCGAGTTCATCCCACCTCCAGCAGCGGACCATCGGACCGGAGGGTAGCAACGCCTGCCGGGGTCTGGTGGCCGCGATGATCGACCACCTGCCGGGTGCCGAATCGGAGCCGCCTGGACCGGCCCGGCTGGGACCGGCGTAAGCTGGCCCGTCGTGAGTCTCACCATCGGCATCGTCGGCCTGCCCAACGTCGGCAAGAGCACGCTTTTCAACGCGTTGACCAAGAACGACGTGCTGGCGGCGAACTACCCGTTCGCCACCATCGAGCCCAACGTCGGTGTGGTCGGGCTGCCCGACGAGCGGCTGGGCAAGCTGGCCGAGATCTTCTCCTCGCAGAAGGTGCTGCCGGCGCCGGTGTCGTTCGTCGACATCGCCGGCCTGGTCCGTGGCGCGTCGAAGGGGCAGGGTCGGGGCAACGCCTTCCTGGCCAACATCCGGGACGCCTCGGCGATCTGCCAGGTCGTCCGGGCCTTCTCCGACCCGAACGTGGTGCACGTCGACGGCAAGATCTCCCCGGCCGACGACATCGAGACGATCAACACCGAGCTGATCCTCGCCGACCTGCAGACCCTGGACAAGGCGCTGCCCCGGTTGGAGAAGGAGGCCAAGCTCCGCAAGGACCGGGCCGCCGCGGTCGCCGCCGCGAAGGCCGCGATCGAGGTGCTCGACGGTGGCACCACCCTCTACTCCGGGGCCGCCGCCGCCAAGATCGAGCTGGAGCACCTGCGCGAGTTGCACCTGCTCACCACCAAGCCCTTCCTGTACGTCTTCAACGTCGACGAGGCCGAGCTGGCCAACGAGACGTTCCTCGACGAGCTGCGCGCCCTGGTCGCCCCCGCCGAGGCCATCTTCATGGACGCCAAAATCGAATCCGAGCTGGTGGACCTGCCCGAGGAGGAGGCCCGCGAGCTGCTGGAGTCGATCGGGCAGAACGAGCCTGGTCTCAACCAGCTCGTCCGGGTCGGCTTCCGCACCCTCGGCCTCCAGACGTACCTCACGGCCGGCCCCAAGGAAGCGCGCGCCTGGACCGTCCCGGTCGGCGCCACCGCGCCGGAGGCTGCGGGTGTCATCCACAGCGACTTCCAGCGCGGCTTCATCAAGGCCGAGGTGGTCTCGTACCACGACCTGGTCGAGCACGGTTCGATGGCGGCGGCCAAGGCGGCGGGCAAGGTCCGCATCGAGGGCAAGGAGTACGTCATGCAGGACGGCGACGTCGTCGAGTTCCGCTTCAACGTCTGAACCTCTCCTGTAGTCGCAGGTCAGGCGGTTGGGCTGTCGCTCTGGGGCACCCGAGGGCGAAGCCCACGCGTCATTGACAACGGCATGTGGCCGCTGCCCGGTGGCGGTCAGGAGAGCGGTGAGTCGGTCGCGCGAGGCCGGCGACTCGGACGCACGCCAGCAGGTAGGGTGCACGCGCTTGTGCGCGGCCGAAGACCTGGAGGAGCGATGTGGGCGCGAAGACAGCCCTGCTGGTATTCGCCGATGGAGATACCCGCCCCGCGTTGCGCGGCGCGACGCGCTCGGAGTTGTCCGAGACCGAGGCGCTGGTACGTCAGATCCATCCGGGCTACGTCGTGGAGCCCTTCGACGAGAGCACGTTGTTCGACGACATCTACCCGCCAGAGGACATCACGTACGCCACCAAGCTGGCCGGGGCCGAGCTGTATTGCGACCGGCGACTGGTGCTCGACCTTCCGTCCGAGCTGCCGGAGCACCTGCGCGAAGCGGGAGCGGGCAGGCGGATCATCATGCACGGAATGCACTCGGTCGTGGACTGGCTCAGTTTTGCGGTCTGGGAAGACGGCCTGCTCATCAGATCGCTGAGCCTGTCGCCCGACGGCGGCATCCGGGAGAACATCGGCAAGCCGTACGACTTCGAGCTGCCCTACTGGGCAGGCGAGCATCCTGTTGAGCCTGTACCGGGCTGGCCCGACCAAGGACCGTACCCATTGCCGTTCCATCCCCTCGCGCTGGGCGAGCAAGCATTGCGCGCGCTGTTCGGCTTCGTCGTCGAGGGGCACCCCAAGTCGGACGACATCGACGCCGAGGCTGTTCATCTGCACGGCTTCCGCGTGACCGACCCGTCCGGCGAGGAACAGGCCGCTCGTGAAGCCGCATACGCGCAGGTACGACGGGCCATGGGTTCGCCGCGGATGTTCCGGATGGGACCGGACGGGACGATGCACGAGGTCAGCCTCGAAAGCCTCTAATTCGCCCGTCCCTCGGTCGGCAGAGTGTCACGCAGGTTCTGATACCGGTCTGTCACGCGGGCCCCGAGACCGGACACCGGGCTGCCAGCGATGCCTGGTCTCGCATGATGGTTGACGGAACGGCGCCGCAGGATATTTGACGCCAGGTCATGATCGAATAGGTCAGGTGCTTGGGCCGATGGTAGGCGTCACGGCTCGGGTACCGGCGTGTCAGTGAGGTTGCGTTCCAGTTCGCGTTGCAGCAGCTGCCAGGCGGTGTAGGTCCGGGTGTCGAACGTCGGGTCACCTGGCCGTGCGATGGTGCGTCGAGCGCGTTGGAATCCGGCGGTGTTGTAGTCGACCCGCTGGTTGACGGCGACCAGCCAGCTGGCGCTGGCCCAGGAGGGCAGGGGACGCCCGTCGAGCTTGAATGGCGTTTGGGGTTTGTCAGCGAGGCTGTCGAGTTCCGGTTGGGTCGGCATGCTGGTGCCTGTGAAGTCGAGGGCGACGAGGACGGGCGCGACGGAGTGCCGATCGACGTCGATCCGGGCTACCCGCAACAGGGCCAGGTTGCCGTTGGTGGCGCGGTGACTGAGGACGTCGCCGGGTTGCAGGTCAGTGACGTGACGGCTGGGCCGGCGCACCTTCTTGCGTTGCGGCTGTGGGCCGGTCAGTTGTGCACGTGCCTTCTCGAGGACGTCGCGGCGCTTGGCGGCAAGGCGAGGAGAGTCCGACCATTTGGCCAGGTCGGATCCGCTGTCGACGGCGGCGATGGCGCGGTCGCGAACCGTCGGGTGGAGGCGGCCGAGCTTGGATTGGGTGACGGCCAGCGCCAGCCAGACGGATGTCGCCTCGTCCGGGTCGTCGAGCACATCGGCGTAGGAGCCGAGCATCCGTTGCGTGGTCTCATCGTCGTCCACGCCGTCTTCGAGCATTTCACGGTACTCGTCGCGCACGTCGCATGCCGTGTCGTCGGAGAACAGGCCAGGGCCCCAGGCGCCCATTGGTCACCTCCATGCCTTTACGGTTGCGTGCCTGGTCAACCTGCCACACGTTCTGCTCGGCGTCACCTGGGGTTGCGAGATCTGATGCCCGGATCTGCACCCGTGATGATCTGGTGTTTGGCTTTGGTGCGGTCAAGGTCGGTGGTGCTACGGCGGGGAACGGCAGCGATCGGAGGGTCGGTGTCGTGGACGACAATGATGTGCTCGTCGAGGGTGACGGTGACGGTGACGGTGACGGTGACGGTGACGAGCTTGCGGGTGTAGACCTTTCCGACTTGGATCTTTTGTCCGGCGACTTGGATGCTGCCGTTCATGGACACGATCCGCTCGACGGTGGTGGCAGTGGCCGATGGGTGGGATTGGGGAAGCGGGTCGGGCGTCGCGGATGTGGATCGCGAGATCAGTCCAGGTTCGGCCGTCGCCGGCTCGGCTTGCGTTTTCCTCCGGGCCTGGCATTAGCGAACTGTCGTTGGCGGTGGTCTGTTGCTGCCGCTGCCAGTCGTGTCGCCGACGGTCGCGTCGTCGCTGGTAGCCGCGGGCGATGACGGCCAGCGCCATCCACCCGGACAGAACCAGGCCGGCGGCCCCGACCACCCCTTGCAGCCGGCCCCGATGCCCGCTGAGTATGTCGAAATCGGTGACGAAGTCCCCCGGATCGTTGGGGTTGACCCAGATCCGCACCGCGCTGCCGGCTGGCAGGCAGACCTCCCAACAGCCAACCTCGCCCTGCCGCTGAGCGCCGGCGAACTCGTAGCGCAGGTGCATCGTGTTCCGCCGCTTGTGCACGAGTTCATCGACGACTGCCTGGGCTGGCACACCGTCGACCCGCAGTCGACGGGCTCAGGCGTCCTCGTCCTGAAAGGTCTTGAAGGGCAGCCACATCATGACCATTCCAACCGCGAGGCCGAGTGTGTAGACCGGGTAGCGGGCACGCCACCAGCTCCGCAAGATGTGCACGGGTGGTCATGGTCGCAGTCGATGTCGACAAGCGGCGGTACGTTGACCGCATGACGGATCAGCTGCTCCGATCGTCGTTCGGCGCGGCGGCGACCGCGTACGCCGAGCACCGCCCGGACTACGCGCAGGCCGCGGTGCGGTGGGCGCTGGAGCCCGCGCCCGGCCTGCGCGTGCTCGACCTGGGCGCCGGCACCGGCAAGCTGTCCGCGGCGCTGGTCGCGGTGGGCGCGGACGTCGTGGCGGTCGAGCCCGACCCGGCGATGCTCACCGAGCTGCGCCGTGGGCTGCCGGCTGTCCGTGCTCTGCCGGGTAGCGCGGAGGCGATCCCGCTGCCGGACGCGTCCGTCGACGCCGTGCTGGCCGGCAACGCCCTGCACTGGTTCGACATGGCCGTAGCCGGTGCGGAAATCGCCCGGGTCCTCGCCCCTGGCGGTGTCCTGGCCGGTCTGTGGAACATCATGGACGACCGGATCGACTGGGTTGCCGGGCTCGAACGGGTCAGCGGGAGTGCGGCCATCGGCCCGCGTGACACGTTGAGCAGTTGGCGAGCGGCGACGGCGGACATGCTCGTTCCGAGGACCGGCCTGGTCGCCCGGTTCGGGTCGGCGGAGCAGGTCGAGTTCCCGCACGGTCAGCGGCGTACCGCCGACTCGCTCGTCGCGACGCTCGCGACGCGGGCCGGGATGCTGGTCATGCTGGACGAGGAGCGAGCGGCCACGCTCGACCGGGTCCGCGCCTTCCTCGGGAGCCGACCCGAAACCGCCAATGGCGAGTTCACCCTGCCAATGCTGACCGGCGTGCTGTGCGCCCGGCGACTCTGACACCCGGCGAACCGGCTAACCGACATCGGGCGGGACGTTGAAAGCTGTGCTGACAGGCGCCGACGTGGCGCTGGTAGGCCTGTTCTCCGCGAAGGACAAGGAGTTCGAAAGCGAGCTCAATCTGCTGGCCAGCTTGGTGGAAACCCACGGTGGCCAGGTCGTGAGCCGGCACGTGCAGCGGCGGGGTGTCTCTTCTGGCGGCGCGGACAAGATGGGTGAGCCGTTCTCGCGGCGGACGTTGCTCACCCCCGCCAGGGCCCGGGAGGTCGCCGACGCCTGCCAGCAGCGCGGGGTCGGCGTCGCGGTCTTCGCGAACCCGTTGACCGACCACCAGCGGGCCGTCCTCACGGACATGTTCGGCTGTCTCGTCCTGAGTGGCGAGGACCTCCGACAGGTCAGGGACGGACGGCCTTCTCGCCATGAACGGTCACGTACTCCGCGGCGAGCCACGGCCCAAGGTCGTCAATGAGTTCGTGCAGCACACCTGGGACCGGCGAGGGCGTGCGGCCAATGGCGGCGGCTCTACGCATCTGCCCGGCGCGTTCCGGATAGTAGAGCCCGAACGCATCGGCGGACTCGCTGAGGTCGCTGGTCCAGCCTCCCCACCGCGGCATGACCAGCGTGAATCCTGTCCTGACGATGCGCCGCGCGACGAGCCGGCTGAGGGCCCTGCGTTGGTGGTCGGTGGTCGCTTCGGCTGCCTGGCGGCGCCATTCCGGCAGCGCACGTGACAGGTCGCCGTTCGTCTCGCGGGCGAGCAGGGGAGTGGGCCGGTATCGGGGGAGTTGGTCGGCGAGGTCGTCGCCCAGCAGGGGAGTGCACAGGCAGGCGACGAAGAAGCCGAGGTCGTGCCGCTCAAGCTCGCTGAGCAGCGTACGTGCGCTGAACAGCAGGATGCCCACGCCGTCGATCTGCGGAAAGGACTCATCGAGGTCCTGCTCGATCCTGGTGGCAGCCGCCCGGTCGGCCTCGGTTGGTTCGGTGCGCAGGGCGAGGAGCAGGTCGAGATCGGAGACGCCGGGGATGGCGGTGCCACGCGGGATGCTGCCGTAGATGTAGGCGCTGTGCAGCCGACCACTGTCGAACGACTCGGCTGTCCGAGCGCGTGACGCATCGACAACTCCGGTGAACGCGGCCGGGACCCGGCTCAGTGCACCCTCACGCGTAATCCATCCCTCGACGTCCAGTCCTCTTCCGATCATGGGGACACTCTGCCGGAGTTGCCGGTCCTACTGCTCGGCCCAGGCGCCCAGCTCGTTGCCGCTGGGGTCGGTGAAGTGGAACCGGCGGCCACCCGGGAATTCGTACGGCCCGTTCACCACCTGGCCGCCGGCCTCCTTGACGGCCTGCACCGACCGGTCCAGGTCGGTGGAGTAGAGCAGCACGAGTGGGCCGCCCGTCCGAACTTCCCCGTCCAGGCGGAGACCGCCCACCTCGGGCGCGGGGTCGCCGTGTGGGCTGCGGATGCCGGCGTACTCCGGCCCGTAGTCGTTGAACTGCCAACCGAACGCGTCGGCGTAGAAGCGCTTGGCCGCGGCGAGGTCGGTCACCGTGAGCTCGATGTAGTCGATGGCGTGGTGTCGGTGTGACGATGGCTCTGACATACGCCGATCGTGCACCAGGGGTACGACGGGACCGCGACATGCAACAAAAGGTTGCGCAATGGGAGCCGGCTGTCGTAGGTTGAGTGCAACCAAAGGTTGCGAAAGGTTGTGCGTATGGAACAGGGAACGATCGAACGAGACATCCACGTCAACGCGTCCCCCGAGGTCGTCTTCGAGGTGGTCAGCCAACCCGAGCACATGCGGGAGTGGTGGCCCGACGACGCGCGGTTCGAGTCGGTCGCAGGCGCGCCCGGCGAGCTGGTGTGGCGCGACGCCGACACCGGCGAGACGAAGACCGTCGCGCTCGCCGTCGTCGAGGTCGACCCGCCGAAACGGTTCTCCTTCCGGTGGTGCTTCACCGAGCCGGACCGGAGCGGGCAGGCACTGTTCGTCACCTTCGACCTGCTGCCCAGCGGCACCGGGACGCTGATCCGGATGACCGAGACCGGCTTCCGCGAGCTGGGTTGGGAGGTCGCTGTCCTGGAAGAGCAGTACCGCGACCACGAGAACGGCTGGGACCACTACATGCCCCGGCTGGGCGCGTACGTCGCCCGGCTGGTCGCGACACCGTGAGCGCTGTGGTCGACGACGAGTTGTGGTCGGCGATCGGCGACCCGATTCGGCGTACGATGATCGATCTTCTTCTCTCTGACGGGCCGGGCACTGCCACCTCGTTGAGCAGGCGGCTACCCGTCACCCGTCAGGCCGTCTCGAAGCACCTGGCGGTCCTCGACCGGGTCGGGCTGATCCACGCCGAACCGGCCGGTCGCGAGCGTCATTACCAGGTGGACGAGGCGCAACTCGCCCGCGCGGTCGCCCAGTTGTCGGCGGTCGGCTCCACCTGGGACGCCCGACTCCGCCGGATCAAGCGCATCGCCGAGACGATCGAACGTACCCGCACCACCAACCAGGGAGGCTGACAATGGTCGACATTCTGCACCAGGTCGGCGTCGTCGCCTCGCTCGATGACGTGTACCGAGCGGTGGCAACCCCCGAGGGCGTCGCCGGTTGGTGGTCGGTCGACACGACCGGCAAGAGCGAGGTCGGCGGGCAGCTGGCCGTCCACTTCGGTGACCAGGGCGGGTTCGACCTCCAGATCCTGGAACTGGACCCCGCCGGCCGGGTGCGGTGGCGGGTCGTCGGTGGCCCCGACGAGTGGATCGGCACCGAAATCAGCTGGCGTCTCGACCAGCGAGGTCGATACACGATCGTCGACTTCACGCACTCTGGCTGGCGCGAGCCGACCGAACTCATGCACGAGTGCAGCACCAAGTGGGCGATCTTCCTGATGAGTCTCAAGGAGTTGGTCGAGACGGGGCGCGGCCGGCCGGCGCCGGACGACGTCCAGATCAGCGACGGGCACTGACCTCGGTGACGGCCGGGTCGCCGGGGGATCGCGGGCTCCGCCACGGAATCGCGAATCCTCCGGCGACCAGGCCGACGGTCACGATTGCCGTTGCGCAGAGCAGCATCGTCGGCCGGGCACCGATGGCACCCACAAGTGGCCCGCCGAGCATGGTGCCCAGGGGCACCGCCAGCACGAGGATCGCGCCGTTCGCGGCGAGCACCGCAGGTAGCTGCGCGAGGGACGTGCTGCGCTGGAACAGCGCCATCGACGTGGACATGTACGGCGCCCAGATCAGGCCCGCCAGGGCAAACGCCGGCAGCGACACGCCAATGGGCGCACCCAGGCCCAGCGGGAGCATGGTGATGCCGAAGCCGACGACGATGCCGATGGTGGTGCCCCGCAGCGGCCAATCGCGCAGATGACCGGCGATCACACCGCCGACGAGGCCGCCGACGCCGAACGCCGTGTAGTAGGCGCCCAGCAGCGTCGCGGAGGCGTGCAGGTCGTCGGTGATGTGGATGGGCATCGCCACGTACACCGGCCCGAACAGGAAGAAGAACGCGAGGCTCAGCGCCAGGAGACCCAGTAGGGCGGGGTTGTGGCGGATGACCGCGAACCCGGCGGTCCGCGACGCGTCGCGCTCGTACCGGTGGCCGCTGTCGGCGGCGGGGAGGGCGAGCCGGTACGTGAGGGCCAGCGCGGCGAAGGTGGCGGCGTCGATGCCGATGACCCATACCGGCCCGACCCAGGCGATCAGGAGGCCCGCCAGTGGTGGTCCGGCGATGGTGGCGAACCCGGCGATGCTGGCGAGCACGGCGTTGGCCGGCAGGTGGTGTCGCTGCGGCAGCAGTTCGGCGATCAGTGTGAAACGCCCGGCGGAACCCCACGAGTGCAGCAATGCGGATGCGGCCAGCAGGACGACGTACAGCCCGATGGTGAGTGCGCCGAAGAGATAGGCGAGGGGGATCGCCGCGAGCGCACTGGCCCGCAGGATGGCATCCCACCCGGCGAGCTGGGCGCCGCCCCGACCGTGCAGCAGCCGACCGAAGACGACAGTCCCGGCCGCGCTGGGCAGCGTGTACGCCGCCATGGCCACGGCGATCCAGGTGCCCCGCTGACTGTGCGGGGCGAGCTGGATCGCGAGCCAGGTCACCGCCACCACCGCCATGCCGTCGCCCAACGCGGAGACGGCGAGCCCGGGCAGGACGCGCCGGAGCTGAGGGTGACTGACCACCGGCCAGTACGGCGAGGAGCGCGGGAATCGGGAGGCGTCCGGCATGCTGTCAGCTCACCCGGCGCGGGACCTGCGGAGCAACACCTACTGCTACCAGCAGAATCAGCCGAAGGTGAGAGGGCTCGAATCACCGGCTCGGGCTGTCGGGCGGCGGAGATCGACTCCGGTTCCTTGAAGGCGGGGGGGTCGAGGCAGCCTCGACACCCCAGGTTCCCGGAACCGGAGTCGATCAACCGCCGCTACTCCGCTCGATAGACGGAGATGTGCGACGGGCTGTCGGCCTGGAACGGCCGCCGGTGCCAGTCGGCGTACCGCTCGGTGAGCCGGAGCCCTGCCTGCTGCGCCATCTCGTCGATCTGGTACGGCCAGGCGTACCGCATGGCGAACGGCTTCAGGTGCACACCGTCCGCGTCGAACGTGATCGTCTGCCGGATGAACCGCTGCGCCGGCCGGTCGTACTGGTGCAGTCGGATCGTTGCCGAGTCCTCGGTCACGGCACGTACCTGCACCTGCTCGTCCGAGTCGAAGCTGCGCGGGTCGGGCACGAACGTCTCGATGACGAACGCGCCGCCGGGCGACAGCACCCGGGCGACGTTGCGGAAGCAGTCCGCCTGCCGCCCGGCGTCCACCAGGTTGAACAGGGTGTTGAAGACCAGGTACGCGAGTCGGAACTCACCGGCCACCGGTACGTCCGCCATGTCGGCGACGACCACCGGGATCTGGTCGCCGCCGGGTTTCGCCCGCAACTGCGCGAGCATCTCCTCGGACGCCTCGACGCCGTGCACCGCGAGGCCGCGTTCGGCCAGTGGCAGCGCGACCCGGCCGGTGCCGATCGCCAGTTCGAGAACTGGGCCGCCGTCGGCCATATCGGCCAGGAAGTCAACGGCGGGGGCCGGGTCGGGGTTGGTGCCGCCGTCGTCGTATCCGGCGGCCCAGAGTCGGCCGAAGAGGCCGGGATCGTCGAAGACCGACATCAGCGGCCTCCGGGGTTGGGGTCAGTGGCGCCCAGCGCCAGGGGAACGGTCCTGCTCACGAAGTCTCGATTCCTCAGGTCGGATGACGGTGGGTTCGGGGGACCTCGTTGTGTCTGGCATGGTGACTGCTCCCTTCGCGCGGCTGTCGACCGAGGACACCAGAGACACCGCGGGCCCGGCAAGGCAATTACGCCAGCCGGGCCCACGACGGGACGTGCGGTCAGGAGATGTGGTGCAGGATCACGTTGTGTACGTGGTGGCTCTTCTGCGCGCCACGGAACTCCACCTCGTAGGTGTGCGTGCCGACGTGGATGGCGATGGCGCCGGTGGAGAAGAACGAACCGCCCCACGACTTGTTGCTGACCACGCTCACGCTGGTGATCTTCGAGTACGGGATGCTGGTGATCGCGAACCGCTTCCCGACGAACGAGCGGTCCTGGATGATCACGCGGCGGTCGGTCAGCCCGATGAACCCGGTGCCGGTGCCGACGGCGTCGTAGACGGCGATGATCTGCTCGCCTTCGAGGAGGCCACTCTCGATCTGCTGGACCTGCTCCTTGCGGTCGTACGCGATGTTCGCCATGTGATCCAGGCTAGAAAACCGGTGCCACCGGGCCCACCCGGGCGAGGACCACGAACTCGCCGTCGCCGTGGGCCGACCGGCTCGCGTTGCCAGCCCCCGTACATGCGGTCCACTATGAAGCCCGCCCTGGTCAGAGAGGTGCGCAGCTCCGCCTCGGTGCCGGGTTCCACAGCTCCCAGCGACGGTCCGCCGGGTCGCGGGCGTCGAACACCAGCCGGCCGCCGGGCACCAGCGCCCGGGCCAGGTCGGCGAGGGTCCGCGCCCACTCCGCATCGTCGACGAAGAACTGCGCGACGTGGCTGGTCAGCACCGCCACGTCGAACGCCCTGTCCGGCAGCAGCGCCGAGGTGCCCTCACGCCAGGTCACCCGCTCGCCGTCCGGCTTCGCGCGGGCGGCCTCCAGGGACGCGCCGGCCGGGTCCACGCCGGTGACGGTGTGGCCGGCGGCGGCGAGGGCAACGGTCAGCCGGCCGGTGCCGCAGCCGAGGTCGAGCACCCGGGCGGCCGGGGTCTCGTCGACCACCGCCAGGAAGAAGTCGTCGTCCGGCCCCCACCGGCACTCCGCGTCGTACACCTGGACCAGCCGGTGGTGGCGGAACTCGGCGTGTCTCATCGGGGGTTCGCGTCGGTCGCGGCACGGACGAAGTCGCGTACCCGGGTGGTGGTGTTGCTGGGCAGCCAGACCGGCCCGCGTTCGATCGGTGGCGCATCGTGGATGGGCACGTACGCCACGTCGGGGCGCGGGTAGTAGCGCCGCGTGTGCTCGCCCACCGGTAGGACACCCCGGCCCAGCGCGACCAGGGACAGCATCTCGGAGAAGGTGTTCCCGGCGGGTCCTCTCGGCACCGGCCGGCCGGACGGGGTGCGCTCCGGGGTGCGGTCCCGCTTGAACTCCACCGAGGTCACTGTCGGGTACTGCACCATTGGGTGGTCGGCGAGCACCTCCAACGACACCGACCGCTCCCGGGTGAGCGGGTGGCCCGCGGCCACCGCCAGCACCCGATCCTCGGAGAGCAGCGCCGGGCCGGTGGCCATCCCGTCGAACGGGTACGAGGCGATCAGCACGTCCGTCGATCCGTCGAGCAGCCCCGATCGGGTGGTGGACAACTGCGCCTCGTGCACCTCCACCCGACAGTCTGGATGCCGTTCACCGAACAGGGCCACCGCCCGGAGCAGCACCGGCGCGGTCCACTCGCCGAGGAACGCCACGCGCAGCGTCCCGGTCACGCCCCGGGCGGCGTCGGTCGCACGGCGGACGGCCTCGTCCATCCCGGCGACCAGCGGAGCCAGCTCGTCGGCGAGCTGCCGGCCGATCGGGGTGAGCCGGACGACCCGACTGGTGCGGGCGAACAGCGGTGCGCCGATCCGGCGTTCCAGCTTCTTCACGATGTGGCTGACCCGGCCGGTGCTGACGGTCAACCGCTCGGCGGTCCGACCGAAGTGCAGTTCCTCAGCGAGCGTCAGGAACGTCTCGACCTCGTACCGCTCCAGCACACCGTTCCCATCGTTGACCTGTGGGCAACGATCGTAGCGGCATCGGGTCTTGGTCGGCGTCCCTCGACCGGGGATCGTGAACGGGGCAGGGAACACCGAGCGAAAGGCGCTGACGTGAGCATTGACGACTACCTGACCGGCCTGGCCGGCCCACGCGCGGCGGCCCACCTGGAGGAGGCGTGAGCGGGGTGCGGGTAACCGGTTTCGACCACCTGGTGCTGACTGTCGCCGACGTGGAACGGTCCTTGGACTTCTACTGCGGCCGGCTCGGGCTGGCACCGGTACGCGTCGACGAGTGGCGCGCCGGCACCGTCCCGTTTCCGTCGGTGCGGATCAGCCCCGACAGCATCATCGACCTCGTCCGAGGTGCGCCGCAGGGCGCGAACGTGGACCACTTCTGCCTGGTGGTGGCACCACTGGACTGGGCGCAGGTGATCGAGTCGGGGATCTTCACGGTGCTGACCGGGCCGGTCAGCCGGTTCGGCGCCCGCGGTTCGGCGACCTCGATCTACGTGCGGGATCCGGACGGCAACTCGGTGGAGCTGCGCTGGTACCCGCAGGACGCCGGGTCGGATTCGGAGAGGGTGGTCAGGCCTCGGTGACCGCCCGGTACGCGTCCTCGATGCGGGCGGCCAACAGGACCTCGCCCTCGGTCAGGGGCTCGCCGCTGCCGTGCCCGACCCGGATCTGGGTGCTGTCGGCCCGGCGGCTGATCTCGGGTCGCAGGTGCAGCGCATCCGCGACGACCTTGACCCGTTCAGTTAGTGCGGCATGTTGGGTATCGTCGATCACGAGCGTCCGTCGGATCTGCTCGCCCTCACGCGTCCAACCAGATAGCAAGGTCAACGCGTCGGAAAGGTAGTCGTGCTTGGCCCTGCTGTTGAACAGCACGCGCATCACCGCACCCCCCAAGCGCCGTTGCCGGCTTGTGGCCAAATCGTCGCCATCCCGTGTCTTGTCGGTGCCCTCTAGTCTCCCGCTGCTCGGAGGGGGTGTCCACGCCCACACTTCCGTGTCTTGTTGGCCTAGCGGACGGCTACGGTACCCAAACCGCCGATTGATCTGGCACCCTGGACGCCCGTGCGGACCGAACGGGCGAATGATGGCGGGCAGGCCGAGCGACGGGACCTGAAGGTGATCGTCGGTGCGGCGATCATCTGGGATGGGCGGGTGCTCGCCTGTGCGCGTTCCGCCCCACCAGAGGTAGCGGGCATGTGGGAGTTTCCGGGCGGAAAGGTCGAGCCGGGGGAGGCCGAGACCGACGCGTTGATCCGGGAGTGCGCCGAGGAGTTGGCAGTACGCGTCGAGATCGGCGACCGGGTCGGCCGCAACGTACGGATGGCCCATGGCCGCTCGGTGCTCAAGGTGTACGCGGCCCGACTGCTCGGCGGCGACCAACCGCAGGCGCTGGAGCACGAGGCGCTGCGCTGGCTCACCGCCGACGAACTGGACTCGGTCACCTGGCTCCCCGCCGACGCCCCCATCGTGGCGGCCCTCCGCCCCCTCCTGCGCAGCTTTCGTTGATCATGAAGTTGTTGCCACCGCGCGCGGCGCGTCGTGGCAATGACTTCATGATCACCCGGGGGTCGGGGCCAGGGGTGGTGGGGACGTGAGACGGGGGCCGTGGCAACTGCCACGGCCCCCGTTGTTGTTCAGGTGATTAGTGCTTGTCCTGCTCCGGGTGCGCGAAGTTGAGGTGCTCCGGCGGCAGCGGGAAGGTCACGTCGTCACCGAACGGCGACGGCGCGGCGGCCCGGTCGAAGGTGAGCTCCGTCAGCGGAAGCTTGCCCCGGTCGTCGACCGCCGGAGCGGTCGGGTGCGGCACCTCCCGGTCCCAGTTGACGCCACTCTGCGCCTGCGCCTCGGCCCGCTTGTCGTGCGAGCCACCCGCGTGCGAGTGGACACCGGCCCTGGTCGCGCCCGACGAGTTCGCCGAGCCCTGACGGGCGGTGGTCACGCTGGTCTGGGGCGTCTCGCCCCGACGGAAGATCTTGCTACCAAGCCACACAAGGGGATCGTACCTGCGGTCGACGACCCGTTCCTTCATGGGGATGATCCCGTTGTCAGTGATCTTGATGTGCTCGGGGCAGACCTCGGTGCAGCACTTGGTGATGTTGCAGAAGCCGAGGCCCTGTTCGGCCTGCGCGTACTCCTTGCGGTCGGTCCGGGCGTCCAGCGGGTGCATGTCCAGCTCGGCGGCCCGGATGAAGTACCGCGGGCCGGAGAACGCCTGCTTGTTCTCCTCGTGGTCGCGGATCACGTGGCAGACCGTCTGGCACAGGAAGCACTCGATGCACTTACGGAACTCCTGCGAGCGCTCGACGTCGACCTGCTGCATCCGGTAGTCACCCGGGGCCACGTCGGCCGGAGGGGCGAACGCCGGGGTCTCCCGTGCCTTCTCGTAGTTGAACGAAACGTCGGTGACCAGGTCCCGGATGACCGGGAAGGTGCGCAGCGGGGTGACCGTGACGGTCTCGTCGTCGCCGAAGGTCGACATCCGCGTCATACAACCCAGCCGCGGCTTGCCGTTGATCTCCATGGAGCAGGAGCCGCACTTGCCGGCCTTGCAGTTCCACCGGCAGGCCAGGTCGGGCGCATCGGTGGCCTGCAGACGGTGGATGACGTCGAGGACGACCTCGCCCTCGTTCACCTCCACCATGTAGTCCTGGAGGTCACCGCCGGTCTCGTCGCCCCGCCAGATCCGGAACTGACGCTTCGCGCTCATCGGTTGTCCGCCTCTCCAGCGTCGGCAACGAGGGCGTCGAAGTCGGCGAGCTCCTCGTCGGTGAGGTACTTGGCCAGCTCGGCCCGGTCGAAGAGGCCGATCAGCTCCGGCCGCATCTTCGGCAGCGGCTTGCGGGTCAGCTGCACTGTGTCACCGTCCAGGGCGCAGACCAGGTTGACCTGCCGCCACTTCGGCTCCATCGCCGGGTAGTCCTCCCGGGTGTGCCCGCCGCGCGACTCCTGCCGCTCCAGCGCCGCCTTCGCGGTGCACTCCGAGACCACCAGCATGTTGCGCAGGTCCAGGGCCAGGTGCCAGCCCGGGTTGTAGCGTCGGCCGCCGGCCGCGCTCACCTTGGCCACCCGCTCACGCAGCTCGGCGAGCCGGACCAGCGCGTCGGCCAGCTCACCCTCCCGGCGGATGATCCCCACCAGATCCCCCATGACCGCCTGGAGGTCCTGCTGCAGGGTGTACGGGCTCTCGCCAGTGTCCCGTTGCAGCGGCGCGAGGGCGGTCTCCACGGCCGCCTCGACCTCGTTCACGGCCACCTTCGGCCGGGCGGTCAGCCCGTCGGCGTAGCTGGCCGCGTGCCCGCCCGCCCGCTTGCCGAAGACCAGCAGGTCGGACAGGGAGTTGCCACCGAGTCGGTTGGAGCCGTGCATGCCGCCAGAGACCTCACCGGCGGCGAACAGCCCGCGTACGTGGCCGAAGGCGGCACCCGAATCCGGGTCCACCTCGACGCCGCCCATCACGTAGTGGCAGGTCGGCCCGACCTCCATCGGCTCGGCCGTGATGTCGACGTCGGCCAGCTCCTTGAACTGGTGGTACATCGACGGCAGCCGGCGGCGGATCTCGTCGGCGGAGCGTCGGCTCGCGATGTCCAGGAAGACACCGCCGGCGGGGGAGCCCCGGCCGGCCTTGACCTCGCTGTTGATCGCGCGGGCCACCTCGTCGCGGGGCAGCAGCTCCGGTGGACGCCTGTTGTTGTCCGGGTCGGTGTACCAGCGGTCCGCCTCCTCCTCGGTCTCCGCGTACTGCTTGCGGAAGACGTCGGGGACGTAGTCGAACATGAACCGCTTGCCCTCGGAGTTCTTCAACACGCCGCCGTCACCACGCACCGACTCGGTGACCAGGATGCCCTTCACCGAGGGCGGCCAGACCATGCCGGTCGGGTGGAACTGGAGGAACTCCATGTTGATCAGAGTCGCCCCGGCGCGCAGCGCCAGCGCGTGCCCGTCCCCGGTGTACTCCCAGGAGTTCGAGGTGACCTTGTAGGAACGCCCGACGCCCCCGGTGGCCAGCACGACCGCCGGCGCCTCGAACAGGATGAACTCGCCCGACTCGCGGTAGTAGCCGAACGCGCCGGCCACCCGATCACCGTCGAGCAGCAGCTCGGTGATGGTCGTCTCGGAGAACACCCTGATCCGGGCGTCGTACGAGCCGAACTCCCGCTGGTCCTCCTGCTGGAGCGAGACGATCTTCTGCTGGAGGGTGCGGATCAGCTCCAGGCCGGTCCGGTCGCCCACGTGCGCCAGGCGCGGGTACTCGTGGCCACCGAAGTTGCGCTGCGAGATCTTGCCGTCCTTGGTGCGGTCGAAGAGCGCACCGTACGTCTCCAACTCCCAGATCCGCTGCGGCGACTCCTTCGCGTGCAGCTCGGCCATCCGGAAGTTGTTGAGGAACTTGCCGCCGCGCATGGTGTCGCGGAAGTGCACCTGCCAGTTGTCCCGGCTGTTCACATTGCCCATCGCGGCGGCCGCGCCGCCCTCGGCCATCACCGTGTGCGCCTTGCCGAACAGCGACTTGGAGATGATCGCGGTCTTCTTGCCGGCCAGCCGGGCCTCGATCGCCGCGCGCAGACCGGCGCCGCCGGCCCCGATGACGACGACGTCGTAGTGGTGTCGTTCGATGCGAGTGGTTGTGGTCATGTCAGGGGCCCTTTAGTTGATGAACCGCAGGTCGGAGAACCAGCCGGCCGCGAGCGCCATGATGTAGAAGTCGGCCAGCGCGAGGGTGCCGAGGGTGATCCAGGCGAGCTGCATGTGCCGGACGTTCAGGGCCGAGACGAACGTCCAGGCCTTGTACCGCACCGGGTGCTTGGAGAAGTGCTTGAGCCGGCCGCCGATGATGTGCCGGCAGGAGTGGCAGGAGATCGTGTACGCCCAGAGCATCACCACGTTGAGCACCAGGATGATGTTGCCCAGCCCGAAGCCGAAGCCCTTGGGCGAGTGGAAGGCGAGGATCGCGTCCCAGGTGTTGATCAGCGAGATGATCGCGGCGGCGTAGAAGAAGTAGCGGTGCAGGTTCTGACCGAGCAGCGGGAAGCGGGTCTCACCGCCGTACTCCTTGTGCCCGTCGGGAACAGCGCAGGCCGGCGGCGACAGCCAGAACGACCGGTAGTACGCCTTGCGGTAGTAGTAGCAGGTGAGCCGGAAGAGCAGCAGGAACGGCAGAGTCAGCGCGGCGTCCGGGATGATCCACCAGCCGGGCAGGAAACGGCCGAAGTGCGAGGCGCCCTCGATGCACCGCTCCGTGACGCAGGGCGAGTAGAACGGGGTCAGGTAGTGGTAGTCCGCGACCCAGTAGAAGTCGTGCATGAAGACCCGGACCGTCGCGTACGCGACCCAGGCGCTGAGCCCGATCACGGTGATCAGCGGGGCGAACCACCAGCGGTCGGTACGCAACGTCTTCGCCGCGATGGCGGCGCGCGCCCGCGCCCCCCGCGGCCTCGTTGCCGTTGAAGTCATTCGAGTCGTCTCCTCGACGGGCCCGTACGGGCGGGCGGATCTTTCTCCGGTCGGCACGCGGACCGGCGAACCCGCACCCGCTGCCACGTCATGCGCACACCAACGACCACGCCGGATCGACCGACGCAGCTAAGTGACACACGTTACGCCGATCTCTGCGGGCCGTCCGCGCAAGGGACCGTCCCGTGTGTCTGGCCTGCGGAAATGGCCCTCGGCACGCCGGTCGGTGCCGCATCGTCGACAACGTCAGCCGGAGGCGCCCCCGGTGAAGTGCCAGGACGCCAGCCGCAGCGAGGGCGCCGCCCACCAGGCACCGTCCACCCGATCCGGTTGGCGCACCGCCCGCGCCCCCAGCCCGAGCACCGCCCCCGGCCCGAGCGCCCGCGGGTACGACTCGGTGAACCGCAGGTCACGGACTGCCCGGACCACGGTGCCGTCCTCGATCAGCCAGACGCCGTTGCGGGTCAACCCGGTGACGACAAGGCTCTTCGGGTCGAGCACCCGCGTGTACCAGAGGTCGGTGACGAGCAGCCCTCGGCGTACACCGGCCACCAACGCGGCGGTGTCCGCGTCGACGACCGCTCCGGCCGCCGCGCCGGTGGTGCTTCGGCCCACCGCGCTGGCCGGGCCTGCCACCGCGCCGGTCAGCCGCAGGTTGCGGGGCATCGGGCCCCAGGTGGCACCCCCCGCGACCGCGTGCCCGGTGGACTCCGCGCCCGCCTCCGCGGCGGTCCGGCGATCGTGCGCCACCGCCCGGGTGGTGCCCGCCTCCACAAGTGTCAGCGCCCGTCGGCCGGTGCCCTCCGCGTCGAACGGCAACCCGGACCCGCCCAGCGGGTCGTCCACCAGGGTCACCGCCCGGTCGAACTGGGCGGCGCCCGGCTCGGCGAACGACTGCCGCTCGGCGAGCCGCTTGCCGTTGAAACCGTAGAAGGACAGGTTCTGCAACAGGTCCACCACGGCGGCCGGCTCGAACACCACCTCGTAGTGGCCCGGCGGCAGCTCCACCGGCTCGGCCGCCGCCTGCGCCTTCGCAGCCGCCTGCGCCCCCAGCTCGGCGCCGTCGAGGTCGGACAACCGGTCGGCGCTGCGCCGGGCCACCCCGTCCGCGCCATCGCGGCGGGCGATGCCGTCCATCGCCGCCTCCACCGAGCGGCCGTACGCCGAGTGCCCGGCCGAGTTGGCGAACGCCGACGATCGGTGCGCGGTGCGGCAGTAACCGGCGGTGCTGAGGCCCCCGGCGGCGGCCACGAACGCCCCCACCCGGTCGGCCCGCTGATCCGGCTCGGCGTGCGCGGTGGCCTCGTCGACGGGCGGCGCGTCCGGTGTGGACAGAGGCGGGGTCAGCCCCGGCCAGCCCGGGTCGGGCGGGCAGAGCCGCGCCGCGGCCAGGGTACGCTCCACCAGGGCGGACAAACCGTCGGCGGTGACCACGCTGCCGCCGCCGGCAGCCGTCCGACCATCGACGTGCACCCGCAACCGGACCCCGACTGTGGACTCGGAGACGTTCTGATGGATGCCCGAGTTGGCGAACCGGGTCAGCGCCAGGTCCGCCCGCGTCACCACCGCCTCGGCCTGCGCGGCCGGCCCGCCAAGACGCCGAACCAGCTCCACGACCTGCCCGGCCAGCTCCACCTCGCTCCTCGCGCTCACGCTGAGCCACCTTTCGTTCGCGACTGCGGGGCTCGCAAGAACGGCTCACTCCTCGCGCTCACGCTGAGCCACCTTTCGTTCGCGACTGCGGGGCTCGCAAGAACGGCTCACTCCTCGCGCTCACGCTGAAACCCCCACCCGGACGTTGCGGAAACGGGCCGGCGCGGCCGGGTGGCCGGTGTGCCCGATCTGGCCGGGCTGGCCCTTGCCGCAGTTGGGCGTCCCCCAGGAGACCGTCTCGCCGGAGAGCATGTCCATCGAGCGCCAGAAGAGTGGGCCGATCCCGGTGTACGTGGGGTTGCGCAGCATCCGCCCCCGCCGCCCCTTCTTGATTTCCCAGCCGATCTCGCAGCCGAACTGGAAGTTGAGTCGCTTGTCGTCGATCGACCAGGACCGGTTGAGGTCCATCAACACCCCGTCGTCGGTGGCCGCGATGATTTCCTCCAGGGTGTGCGGGCCGGGTTCCAGGCCGACGTTCGTCATCCGCACCATCGGCAACCGGGCCCACCCGTCGGCCCGTACGCTGCCGCCGTAGTCGAGGCTGGCCATCGCTGCGGAATCCCGGCCGGCGAGCACACCCACCCAGCGGCCGTCCCGGACCGCGTCCCGCTTGACCGCCGGGGAGCCCTCGTCGTCGAAGCCGAAGCTGCCCAGCGCGCCCGGGATGGTCGGGTCGATGGTGATGTTCATCAGCTCCGAGCCGTAGCGCAGCGAACCGAGCTGGGCCAGGTCCAGCCAGGACGTGCCGGCGAACGCCGCCTCCCACCCGAGGATCCGGTCCAGCTCGATGGCGTGCCCGACCGACTCGTGGATCTGCAGGGCCAACTGCTCGCCGCCGAGGATCAGATCCGTCTCGCCGGCCGGGCAGAGCGGCGCGGTGAGCAGCGCCCGGGACTCCTCGGCGATCTGCGCGGCGTGCGCGGCCAGGTCCAGCGACTCGACCAACTCCCAGCCGGTGGTGCCGTACTGCCCGCGGTAGCTCGGCCAGGACCGGCGCTGCGTCTCGCCGTCGCCGATGGAGGTGGCCGAGATGCCGCCGCCGCACTCGCGGATCCGCTGGTCGATGCGGTGGCCCTCGCTGGAGACGAACCACTTCGCGGTGTCCCAGATCTGGTACAGGCCCTCGGCCAGATCCGCGCCGTGCTCGGCCATCGTGCGGGTCGCGTCGACAAGCAGATCGCCCTTGTCCGACAGGGGCACCCCGAGCGGGTCGATCTGGCAGCCGGAGGCCCAGCTCGCGGTGACCGCCTCGACCGGCACCAGGTCGACCGGAGGGCCCGGCACCCGCGCGCTCGCCATGGCGGTCCGGGTCGCGCGCCGGCCGGCGTCGCGGGCGGCGGCGTCCGACAGATCGGGTACGGCGTGGAAACCCCAGCTCGCCCCGACCAACGCCCGGACGCCCAGCCCGATGCTCTCGTCCTGGGTCAGCTCCTCCACGTCGCCGTTGCGCGCGGTCATCGACTCGTAACGGCGGTGCATCACCCGCGCGTCGGCGTACCGCGCCCCCGCGTCGAGAGCGGCCTGGACGGCGGCGCTGGCCGCGTCGAACTCGGTCATGGACCGACCCTAGGCCAACCGACCGACACCCGTCAGGGAAGCAATTCCTCCGGCCGGAGGGTGGCCTTCACCGGCTCGGTGAGCACGAGCAGGTCGCCCGGCCTGGTCACGGACTGCTCGATGTAGTGGCCGCCCTGCCGCCGGTAAAGGTGCAACGTGCCATTCGCCTGCTCCACCAGCAGGTACCACTCGATCCCGGCCGAGGCGTAGTAGTGCATCTTGAGCACCTTGTCGGTGGACGCGTTGCTCGGCGAGATGATCTCGCAGACCAGCCGCACATCACCCGCCTCGACATTGAGTTCGTCGAAGTCGATCGGGCCGGTGATCACCAGATCGGGGATCGGGATCCGGCCGGGCCTGAGTCGGACGTTCACCGCTTCCAGCACGTGCAGACCGGCCTCACGAGCCGGAGCCCGTAGGGCCGCGCGCAGTTCGCCGGAGATGTTCTGGTGTCGGGGGGTGGGCGCTGGGGTCACGTGGAGGCTCCCGTCGAAGAGTTCGACGCGTTGCTGCGTCTCGCCGAGGGCGAGGTACTCCTCTTCGGTCCACGGGCCTTCGTGGTTGAACACCGCCGCGGTCATCGTCACCTCCACCTCGTGCCATTGGCATCCTCTGCCGTCACCCTTCCCATGGTCGCACCCGACGTGCGATCAGGAGATGAATGGGCGTGGATGGCGAGGTGAGGGGTGTTCAGGCCGATGCCGACTCGTTACGCTCGGGCCCGCTGACACGTGCCGACTTTGTAGCTTATTTTCACCCTCGGGACATTGCTGTAAGTTCTCTTCGTCACTGAGGGAGGTGGCCGTGGACAGCTCGGAACCCTCGCCGTCCGGGGACCCGGACGACCGCCCCGCCGTGCCGGCACAGCGCTCCGACCAGGACGCCTACCTGCGGGTACGTGACCTGCGGGTCCGGTTCGACACCGAGGACGGCGTGGTGCGCGCGGTCGACGGGGTGTCGTTCGCCGTGGAGCGGGGCCGCACCCTCGGCATCGTCGGTGAGTCCGGCTCCGGCAAGAGCGTCACCTCGCTGGCGATTCTCGGCCTGCACGACCCGAAACGGACCACCATCACCGGGGAGATCTCCGTGGGTGGCCGGCAGGTGGTCGGCCTCGGCGACGAGGAGGTACGCCGGCTACGCGGCCGGGACATGGCGATGATCTTCCAGGATCCACTGTCGGCGCTGCACCCGTACTACACGGTGGGCCGGCAGATCGCCGAGGCGTACCGGGTGCATCACCCGAAGGCCAGCCGACGCGAGGCCCGCCAGCGGGCGGTCGACATGTTGGACCGGGTCGGCATCCCGCAGCCGGCGCGCCGCTTCGACCAGTATCCGCACGAGTTCTCCGGCGGCATGCGCCAGCGGGCGATGATCGCGATGTCCCTGGTCAACGACCCGGCGCTGCTGATCGCCGACGAGCCGACCACCGCGCTGGACGTCACCGTGCAGGCGCAGATCCTGGACCTGCTCGCCGACCTCCAGGCCGAGTTCCACTCCGCGATCATCCTGATCACCCACGACCTCGGGGTGGTCGGCCAGGTCGCCGACGACGTGCTGGTCATGTACGGCGGGCGTGCCGTCGAGCGGGGCAGCGTCGAACAGGTGCTCCGGGCGCCGCAGCACCCGTACACCTGGGGGTTGCTCTCCAGCGTGCCGTCGCTGCACGGCGACGCGGACGCGGACCTGGTGCCCATCCCCGGCAACCCGCCCAGCCTGATCAACCTGCCGCCGGGCTGCGCGTTCCACCCACGCTGCCGGTACGCGGACCGCGCCGGCAGCCGCTCCCGCACCAAGGTCCCCGAACTGCGCGCGGCCGGGGCCGATGGTCACCTGGTCGCCTGCCACCTCAGCGCCGAGGAGCGAGTCACGTTCTACGCCGAGGACATCGCATCCGTGGGGGTGGCCCGATGACCGATGAGCCACTGCTGCGGGTACGCGGCCTGAGCAAGCACTTCCCGGTACGCCAGGGGCTGCGCGCCACCGGTCTGGTGCGGGCGGTGGACGGGCTCGACTTCGACGTGCGCCCGGGCGAGACGCTCGGCCTGGTGGGGGAGTCGGGCTGCGGCAAGACCACCACCGGCCGGATGCTGGTGCGGCTGTTGGAACCGACCAGCGGCAGCATCGAGTTCGACGGGCGGGACATCACGCACGCCGGTCGCCGGGAGTTGCGCCCGCTGCGCCAGGACCTTCAGATCATCTTCCAGGACCCGTACGCCTCGCTGAACCCTCGGCACACTGTGGGCCGGATCGTGGCGATGCCGCTGCAGGTCAACGGGATCAAGCCGCCGGGCGGGATCAAGGCCCGGGTGCAGGAGTTGCTGGAGCTGGTCGGGCTGAACCCGGAGCACTACAACAGGTACCCGCACGAGTTCTCCGGTGGTCAGCGTCAGCGCATCGGCATCGCCCGCGCGCTGGCCCTGCGGCCCAAGCTGATCGTCGCCGACGAGCCGGTGAGCGCGCTGGACGTCTCGATCCAGGCGCAGGTCGTCAACCTGCTGCGTGACCTGCAACGTGAGCTTGGCCTGGCGTTCGTGTTCATCGCGCACGACCTGGCCGTGGTCCGGCACTTCTGCCAGCGGGTAGCGGTCATGTACCTGGGACGGATCGTGGAGATCGGCGACCGGGCGGACATCTACGAGCGCCCGCAGCACCCATACACCAGGGCGTTGCTCTCGGCGATCCCGGACGTCACCCAGCTCGGTCCGGCGGGTCGGATCCGACTGACCGGTGACGTTCCCACCCCGCTGGACCCGCCGTCGGGCTGCCGGTTCCGTACCCGCTGCTGGAAGGCGCAGGACATCTGCGCCACCGAGGAGCCCGCGCTGGTTCCGCGCGACGGTGGTCGGCAGGCCACCGCGTGTCACTTCCCGGAGCCGGCGGGTGCCAACCTGGTGGCGGACGTCGCCGTGATCGGCGCCGAGCCGGCGGGTCGCGGGGTCGAAGCGAACGTCGAGGAGGTGCCGTCGTGAGCCTTTCCCCGGTGGAGGGTTTGGCGCTGGCCGAGATCGAGTCCAGTACGGACCCGGACGGGCCCGCCGCGAAGGGCGTCGTCGGCCGCTCGCCCGGTCAGCTCGCCTGGCTGCGGCTGCGCCGCGATCGGACGGCGATGGTCAGCGGCGTACTCCTGGTGTTCTTCCTGCTGTTGGGGTTGGCTGCCCCGCTGATCGAGATGTTCTACGGGATCGGCCCGCGGGAGCAGTTCCAGAACATGCTGGACGGCTTCGGCATGCCGCTGGGTTACGCCGGTGGGGTCAGCGGGGAGCACTGGTTCGGTCTGGAGCCGGGGCTGGGCCGGGACATCTTCATCCGGCTGATCTACGGGCTGCGGACCTCGCTGTTCATCGCGTTCGCGGCGGCCCTGATCACCGCGACGATCGGGGTCGTGCTGGGCGCGCTCGCCGGCTACCTCGGCGGCTGGCTCGACGTGGTGATCAACTGGATCACCGACCTGACCCTGGCCATGCCCTTCCTGATCATCGCGCTGGCGCTCACGCCCACCGTCACGCTGCGCTTCTACGGTGAGCGGGGACAGGTGTCGTCCGCGTTCGGGGTGGGGGTGCTGATCGCCGTCTTCGCCATCTTCGGCTGGACCAGTACGGCCCGGCTGGTCCGCGGGCAGGTGATCGCGCTGCGTGAGCGGGAGTTCGTGGAGGCGGCCCGGGCCAGCGGGGCCGGGCTGGGGCACATGCTGTTCCGGCAGTTGCTGCCGAACATCTGGGCGCCGATCCTGGTGTCGTTCTCCCTGGCGGTGCCGCAGTTCATCACCAGCGAGGCGGCGCTGTCGTTCATCGGCGTCGGCCTCAGCGACGAGACGCCGAGCTTCGGCCGAATGATCTACCGCAGTCTGGACTTCCTCCAGACCGACCCGGCGTACGTGTTCTTCCCGGGCATCACGATCTTCGCGCTGGTGTTCGCCTTCAACCTCTTCGGCGACGCGTTGCGGGACGCGCTCGACCCGAAGTCGTCCCGGTAGGGGTCAAAATCATGGCGCGATTTCTGCTCAAGCGACTCTTCTCCGCCACGCTGACCCTCTTCGCGGTGAGCGTGTTGACGTTCCTGATGTTCTTCGCCCTGCCGCGCGACCCGGTCAGCAGCATCTGCTCGAAGAACTGCAACCCGGAGCGGCTGGAGCGGGTCCGCGACGACCTGGGTCTGAACGACCCGCTGATCAGCCAGTACGCCGGTTACATGAAGGGCATCGTGACCGGACGCGACCTGGGCAGCGCCCAGGGCGGCCGGTGCGACGCGCCCTGCCTGGGCTGGTCGTACGTCACCAACGAGGCAGTCTCGGACACCATCGCCCGGGTGCTGCCGGTGACGCTGAGCATCGTGATCCCGGCGGCCATCCTCTGGTTGCTGCTCGGCGTGGGTCTCGGCATGGTCTCCGCGCTGCGGCGGGGCACCTGGCTGGACCGGCTGGCGATCGGCTTCTCGCTGACCGGCGCGTCGTTGCAGCTGTACTTCGTGGGCGCGGTGCTGCTGCTGGTCTTCGTCTACAACCTGCGGTGGCTGCCGGTGCCGAGCTACACGTCCCTCTTCGACAATCCGGCGAAGTGGGCCAGTGGGCTGGCGCTCGCCTGGGTGGCGCTGGCCTTCCTCTTCTCGGCGATCTACGCCCGGTTGTCCCGGGCGCAGATGTTGGAGACGCTGTCGGAGGACTTCGTCCGGACCGCGCGGGCCAAGGGCCTGGCCAAACCCACAGTGTACGGGCGACACGCGCTGCGCGCGGCGATCACTCCGGTGGTGACGATCGCCGGCCTGGACGTGGGCGGGGCGCTGGGCGGGACGGTCATCACCGAGACGACGTTCGGCATTCAGGGGCTGGGGCGTACCGCTGTGGACGCGGTGCGGTCGGGTGATCTGCCCACGATCATGGCCACCGTGCTGATCGCGGCCGTCTTCGTGGTGCTGGCGAACGTGCTGGTGGACCTGCTCTACGCGGCCATCGACCCGCGGGTGCGGTTGCGCTGACCGGGCCGATGTCCAGCGGGTGGCTGGTGGCGAAAGTTATCGACAACTGTTACACAACTCGTAGGTTTTCTTCCTTACGATCCTCGGGACGTCGGCGGTTCTCGCCCCGACGAAACCGCACGGCACATGGGTGAAGGGGGTACTTCATGAGACCACGCGTGGTGGCTGCCGCAGGCGGCGCGATCGCTCTGGTGGTGGCACTGGGTGCGTGCTCGAAGAACACGGGCGAGGGCACCACCGTGAACACCGAGCGGCAGCAGACCGGGGTCATCGCGACCGACCCCAAGGACTCGCAGGGCCCGGCCGCCGAGGTGAGTGGGGCACAGAAGGGCGGCACCTTCACCGTCATCCGGGAGTCGCCGATCTCCCACCTCGACCCGCAGCGGACGTACTCGTTCGCCGGTCTGATGGCCAACCCCCTGTGGTCGCGCTACCTGACCACTTGGAAGGACGACGGCAAGGGCGGCCTGGTCCTCGTCGGTGATCTGGCCGAGACGCCGGGCAAGAACGTCAACAACGACTGCAAGGTCTGGGAATTCACGATCAAGGACGGGGTGAAGTTCGAGGACGGCCGACCGATCACGTCCAAGGAGATCGCGTACGGCATCGCCCGCTCCTTCGACCCGGACCTCTCCGGTGGCCCGACCTACATCCAGGAGTGGCTGGCGGACACCCCGCAGTTCGACACCAAGTGGGACTTCAAGAAGAACAAGACGTCGCTGCCGCCCGGCCTCAGCACGCCGGACGCGAAGACGCTGCGCTTCGAGTTCGCCAAGCCCCGCTGTGACCTGCCGTTCGCGGTCTCGCTGCCGACCACCGCGCCGCTGCCCGCCGACAAGGACACTGGCGTCGACCTCGACAAGCAGCCGTTCTCGTCCGGGCCGTACAAGATCGCCAAGAACCAGGTCGGCGTGTCGATCACCCTGGACCGCAACCCCAACTGGGACCCGAAGACCGACGCCGTCCGGCACCAGTACCCGGACCAGTTCGTGTGGACCTTCGGACCGACCGCGGACGCCGCCAACAACCGGGTGATCGCCGACAACGGCGCCGACCAGAGCGCCCTCGCCTTCAACACCGTGCCCGCCTCGCTGGTCGCCAAGGTCGCCGGGGATGCCGCGCTCAAGTCCCGGACGATCCTCTCCCCGACCCCGAGCGCCAACCAGCTCGTCATCAACAACCAGCGGGTCACCGACCTGAAGGTCCGGCAGGCGCTCAACTACGCCATCGACCGCGAGGGCATGATCAAGGCGCTCGGCGGCCAAACCGTCGCCGCGCCGCTGACCACGCTGATGCCGCCGGCCACCATCGGCTACAAGGCGTACGAGGCGTACCCGGCCGGCCCCAACGGCAACGTCGACAAGGCCAAGGAGCTGCTCGGCGGCAAGACGCCGGAGCTGGTCCTTGGTGTCGCCGACAACTCCACCGAGCAGCAGCAGGGCGCGCAGCTCAAGGCCAACCTGGAGCGCGCCGGCTTCAAGATCACGCTGCGGAACATCTCGGACGACGCGAAACTCGACGAGATCAAGAAGAAGGACAACCCCTGGGACCTGTACATCGGTAACTGGGCGGCGGACTGGCCGAGCGGGGCCTCGATCCTGCCGGTGCTCTACGACGGTCGCACCATCAAGGCCGAGGGCAACAGCAACCAGTCCTACTTCAACGACCCGGCGATCAACGCCGAGATGGACCGCATCCTCGCGCTGGCCCCGGCCGAGCAGGGCCCGGAGTGGGCCAAGCTCGACGAGCGGATCATGAAGGAGCACGCGCCGGTGGTGCCGTTCTACGTCGACGTGGCCTACAACGTGCACGGTTCCAAGGCGGGCGGGATCTTCATCTCCAGCGTCTTCGGCTACCCGTCGTTCGTGAACGCGCACGTCAAGCCGTAAGGCACACCGCAAGCCAGCAGGGTCCCCTCCCGACAACGCCGTCGGGAGGGGACCCTGCTGTTTCTGCCGGTCGGCTGCAATCTGCAGCACGGCGTGGAGTGAACACAGGCCAGAACTCGCACTCGACTGGCCCAGTCCGCGCCGACGGCGATCGTCGTTTCTGAACCTCCCCGACACGACAACTCACAGGTTGAATGTAACCTTGCGGGTACGTACCCGAACGGTTACATTGGCGCCATGGACGCCGTGCTGCACGCGTTGGCAGACGAGAGCCGGCGCACGGTTCTCGATATTCTCCGCGACCACCCGGCGAGTGCAGGAGAGCTGGCCGAGGCTCTCCCGATCGCCCGCCCGGGGGTGTCCCGGCATCTCCGCGTGCTGCGGGAAGCCGGGCTGGTCGACGTACGCCAGGACGCGCAGCGCCGGATCTACACACTCCGCCCGGAGGCGCTCGTCGAGGTCGACGAGTGGCTGGGAGAGTACCGCCGGCTCTGGGAGAACCGGCTCGACGCTCTTCATACCGAGATCGCACGAGGAAAGAAGGCGCGACGATGACCACGATCGCGACGATGCGAACGATCGACGAGAGCCGCGGAGCGGTCCGGGTCGAGAACCTTTACGACACGGACATCGGCGACCTCTGGCAGGCGTGTACGACGCCCGAGCGGCTGGCCCGCTGGATCGCCCGGGTCGATGGCGACCTGCGGGTCGGCAGCACGATCCAGGCCGTCTTCACGAGCAGCTGGACCGGTTCGGCGCGCATCGAGGTGTGCGATGCGCCCCACCACCTGCTGCTGACGACGAAGCCGGGTACCGACGACGAGGGGCAGATCGAGGCGTGGCTGACCGAGGAGGGCTCCAAGACCCGGCTGGTGGTCGAGGAGCGTGGCCTGCCGACAGGGCATCTCCCGTTCCACGCCTCTGGTTGGTGGGTCCACCTCGAGGATCTCGGTCGGTCGCTGGAGGTCGACGGCCCGGTCCATCCAGAGGGCTGGAGCTCCGATGTCCGAGCGCCCGGATGGGAGGAACGCTGGGAAGAGCTCACGCCGGCATACCAGAAGATGGAGATAGGTTGATGTCGGACCAGATCAGGCTCAGCCTGACGACTGTCAATGCACCCGACGCAATCGCGC
This sequence comes from Micromonospora sp. NPDC005171, assembly GCF_040608575.1. NCBI lineage: Bacteria > Bacillati > Actinomycetota > Actinomycetes > Micromonosporales > Micromonosporaceae > Micromonospora > Micromonospora sp. NPDC005171. The sequence goes on along the minus strand of NZ_JBEXIM010000012.1, from coordinate 146,214 downwards.
TCGCGCGGTTCTACGCCGAGATCACCGGCGGGGTCGCGAAGGGTGACGAGTGCTGGGCCCTCGTAGAAGGGCCGAACGGTGACATCGGGTTCCAGCAGATCGACGACCACCGCCCACCCACCTGGCCGGATGGCGAGGTGGGGATGCAGATGCACCTCGAGTTCTTCGTCGACGACCTGGAGGCGACCGGAGCGCGTGTGCTGGCGGCCGGCGCTACCCGATTCGAGCATCAGCCCAACGCGGACCACTGCTTCGTGTACGCCGACCCGGCCGGGCATCCGTTCTGCCTGTCCCTGTGGGGGGCCCCGAGAGTCGGCGACTGACTCAGCTCGTTCGGGCATCTGTTGTTCAGGCACGACCAACGTGCCGGCGCCGGAACGGGCCGAGCGCCACTACCGGTACGACCCGACGCAGGCGTTGGCAACGTGGGGTCGGGCGGTGCTGTCGGCGTACCCAATGGCTTTTGGTCGCCCGACGGGCCTGGAGGTGATGTCGGTTGATCGGTTGGCGCGGGAGGGTCATGGCCGCCTGCCAATCGATGACGAGACCGCGCGGTATGGAGAGGACGTATCCACGATGAAATTCCACGGGGTTGAATGATGGACTGGTATCCGCTGATCGAGCCGTACGACTCCGGGATGCTCAGCGTCGGCCACGGTAATGAGCTCTACTGGGAACTGTGCGGGAATCCCGACGGCAAACCCGCGGTGTTCCTGCACGGCGGTCCCGGCGGTGGCCTGCTCCCGGACAATCGGCGGTACTTTGACCCGTCCGGCTACCGGGTCGTGTTGTTCGACCAGCGAAACTGCGGTCGCAGCCGGCCCTTCGCGGGCGACCCGAAGACGTCACTGGAACACAACACCACCCCGCACCTGGTGGCGGACATCGAGCGGCTACGCGAGCACTTGGGGATCGAGCGTTGGCTCGTCTTCGGCGGCAGTTGGGGCAGCACCCTCGGCCTGGCCTACGCGCAGGCCCATCCCGAGCGGGTCACCGAACTCGTGCTCCGCGGCGTGTGGCTGATTCGCAGGTCAGACGAGGCATGGTCGTTCACCCCGGCGGGCGCGGCGCACCTTTTTCCCGCCGAATGGGCGGCATTTTGTGCTGCGATCCCCGTTGCGGAACAGGACGACCTTGTCGGCGCCTATGGCCGCCGCATTTCCGACCCCGACCCCGCGGTCCACGGCCCGGCGGCCCGCGCCTGGATGAGCTGGGAACTCTCGGCCAACACCCTGCTGCCGATGACGCCGCCCGGCATCGACGACACCAGCCTGTTGGCGTTCGCCCGCATCACACACCACTACATCAGCAACGGCGGCTTCCTCCCGCCGGAAGGTCTCCTGGCGGGCGTCGACCGCATTCGGCACATCCCGACGGTCATCGTGAACGGCCGTTACGACATCAAGACACCGCCGAACCAAGCCTGGGACCTGCATCGGGTCTGGCCTGAGGCGACGTTCCACATCGTGGAGGACGCCGGCCACAGCGGCTCCGAACCCGGCACCCGCAGCCTGCTCATCGAAGCCACCACCCAGTTCCTCGGGCCAATGTGATCTTGAGTCGACGTAATCGCCGAACCCGACCCATTCCCGGCCATCCGTCGGCCGGTCGGCTCCACCGGTAGCTGGATCGCGCCGTGGTACCGGGCTCCCCGGTAGTAGCCAGCGTGATCGGTCTGCTCCACCCAGGTCCCGGTGACCACGGCACCGTCCGCGGTGAGATCCATTGACAGCGACGATGCCGCCGAGCCGGGCAGACTGCGCACGGTCAGTCGGTCTACGTCAAGCCACAAGTCAGGCCGCATGGTGCACGTGGTGGCCGCGACCGCGCGCAGCAGGCTCAGCGACGACACGTCCCCGCCGGAAGTCATCGAGCGGGCACACTTGTGAGGGCACGACGGCGTCAGAGGGGGCTTGGATGCGCTGCGGCAAGTGGAAGGGCGCCGCTCTCGGCACGGTGGCGGTCTTGGCCGCGATGCTGTTCACCGGCTGCGAAGCGGACGGCCAAATCGAGCCGAAGCCGGTGGACGGGTCGATGAGGGAGGTGCTCAAGGAGTACCAGCCCCGCTTCGAGCAGCGGCGCGCGGCACTCACCGCGGCGGCAGCGAAGGTGTCCGAGAAGGGCGTTGGCAAGGCATCGTGTGCCCGGACGCTGGACCCGCGGCCGGAGTTCATCTGGTTCGAGCACACCAGCAAGGTCCTGGACAGCTACAACAGCCCGGACAAGGGCGGAAACGTCGACATCGTGGCGACGACCGAGGCCGGAGCGCCGGAGCAGATAGTGGACAATCCAGGGTCGACCCTCAACAGGTTTGCCGTGCCGCCGGGCTGGCTCGTCCGCGGCCTGTGGATTACCGGCCCGCAGGGACCACTCGGCACCAACGAATTCAAGGTGACCAGCCGGTACGGCGATGAGCCATACCTCGGGGTCGAGAAGGACCCGGTCCAGCGGCTCCGGAAAATCCTCGACGTCGGGCTGCACAAGCGCTACGTCCTGCTGTACCGCGTGACGACCTTCACCTTCCCCGACGCGGAGGGCCAGGACATTGTTCGGGCCGACGTGTTCCTCGCCGACCTGGAGAAGGGCGACCTGCCCTGCCAGTTGGTCGTGGACGGCTCTCGCTACGGCACGAGCGGTGGACCGGTGGGCTGGGTCTCGCTCACCCCGTACGAAGACATGCAGACCAGTTTTCAAATCCACATCAGCGACAAGCTGAGGTCCCTGACCCGCCCCTGACTCCCGACGTGGCTGACCAGGCCACCGCGACGCTGCTCGGCCTCGGGGCGCTGTGAGCGTGACTGTCCACCCCAGATGGTTAGGCCAACGGGCCGCGCCGTGAATCGCGGCGGCTCCCAGCCGGCGGAGACCTCGGTCCAGAACTCGTCGATCAGCCGGTCGCGTTCCTCGTCCGACATGCCAACCAGCTTGTGCATGAGCGTGACCTGCTCGGCTGTGGAGTCCTGCCGCAGAATGGCCGACAGCACCGCGCGACGGTTGCGCAGCCGTGCCTCCTGCCGTTCCAGCAGGGCCAGGTGGGTGGCGGCCAGCTCGCGCAGCGTCGCCTCGCCGGCCAGCACCCGCCGGATCTCGTCCAGGCCGGCATCGAGTTCCCGTAGCGTCCGGACCAGTTCCAGCCGGGCGATGGCCGACACGTCGTACAGGCGGTGGCCGGCCGGGGTGCTGGCGGCCGGCGTGACGATGCCGGCGTCCGCGTAGTACCGGACGGCACTGACGCTCAGGCCGGTACGCCGGGCGACATCTCCGATGGCGTACAGCTCGTCTCTGTCCACGACGCCCACTATGCGATCTCAAGCGGCTTGAGATACAAGCCTTTCGCTGCGGATCAGGGGACGATCACCACGCCGCCGCGTACGCCGCCTTGGGCCAGCCGCTCGTGGGCGCTCGCCGCGTCGGCGAAGGGATACACGTCGGCGACCCGGAGCGGGATGTCGCCGCTGGTGACGAGTTTGACCAGCTCGCCCAGGCGGGTTCCGTCGGGTAGCACCTCCAGCGCGACGGTCCGGATTCCGCGTACCGGCTCCGGGCGCAGCGGGGGTGACGCGGCCACGTAGCCGCCGCCGTCCCGAACGAGGTCCAGCAGCGAGGAGCCGATGACCGCCAGGTCGACGACTGCGTCGAACGTCCCCGTCGGATCGTCGTCGCGCGACAGGAACGCCGCGCCCAGCGACTCGACGAATTCGCGGTCGTCGGCCCCGGCGAGGCCGGTGGCGTGCAGACCGGTCGCCCGGGCCAGCGCCAGAACGAATCCGCCGACCTGCCCGGCGGCGCCGGTGACGAGCACTGTCGAACCCGCCGGGAGCGCGAGCAGGTCGAGTGCCTGGGCGGCGGCGAGGCCATTGGCCGGCAGTGTCGCCGCCTCGGTGGCGGGGACGCCGGCGGGCGCGGAGGTCAGCCAGGCGGCGTCGAGGACCACGTACTCGGCGTGGGCGCCGACAGTGGTTTGCAGCCATGGCGAGAAGCCGACGACCTCGTCGCCGAGCGTGAACTCGTCGACCGACGGGCCGACCGCGTCGACGCTGCCGGCAACGTCCCAGCCGGGCGTGTACGGCAGATTGGTCGGCAGCGGGGCCGGGAACCGACCGGAGCGGACCATCAGATCGACCGGATGGACAACCGACGCGGCGACCCGCACCCGCACCTGCCCCGGCCCGGGCTCGGGCACCGGCACCTCGGCCACGTGCAGGACCTCCGGCCCTCCGAACTCTGCATAGCTGACTGCGCGCATCGTCGTCTCCTTCGTGAGATTTCGTGATCACCACGACCGTACGAATCCTCGGCACTGTGAGAAAGTAGGTACCTTAGAGTGCCTAGGGCACCAGAGGAGGGGAAGATGCCGACATCGACCGCAGCGCAACGCCGTGAGCAGGCCAAACGCGACTACGACGCGTTCCTGGAACAGTGCCCGACCCGTGAGCTGCTGAGCAGGCTCACCGACAAGTGGGTCGCGCTGGTGATCCCGGCGCTCGTCGACGGCCCGCAGCGGCACGGCGAGCTCGCCCGCCGCATCGCCGGCGTCAGCCAGAAGATGCTCACCCAGACCCTGCGCACCCTGGAGCGCGACGGCCTGGTCACCCGCACGGTCACTGCCTCGATGCCGGTCCGCGTCGACTACGCGCTCACCCCGCTCGGCCATGAGCTGTTCCCGGTCATGATCGCGATCAAGAACTGGGCGGAGACATATATGGACCGCGTCTTCGAAGCCCGCACCCAGTTCGACGCCCGCCCCTAGGTGACCGCCCTGCTGACCGATGATCTGGTGGTGCTGCGGGCATGCCGGGTTCACCCGAGATGGTACGGAGGAAGTCGCCAGGGCATCTCTACATGGCACTTTCCCCGGGCGCCTGGGAGCGGACAGGGTGCGGCAGCACCAACGCCTGGGCGGCGATGACGCGTTCGCCGTCGAAGGTCAGCGCCGGCGACCCGTGCAGCTCATAGCCCTGGTCGAGAAGCGCGCTGACGCGGGCGCAGAATTCAGCATCATCGGGCCCGGTGATGAGGCGGTAGCCGAGCGGCTTCGTGAAATCCGACACCGCCGCATTGTCCCTGCTCGCCACTCGCCTCGCCTCGCCCAAGGTCACGCTCGATCCTGGATCGAGTGGCTATCTGACGCCGGGGATACCACTCGATCCAGGATCAAGCACGATCTTGGGAGTGGGAACCAACCCTGGTGTGCCGAACCCGCTCGTCGACTGCTGCTCACAGCAGGTGGGTGCGGAGGAAATCGAGCTCCAGGGGGAGCAGCCGCTCGGCGGTGCCGTTCGCGGCCATGTGGGTGGCCCCGGTCAACGGCAGCACGGCGTGGGGTCGGCCGGCGCTCAGCAGGGCCGCCGACAGCCGGAGCGTGTGCGCGGCCACCACGTTGTCGTCGGCCATCCCGTGCACCAGCAGCAACGGCCGGGCCTGGTCCGGGCCGGTGACCGGCTCGGCGGCCAACTCGACGAGCGAGTGGTGCGCGTAAATGTCCAGGCCGTCTTCCGGCAACCCCAGATAACGCTCGGTGTACGCGGTGTCGTACAGCGCCCAGTCGGTCACCGGTGCGCCCGCGATCCCGCACCGGAACAGCTCCGGGTGGCGCAGCACCGCCAACCCGGCCAGCCACCCGCCGAACGACCAACCGCGCACCCCCACCCGACCCAGGTCCAGATCCGGGTGCTTGCCGGCGAGCGCGGTCAGGGCGTCGATCTGGTCGGTCAGGATCACGTCGGCGACCCGTCGGTGGATCGCCTTCTCGAACGACGGCGCCACGCCCGGCGTACCCCGGTTGTCGATGGTGACCACCGCGAACCCGGCGTCGGCCCACCACTGCCGCTCCAACCACGCGGCTCGCGCCGCCACGACCTCCTGGTGCCCCGGGCCGCCGTAGATGTCCAGCAGCACCGGCAGCCGCCGACCCGTCACGTGGTTGTCCGGGTAGAGCACCGCCGCCGGCAGCCGCCGATCGGTCACCCGTTCCAGCAGTGGCAGCGGAGAGTAAGGCGGGGCGGCGGCGAACGAGCGCAGCTCGGCGATCTCCTGATCCCCGCGGCGCACCGTCCAGCGCACCCCGGCGTGATCAAGCGATGCGACGCCGACGGCCAGCACGTCCCCGCCCACCGCTGCGGTGTACCAGCCGGAGTCGGTGGTGAGCCGGCGCGCGTCCACCCCACCGCCGATGGTTGTGCGGACCCGGAACAGGTGCCGCTCGCTCGGCTCGCCGTCGCTCGCCTCCACCAGCAGGTCGGCCGGGCCGGCGACGGCCGGCAGCCGACCCACCACCCGCCGTACGTACAGCGACGGCGGGGTGAGCAGGGTGCCGTCCGCGAACAGGCACCGGGCGTCGTACCCGTCGTGGGCCAGCTCCCCACCGACCAGCACCCGGCCGTCCGGCAGGTGCGCGGGGGTGCCGGCGATCGGTTCGACCCAGCGCGGATCAGCCAGCTCGGCGTGCACCTGCGTCTCACCTGTGCGCGGGTCCACCGCCAGCACCAGCCCGTGCTGCTGTGAGCGGCGCAGCACGGTGATCAACGGGCTGCCCTCACCCCAGCTCACCCCGGTCAGGTACGGGTAGGTCTCCCGGTCCCAGTGCACGTCGACCCAGCCGTCGTCCAGGTCCAGCAGGTGCAGGCTGACCTCAGCGTTGGGCCCACCAGCCCGGGGGTACGCGACGGCGGTCGGCGGGCTCGCCGGCTCGGCCGGATCGTGCAGGTGCCACCGCTCCAGGCGGGACTCGTCGACCCGGGCGGCGAGCACCGAACGGCCGTCCGGCGCCCACCAGTACCCCCGGAACCGGCCGAACTCCTCCGCCGCGATGTGCTCGGCCAAGCCCCAGCTCACCCCGGCGTCCTCGCCGGCCAGCAGGGTGTCGGTGCCGTCGGGGTCGATCACCCGCAGCTCACCCCGGCGCACACCCTCGGCGGCGTCCGTCACGTACGCCAGCCGCTGCCCGCTCGGGTCCGGACGGGGGTCCAGCACCGGGCCGACGGCGGCCACCTCCACCACGTCGCCGTGCACCAGATCGGCCCGGAACAACCGCCCGGCCAGCGCGAACACCGCAACCCGGCCGGCCGCGTCCAACGCGTACGAGCCGATGCCGGCGGCGCTGAGCCGCAACCGCTCGCGCAACGCACGTTCACCGGCGGAGAGAGACCTGACGTCCCCGCCCTCGCCCAGCAGGGTCGCCGGGTCGGCGACCAGCCGCTCCTCGCCGGTGCCCACGTCCAGCAACCAGAGCGCGTCCGCCGGATCCTCGGGGCCGGCAGAGCGCAGGAAGATCACCCGGGAGCCGTCCTCAGCCACCGAGACAGCGCGTGGCGCGCCGTGGCTGAACCGGCGGGTGCGGGCGGCCAGCTCCGGAAAGTCCACACGCCAAATCGTAGAGCGGGAGCGGAGGTGATGTGGCCGACCTGGGCGGACGCGTCAGCGTCGGCCGGGGGAGAACTGCCAGTTAGAGTGACCGTCGTGACGATGCTGCCCGACCGCCGCCTGCTGCTGGTCCACGCGCACCCCGACGACGAGTCGATCGGCACCGGCTCGACGATGGCCCACTACGCCGCCGACGGAGCGCACGTCACGCTGGTGACCTGCACGCTCGGCGAGGAGGGCGAGATCCACGTGCCCGCGCTGGCGCAGCTCGCCGCCGCCGAGGCCGACCAGCTCGGCGGGTACCGGATCGCCGAACTGGCCGCCGCGTGCGCCGCGCTCGGCGTCAGCGACCACCGCTTCCTCGGCGGCGCCGGCCGCTACCGGGACTCCGGGATGATGGGGCTCGCGACCAACGAGCACCCCCGGGCCTTCTGGCAGGCCGACCTCGACGAGGCCGCCGGGCATCTCGTGGAGATCATGCGGGAGGTACGCCCGCAGGTGCTCGTCACGTACGACCCGAACGGCTTCTACGGCCACCCCGACCACATCCAGGCGCACCGGGTTGCCATGCGCGCCGTCGAGCTGGCAGCCGTCGAGGGCTGCGCCCCGCTCAAGGTCTACTGGACGGCCATGCCGCTCAGCGTCCTGGAGGCCGGCATGACGCACTTCGCCGAGTCCTCCGACAACCCGTTCGGCGGCATCGAGGACATCGCCGACCTGCCCTTCGGCACCCCGGACGCCCAGATCGCCGCCCGGATCGACGGCACCGACCAGCACCAGGCCAAGGAGGCCGCGATGCGGGCGCACGCCACGCAGATCCCGGCCAACTCCTGGCTCTACTCGATCGCCGGCAACTTCGGTGGCGAGTTCATGGGTGTGGAGTTCTTCACCCTCGCGGTCGGCGAGAAGGGGCCGGGCGCCGGGCCGTACGGCTGGGAGGACGACCTCTTCGCCGGCCTGCCCGCGGAGACCGCTCCGGATCGGTCCCCGGTCGCGGCAGCGGGTCTTCGGTGACAGTGCCGGTCGCACCGATGACGGTCGTGGAGGACCAGGAAGCCCCGCCCCCGGCGGGGCCGCCGCCGCGACTGCTGGACCTGGGCGTCCGGCTGGTCGGTGGGATCGTGGTGGTCCTCGCCGGAGTGCTGACCGGCGTGTTGGAGCTGCTGCTCGCCACGGTCCGCGTCGGCGGGCAACTGGTCGGCGTGTCGGTGCTCCTCGCCATCGGCGCCAACATCGTGCTGAGCTGGTTCGCGTACGAGGCGGTCGGCCGTCGCTGGGCGGTGGCGCTGCCGGCGGTGCCGTGGTTCGCGCTGATGGCGGTCGCCGCCGTCCGGACCAGCGAGGGTGACCTGTTGCTGGCCGGCGACAACTGGGTCGGGCTGGCCATGATCGTGGCCGGCGCGATGACCTTCGCGGTGATGGGCTTCCGGCAGATCCTCGCCCCGCAGCCGCCCATGCTCAAGCCGCCCATGCTCAACGGCTGATGTTCGGGCTGGTTTTGGGCTGCTGCCGGCTGATGACGTCTCCCAGGTAAGGGTGGTAGATATTCCTGCCAGGGATGTGAACCCCGCGACGGGGCGTACGGCAGGAGGGTCCGGCGATGGACAAGCGGTGGCGTGACATCGGGGTGCTCGTAGCGGCGCTGTTCGCGGTCAACGTGGTCGCCCGACTGATCACCCGGTTCGGCTTCGACGGTGACGACACCGCCGCCGACCGGGTGTCGCTGGCGATGTTCGCGGTGATCGGGCTGATCCTCGCCGTGGTCGCCTTCCGCTGGGGTCGTCGCCGGCCAGTGGCGGGCTGGGCCGCCGACATGGCCCTCGTGGTGCCGGTGGCGATGCTGCTGACCGTGCTGGTCGGGCCCCTGCTGGTCGGTCACAACCCGTTCAACGGCGGCGCGGCGACGTTCTTCGCCCAGATCTGGCTCTACCTGCTCGCCACCGGCGCGGGGTTGCTGATCGGCTACCTGGTGCTCACCGCGTTGGGCCGTGACTACCGCTCCCAGCAGCTCAAGCGGTACGCGGAGGTCAAGGCCGCCAAGCCCCGCCGCGTCGTCCGCCGCTGACCACCGTCCAGCCGGCCCACCCGACCACCCTCGGCCAGTCCGGCCGTCCAGCCGTACGTCGCGGCCGGCTGTGTGGCTGGGCGGGCTGTGTGGCCCGGCCGCCAAACGCCGCTTGATCGACTCGGCTTCCTTGATGTCGCGGTATCCGAGCGCCCGCAACACCGCGACTTCCTGAAAGCCGAGTCGATCACCGCGCCCGGGCCACCGCGCCCGGGCCACCGCGCCCGGGCCACCGCGCCCGGGCCACCGCGCCGGGGTCGCGTCGGGTCACCGCGTCGGGGCCACCTCGTCCGTGTGGACGGGCGGCCGCACTGGTCAGTTCGGGGCGACCCGGGTCAGGTAGGTGTGGTGGGTGACGAGGCCGAGCCGCTGGTAGAGCGCGACCGCCGCCGTGTTGCGCTGCTCGACCTGGAGGAACGCGTGCGTCGCGCCGCACGACACGCCCCAACTGGCCAGTTCGTGGATCACGCGGCGGGCCAATCCTTGGCGGCGGGCCGCCGGCAGGACCTCGATCAGGCTGAGGCCCAGCCAGCGTCCCTGGCCGGTCACCGTGCCGCGGCCGACGGCCACCAGGGCGTCGTCGGCGTACACGTGGGCGAAGCGGACCTGGTCCACGGCGGTGAGCACGTGCCGGGCGGCGTCCGGCAGGCCGCCCTTGCGGCCGGCGGCGATGGCCAGCCACTCGTCGCTGGGCGCGGTGGCCAGTTCGACGACCGCACCGCTCCAGGGCGCGGTGGCCAGTTCGACGACCGCACCGCTCCAGGGCGCGGTGGCCAGTTCGACGACCGCACCGCCCCGGGGCGTGGTGGCCAGCTCGCCGAGCGCACCGCTCAACTCTCCGGCCGGGCCGGTGGCGGGGGGCGACGCCAGCAGGGGCAGCGGCGCGGTCTGCACCAGCGTCGGGGGGCGGGCGCTCCAGCCGCGGGCGTCGAGTTCGGCGCCGACCGGCGCGGCGAGGGGCAGTGGGGTGTTGATCAACGCGGGTTGGCCCAGCTCGGCGTACCAGCGTTCCACAGCGTCGACCGCCGCGGCCAGTGGTCGGTCCGGGTCGCCGATCGGCAGCGCCGAGTTGGCGCGCCCGGTCCAGCCCTCGGCCGACCGGAGCAGCCAGTCACCGAGTCGGCCCCGGGTCGGTGCCGGCCAAGCCTCGTCGGCGGCCCGCTCCAGCGCCACAACCGCGGCGGCGGTCGGCCGACGGGTCGGCGGTACGCGCTTGGCCCGGTGGACCTGCGCAACCGGGACCCGTAGCTGCCCCTGCGCGGTGGCCAGCGTGAGATGAGTCTCGCTCAGCTCCACCAGCTCGCCGAGGGCATCGGAGAATTGCGGGCGGCCTTCGCGAATCCCCACAATACGGCGGACCACGATTCGGTGTCCCACATCCTGCTGTCGGAGCACGATCGACCCCCTCCCCGGCGAGATACTAGGCTCTTACCGTCGCGGGAGATCGCGGCGAGTCTTGCGGAGGAGAAGACCGGTGACCTACATCATCGCCGAGCCGTGCGTAGATGTGCTCGACAAGGCATGCATCGAGGAGTGCCCGGTCGACTGCATTTACGAGGGCAATCGGATGCTCTACATCCACCCCGACGAGTGCGTCGACTGTGGTGCCTGTGAGCCCGTCTGCCCTGTGGAGGCGATCTTCTACGAGGACGACGTCCCGGAGCAGTGGAAGGACTACACCGGCGCGAACTACGAGTTCTTCGAGGACCTGGGCTCGCCCGGTGGCGCCTCGAAGATCGGCAAGGTGGAGAAGGACGCCACCTTCGTCGCCGCGCAGCCGCCGCGCGGCGAGGGCCACTGAACCGGCCCGCGCCGGTCTCGTCGCGGCTGCCCGAGTTTACCTGGGACACCCTGGACGCCGCGGCCACGCTGGCCGCGGCGCATCCGGAGGGCCTGATCAACCTCTCCATGGGTACGCCGGTCGACCCGGTGCCCGAGGTGATCCGGCGGGCGTTGGCTGACGCGTCCGATGCTCCCGGTTACCCGCTGACCGCCGGCACGCCGGCGTTGCGGGCCGCGATCGCGGCGTGGGTGTCCCGAGCCTGTGGTGCCGGCGTCGACGGTCTCGGTGTGCTGCCGACCATCGGCTCGAAGGAGCTGGTGGCCTGGCTGCCCACGCTGCTCGGGATCGGCCCGGGTGACGTGGTGGTGGTGCCGTCGGTCGCGTACCCCACCTACGAGGATGGCGCCCGGCTGGCCGGCGCCACAGTCGTCCGTACCGACTCGCTCACCTCGCTCGGGCCGACCCCGCGGGTCCGGTTGGTCTGGGTCAACTCGCCAGGCAACCCGACCGGCCGGGTGCTGCCCGCGGCGCACCTGCGCAAGGTGGTCGACTGGGCCCGCGAACGTGGCGCGGTGGTCGCGAGCGACGAGTGCTACCTGCCACTGGGCTGGTCGGCCGACCCGGTTTCGGTGCTGTCTCCGCAGGTCAGCGGGGGCAGCTATGCCGGGGTGCTCGCCGTGCACTCGCTCTCCAAGCGGTCCAATCTCGCCGGCTACCGGGCCGGCTTCGTCGCCGGCGACCCGGCGCTCGTCGCTGAGCTGCTCAAGGTCCGCAAGCACGCCGGCATGATCGTGCCCGCGCCGGTGCAGGCGGCCATGGTGGCCGCGCTGGAGGACGAGCGACACGCCGAGGAACAGCGGGAGCGTTACCGCGCCCGGCGGGAGGTGCTCACCGCGGCGTTCACCGGTGCCGGCTTCACCGTCGAGCACTCCGAGGCGGGCCTGTACCTCTGGCTGACCAGGGGTGAGGACTGCTGGCAGACGGTCGACTGGCTGGCCCGACGCGGCATCCTGGTCGCCGCCGGCGTCTTCTACGGCCCGACGGCCGGGCAGCATGTCCGGGTCGCGCTCACCGAGTCCGACGAGCACATCGCCGGCGTCGCAGCGCGCCTCGCCTGATCGCGGTCCGGGCGGTCGAGCCTGTCGGCCGACCGCCCGCACGGCGTCAGTCGCTGATCTGCCGGAAGACCCGCAGCAGGGTGTTCCGGCTCTGCTTCTCCAGCAGCTCGCTGGCCATCAGCTCCTGCATGGCGAGCACCCGGCCGTCGTGCAGGGTCAGCTCCGCCTTCAGCGGCACCTCCCGCTTGACCTCCACGGAGACGATCTCCTCGTACGGCAGGAACGTGTGCCGGGCGGCCAGCTCCGCGATCGGCACCGAGCCGACCAGCTCGCGGAGCCGCTTCTCGCCCTGGCTGGCCTTGCCGGGGTCGACGATCAGGACCAGCCCCCGGTCGAGGATGAGCACGTCGTGCTCCGTACCGTCGATCTTGATGTTGGCGAGTGCGCCGATCAGGTCGGCGTCCCGCCCGGAGACCCGGTCCTCCACCACCGTCGCGCCGGAGGGGTCGATGCCCAGCTCGGCCAGGCGGGCCAGCGCCACGTCCAGGGTCTGCGGCGCGACGGCCAGCTTGGCGATCTCGGCGAGGTCCAACGGTTGCCCTTGCGGGCCGACGAACTGGGCCGGACCGGACCAGGACAGCTGCCAATGGGCCTGGCCGGAGCGGACGGCAGCGTTGTCGAGCAGCGTCTCCATCGGCCCGGCGAACCGAGCGGCCGCCTCCTCGGGGGTGACGTCGCCGAAGAACTGCTCGGCGAACTCGCCCAGCCGGCCGGAGCGCACCAGGTCCAGCACCGTCGTCAGGCCCGGCCCGCTGACGCCGGCAAAGCGGCCTGCCGCCCGGTAGATGCCGTCCGCCTGCCGCTGCACTCCGGCCGCCACGGCGGCGGCGATGAACTGCGGCCAGGGCAGCACCTGGCGGTGGCCGGGGTCGACGACGAGGCCCTGCAACTGCCGACCGGCGGTGTCGATGTCGGCGAGCAGCAGCGCGGCGGGGCGGTCGTCCGGCGTGGCCGCTCCCGCCGGCAGGCCGGCCATCGCGGCGACCCGGACGCCGATCGGCGGGTGGGTGTCCCACGGCGACGGCCGCCGGTCGGGGGCGTTCTCCCGCAGCTCGACGATCTCGTCCTGGCGGCCGCCCAGCAGTTGGCCGAAGCCGCCGAAGAGGTCATCCGGCGCCAGCTCGGCGGACCAGCCCGGCTCGACGTACCGGCGCATGAAGAAGCCCCAGGCCGCGTCGAGCGCCGGCAGGGCGCGCAGCGCGGAGGCCGCGGCGTCCGGCCCGGCCAGCAGGACGGAGGAACGGTCGGCCTCCAGCTCCTGCCGCCGCGACGCGGCGTTGTCGACCATCAGGTAGAGCTTCGCGTAGCCCCTGAAGACCCAGCCGATCGGGTTGCGCGGGCTGATCCGCTCCAGCGTCTCCGCGATCGCCAGCCGACCCCGGTACGCCACGGCGCCCAGTCGGGTGTGCTTGCCGGAGTAGTGGCCCAGCTCGTGTGCGAGCACCGAGCGCAGCTGGTCCATCCGCAACGCCTGTAGCAGCGGCAGACCGACGTACAGGGTCCGTCGTCCGCCGAGCAGGCCGAGCAGCCGGCTCTGCTCGGAGACCGCCGCGTTCACCTCGGGTACCAGCCGGATCTCGTCCGGGGCGCGGGTGCCGACCGCGGTGGCCACCTCGCGTACGGCGGCCCACAGGCCGGGCGCTTCGCGCTCGGTGAGGATCAGGCCGGGCGCCGGCTCGTTCTTCGCACGCATCGCACGCCAGAGCCCGACGGCCACCGCGCCCAGCGCGACGACCAGGGGGAGCAGCAGTTTCCCGGTGACCAGCCCGTTGGTGTGGCTGAACAGCCAGACCCCGAGCGCGGCGACGGCGGCGAGCTGCAGGAGCGCGACGACGTAGAAGCCGATCAACATGACCACCGAGGCGAGCGCCCGGTATGTCGCGGACATTTCGTTTCCTTCCGCTGGGTGCCCGCATCGACTCGGCGGGCGGCGGAGCGGACCGTATGACGCCGATCTGAAGTGGACAACCCTCCTTCCGGACCGGCTCACCAAGATCTACGGTCGGTCGGGTCGTCACAGCGTGCGGGGGCCGGTGGCCCCGGACGATATCCTCGGCCCCGGACCTGGTCGGGGCCGAGGCCCCGCACCCCAGCAGGAACGTCGAGGTGTGCGGATGGTGGACGGGCCAGGCACGCGGGTGCGGGCGGCGGTGGTCGGCACCGGCCTGATCGGTGGTTCGGTGCTGCTCCGGATGTACGCCGCCGGCGTCGACGTGGTCGGGTGGGACCCGGACGAGGCCACCCGGCGGGAGACTCGCCGGGTGGGCGTACCCGCGCCGGACCTGCTGGTCGAGGCGGTGGCCGATAGGGACGTGGTCTTCCTGTGCGGGCCGTTGCCGACCCTGCCGGCGACGCTGGTCGAGGTGGCGGCGATGACCGGTGAGCGGTGTGTGCTGACCGACGTCGGCAGCACCAAGGAGCAGGTGGCGGCGTTCGCCGCCGCGCAGGGGCTGACGCACCGCTTCGTGCCCGGCCACCCGATGGCGGGCACCGACCGGGCCGGCCTGACGGCCGCCCTGCCGGACCTGCTCACCGGCGCGGCCTGGGTGCTCTGTCCGGCGCCCGGGCCGGCCACCACCGCGTTCCGCTGGCTGGCCGAGCTGCTGGTGGAGGTCTTCGAGGCCCGGGTGGTGCCGATGTCCGCCACCGAGCACGATTCGGCTGCCGCGCTCGCCTCACACGTGCCGCACCTGCTGGCCGGCGCGCTGGCCGGAGCCGTGCAGCGCGCACCGCTGCGCGATGCGATCCTCGCGCTCGCCGCCGGCAGCTTCTCCGACGGCACCCGGGTCGCCGGAACCCCGGCCGAGCGGACCGCCAACATGCTGCTCGGCAACCGGGACCGGGTACTGCGTGAACTGGCCGAGGTCACCGCCTTCCTGGACGACCTGGCCGCCGCGCTGCGCGCCGACGACGCCCCGGCGCTCACCGCGCGCTACGACGAGGCGGGGGCCGCCCGCGCGGCGCTGCGCGACCGGCGGTTCGATGCGGACGACAGGCAGTTCCCGGCCGGCGGTGACCACGCCGCAGAGGTGTCCTGGCTGCGCGAGCTGGGGGTGGCCGGCGGTCACCTGACCGGCCTGCACGTCGACGCGGAGACTGTCTCCTACGCGGCGCGGCGCCCCGTCGCTGACTAGGCTGAGGGGCATGGCGGTGGACGGTCCGGTGGTGCAGGTGCGCGGCGAGGCGTACCGGGAGGTGCCGCCCGAGCTGGCCCGGTTCGCGGTCACCGCGACAGCTCGCGACCGGGACCGGGAGGCGACGCTTACCCGGTTGGCCGAGCGGGCTGCGGCGGTCCGGGTGCTGCTGGACGGCTCCGGGCCGGCGGTGGCGCGGCGGGAGACCGGCGACCTGCGGGTGCGGCCGGAGACCCGGCGCTCGGGTGAGCGGGTGGTCGCCTGGCACGGCAGTGTCACCACCACCGTCACTGTCACCGACTTCACCGCGCTGGGTGAGCTGATGCTCCGGCTCGCCGACCAGGACCAGGTCGAGGTGGCCGGCCCGTGGTGGGAGCTTCGCCCGGACAGCCCCGCCCACCGTGCGGCCCGGCACGCCGCGATCAGCGACGCGCTGCTGCGCGCCCGGGAGTACGCGGAGGCGCTGGGAGCCCGCGTCACCTCGTTGATCGAGTTGGCCGATGCGGGCCCCGCCGACCGGCCGATGTTCGCCCGCGCGGCCTTCGCCGGGGGCGGCGGCGCGGGCGGTGGCCCGCCGGAGCTTGAGCTGGACCCGCAGCCGCAGACTGTGCAGGCGGCGGTGCAGGCCCGGTTCACCATCAGCGAACCGGTTCTGGGCTGATGCCCCCGGCCCGGGTGCTGTCCGTCGACGAGTTGGTGGAGCGGGCGTTGGTGCTGGCCGAGGCGGGCCCGCGACAGCTGCTCGGCATCGCCGGTGCGCCGGGCGCCGGGAAGTCCACACTGGCGGAGCGGATCGTCGCCGAGGTCGGGTCGGCCGCCTGCCTGGTGCCGATGGACGGTTTCCACCTGGCGCAGTCGCAACTGGTCCGCCTGGGCCGCGCCGACCGCAAGGGCGCGGTGGACACCTTCGACGCCAACGGGTATGTCTCGCTGTTGCGCCGGTTGCACCGGTTGGAGCCGACGTCGGTCTACGCGCCGGAGTTCCGCCGGGAGTTGGAGGACGCGGTGGCCGGCGCGATCGAGGTGCCGCCGTCGGTCCGGCTGGTGGTGACCGAGGGCAACTACCTGCTGTTGCCGGACTTCCCCTGGCAGGAGATCCGACCGCTGCTGCACGAGGCGTGGTTTCTCGACCTGGACGTCGAGCTGCGGCACCGCCGGCTGACCGCCCGGCACGAGGCCTTCGGTCGGTCTCCGGAGCAGGCGTGGGCGTGGGCGCTGGGCAGCGACGAGTCGAATGCCGCCCTGATCACTCCCACCGCCGACCGGGCCGACCTGGTGGTCCGCCTGTCGGAGCCGCCGGCGGCCTGATCCCGGACCGCCGGGACGCGCTACCGCCCGTCATGTCGAACAGGGCTTGCCCTAGTCGAGTTGACGGACCGGCCGGGCCGGGTTGCCGACCGCCACCACGTTGGCGGGCAGGTCCCGGGTGACCACCGCGCCCGCGCCGACGACTGTGTTCGCGCCGATCGTCACGCCGGCCAGCACTATCGCGCCTCCGCCGAGCCACACGTTGTCGCCGATGGTGATCGGCTTGGCCGCCTCCCACTTGTCCCGTCGCGGGCCGGGCTCGACCGGATGTGTCGGGGTGAGCAGCTGCACGTTCGGGCCGACCTGGACGTCCGCGCCGAGGGTGATCCGAGCGACGTCCAGGAAGACCGCGTTGTAGTTGACGAAGCTGCGCGGGCCGATCCTGATCTGCCAGCCGTAGTCGCAGTAGAACGGTGGGCGGATCCAGGTGTCCTCGCCCAGTTCGCCGAGGAGTTCCCGCAGTGCCGTGATCCGGGCCTGCGGGTCGGCCGCGGGACTGGTGTTGAAGCGTTCCATCAGCCGGGCGGCCCGGTCCAGGTCGGCGACGATATCGGGATCGTCGGCGATGTATGGCTCGCCGGCGAGCATCTTGTCCTTCATGGAGGTCACCGCCCGATCATGCCGGCCCAGTTCGTCGGCTCGTGGCGGGTCCGTCATTTTTCGGACTTCATTTTGCATACCCGGTATGCAATTCTGGGTTGTCAATGCGACTCCCATCCATCAAGACGCTTGACGAGGAGGATCCGTTGCACCAGGGAAGAAGATTGGCCGCTCTCGGCCTCGTGTTCGCGCTGGCGCTCTCCGCGCCGGCTCCCGTCTCAGCCGCAACCGCCGTGCCCGCCCCACCGGGTGGCACCGGTCAACAGTCCACTCCGGGGGGACCCACCGCCAACCGCTCGACCACCGTCACGTTGATCACCGGTGACCGGGTCACCGTCACCGCCTCCGGCGCCTCGGTCCGGCCCGGCGCCGGCCGCGAGGACGTGCAGTTCCTGGTCCAGCGCGAACGCGGGCGCCTCTCCGTGACGCCGACGGACGCGCTGCCGTTGCTGCGCTCCGGCCGGGTGGACCGGCGACTGTTCGACGTCACCGGGCTGGTCGAGGCGGGTTACGACGACGCCCACCGCGACACCCTGCCGCTGCTGGTGGCGTACGGCTCGACGGGGAACGCCCGGCGTGCCTCGACGGCCCTGCCCGGCACGCGGCTGACCCGCGACCTGCCGGTGATTCGCGGTGCCGCCCTGAACAGCGACAAGTCCTCCCTCGGCGCGGTGTGGGCGACAGTCACCACAGGTCCCGCTGGTGCCCGGCTCGACGCGGCGGGGGGCGTCGAGCGGATCTGGCTGGACGGACGTCGACGGGTGACCCTCGACCACAGCGTGCCGCAGATCGGTGCGCCCGCCGCCTGGGCGGCCGGGTTCACCGGCACGGGAGTGTCAGTCGCGGTGCTGGACACCGGCGTCGACGCGACCCACCCGGACCTGGCCGGCAAGGTGGCCGAGGCGCGCAACTTCACCGAGGTCGCCGACGCTCGGGACACGGTCGGCCATGGCACCCACGTGGCCTCCACCATCGCGGGCAGCGGCGCGGCCTCCGGCGGCAAGTACCGGGGTGTGGCGCCGGACGCGACCCTGCTCGACGGCAAGGTCTGTGAGGACGCCGGCTGCACCGACTCGGCGATCCTCGCCGGCATGCAGTGGGCCGCGGTCGAGAAGAAGGCCGCCGTGGTCAACATGAGCCTCAGCGGCTGGGACACCCCGGAGGTCGACCCGGTCGAGGAGGCGGTGCAGACCTTGACCGCGCAGACCGGCACGCTCTTCGTCCTCGCCGCCGGCAACGACGGCTCGGACGGCTCGGTCGGCTCCCCGGCCAGCGCGGACGCCGGGCTCGCCGTGGGCGCGGTGGACCGTGACGACGAGTTGGCCGAGTTCTCCAGCCGCGGCCCCCGGGTCGGCGACGACGCGCTGAAGCCGGACATCACGGCGCCCGGCGTCGACATCGTCGCCGCACGGTCCGCCAACGGCGTCATCGGCGACCCGGTGGGGGACCGCTACGTCACCCTCTCCGGCACCTCGATGGCCACCCCACACGTGGCCGGTTCGGCCGCGCTGCTGGCCCAGCAGCACCCGGGATGGCGGGCCGACCGGCTCAAGGCCACCCTGATGGCCGCCGCCAAGCCGCACCCGGACCAGACCGCCTACCAGCAGGGGGCCGGGCGGGTCGACGTCGCACACGCGATCATCCAGCAGCTAACCACCGACCCGGTCAGCGTCTCGTTCGGACGGACGCTCTGGCCGCACGCTGACGACGCGCCGATCACCCGCACGGTGACCTGGCGCAACGACGGCCCGGCCGCGGTCACCGTGGACCTGAGCATCGAGGGCGCCGGCCCCGGCGGTCGGGCACTGCCGGCTGGCCTGTTCCAGTTGGGCGCCAGCCAACTCACCGTGCCGGCGGGCGGCACGGCCGCCACGACCGTCACCACGGACACCCGGCTCGGCGACGCCGACGGTTACTGGACCGGGCGGATCGTTGCCCGATCCGGTGCGGCGGTCGCGGTCACCCCGTTGGCCGTGAACCGGGAGGTGGAGAGCTACACGCTCACCGTGGAGCACCTGAACCGCGCCGGCGCGCGCACCGCGGACCACTGGACCCTCCTGCTCGGAATGGACACCTTCGGCTCCTGGGACCTCGTCAGTTCCGACGGGGTGGCCACCGTGCGGGTGCCCAAGGGCCACTACGGCCTGAGCGGCCTCGTCTTCGAGCCCGGACCGGAGGACGAGCAGCGCGGGATGTCCCTGTTGATGGAGCCCGAAGTGACCATCGAGCGGGACACCCGGATCGTCGTGGACGCCCGCCAGGCGAAGCCGGTGCGGACGACCGTTCCGGACCGGACCGCCGTCCCGCAACTGATCGACGTCAGCGGCAACTTCACCGCCGACGACGGCAGCGGGTACGGCGTGGGGCTCTGGGCGGAGACGTTCACCGGCCTGGCCAGCGGTCAGCTCGGCAAGCGGGTCTCCGCCGACCAGTTCGTAGGCACCGTCAGCAGCCAGTGGACCACGCAGGACACGGCCAACAGCCCGTACCTGTACGCGCTGGCCGAAGCGATCCCTGGCCGGATGCCCACCGGGTTCGTCCGCGACTACACCCGACGGGACCTGGCCACCGTCGTGCACCAGTTCCGTGGTGGCTACCCGGGCATGGCGGCCGAGCGGATCGTGTACCCCGTGCTGGAGTACAACGTCGGCGGCTCCGCCCTGGTCCTGCCCACTGTCGTGCCCGGCCAGCGGGTGGAGTACTACAACACCAGGAATGTGAAATGGGAATCCGAGGTCTCCTTCGGAACTGTCGACGATGACGGGTGGTTGATCTCGCAGGCGGTGCTCTTCTCCGTCCCCACCGCGTACCGGGCCGGGCGGACGGTGCGGGAGATCTGGAACCAGGCCCCGTACGCACCGTCGTTCCCGAACCCGCGCTGGCCGCACCAGAGCGTCACCCGGCTCGACGACACCATCCTGGTCGACGTGCCGGTATTCAGCGACGCGGCCGGGCACCCGGGCGGCTCGCGGAACGACAGCGAGCACACCAAGCTCTGGCGCGACGGCAAGCTGGTCGGCGAGAGCGAGTACGCCGGCTATGGAGAGTTCGCAGTGCCACCGGGCGCAGCGGACTACCGGCTGGTCACGTCGTCGAAGCGCAGCTTCACCGACCTGAGCACCGAAGTGGAATCCAGCTGGACCTTCCGGTCTCGGCACGTCGCCGGAGAGACGCCGGCCCGACTGCCCCTGTCGGTGGTGCGGTTCGCGCCGCCGCTGCGGGTCGACAACAGTGCTCCGGCCGGTCAGGGCTTCGTCGTCCCGGTGCGGGTGCAGCGGCAGCCCGGCTCGCCGGCCACCCGGGTGGAGAAGCTCGCCGTCGACGTCTCGTACGACGGTGGGAAGACCTGGGGCAAGGCGAAGCTGGTCCGCACCTCGGCCGACGGCTGGTCGGCCCTGTTGCGGCATCCGGCCGGCACCGGCCACGTGTCGCTGCGGGCCACCGCACGGGACACCGCCGGTAACACGGTGACCCAACGGATCATCCAGGCGTACCGGTTGCGCTGAGGCGTACCCCGTCCGGGTCCGCGGCCGAGCGCCGCGGACCCGGACGGGTCCGTCAGTCGTTGGCGTGCAGGGCGGCGTTCAGCTCGATGCCCCGGCCGGTCCGTGGCCGGGCCTCCAGCGCGCCGGTGACCGAGTTGCGCCAGAACAGCAGGCCGTCGACGCCGGACAGCTCCCGGGCCTTGACCACCCGGCCGTCCGGCAAAGTGACCTTCGAGCCGGCCGTGACGTAGCAGCCGGCCTCGACCACGCAGTCGTCGCCGAGGGAGATGCCGATGCCGGCGTTCGCGCCGACCAGGCTCCGCTCGCCGATGCGGACCTTGTCGGTGCCGCCGCCGGAGAGGGTGCCCATGATCGACGCGCCCGCACCCACGTCGGAGCCGTCGCCCACCACGACACCCTGCACGATCCGTCCCTCGACCATCGAGGTGCCGAGCGTGCCGGCGTTGAAGTTGCAGAAGCCCTCGTGCATCACCGTGGTGCCGGCGGCCAGGTGCGCGCCGAGGCGGACCCGGTCGGCGTCGGCGATCCGCACCCCGGAGGGCACCACGTAGTCGGTCATCCGGGGGAACTTGTCCACCCCGTAGACCGCCAGGTGCCGGCCGGCGGCCCGCTCGATCACCCGCAGCTCGTCCACCCGCTCCGGGGGGCACGGCCCGGCGGACGTCCAGGCCACGTTGGCCAGCTTGCCGAAGATGCCGTCCAGGTTGAGCTGGTTGGGTCGCACCAGGCGGTGCGAGAGCAGGTGCAACCGGAGGTACGCGTCGGAGGCGTCCTTGATCGGGTCGTCCAGCGAGCCGATCACGGTGACCACCTGCACGGTACGCAGACCGGGCAGGGGCCGGTCACCGAGCGCGGCCGGCGGCAGGTCGAGCACGTCCGCCTTGTCCTCGCCGGCGACCAGCGGCAGCTCGCCCAGGCCCAGCTTGCCGGTCGGGTACCAGGTATCGAGCACCTGCTCGTCGGCGGTGACCGTGGCCAGGCCGATGCCCCAGGCGGAATCTGCGGACGTCACTGTTACACCTCTCGGTCACGGCCGGGCTGACCTCGGCTCGCTCCTCGCGCTGACAGACCTGAAGGTACCGTGCGAACCATGGAGAACCCGCTGACCCCCGAGGTCCTCGCCGATCCGGTGCAGCTGACCCGCGCGCTGGTCGACATAGAGTCCGTGTCCCTCAACGAGAAGGCGATCGCCGACTTTGTCGAAGAGGTGCTGCGGGGCGTACCGCACCTGACCACCCACCGGCACGGCAACACGGTGATGGCGCGTACCGACCTCGGTCGGTCGCAGCGTGTCGTGCTGGCCGGCCACCTCGACACGGTGCCGTTGAACAACAACTTCCCGTCGACAATGCGCGGCGACCTGATGTACGGCTGTGGCACCTCCGACATGAAGTCCGGCACCGCGTACGCGCTGCACCTGGCGGTGACGCTGCCGGAGCCCCGCTACGACGTGACGTACTTCTTCTACGAGGCCGAGGAGATCGAGTCGAAGTACAACGGGCTCAACCTCGTCGCCCAGGCGTTCCCGGAGTGGTTGCAGGCGGACTTCGCGGTGCTGCTGGAGCCGACGTACGGCATCGTCGAGGCCGGCTGCCAGGGCACCATGCGTTCGGTGGTCACCACGACCGGCGTACGCGCCCACTCGGCGCGCTCCTGGCACGGGGTGAACGCCATCCACGCCGCCGGTGAGGTGCTGCGACGCCTCCAGACGTACGAGGCGCGCCGGGTCACCATCGACGGCTGCGACTACCGCGAGGGCATGAACGCGGTGCGGATCAACGGCGGGGTGGCCGGCAACGTGGTCCCCGATCTCTGTGAGGTCGAGGTCAACTACCGGTTCGCCCCGGATCGCACTCCGGCCGAGGCGGAGGCGCACCTGCGTGAGGTGTTCGAAGGCTTCGAGGTGACTGTCACCGACACGGCTGCCGGCGCCGCCCCCGGGCTGGACGCGGCACCCGCGAAGGAGTTCCTGGCGGCGGTCGGCGCGGCGCCGATCGGCAAGCTCGGCTGGACGGATGTGGCCCGGTTCGCGGCGATGGGCATCCCCGCGCTGAACTTCGGCCCGGGCGACCCGAACCTCGCCCACCACCCCGACGAGCACGTCGAGATCAGCAAGATCCGCGACGGCGCGGCAACTCTGCACCGCTGGCTGGCCCCGGCCTGAGCCCTGACCACCCGGTGATCAAGAGGTTTGCGTCAGCCTGGCCCGTTGTCGGCGACGCAAACCTCTTGATCGGTTCCGGACGGGCTGGGGGAGACGGGGATCGGGTTCTGCTGGCGGGTGCGGCGGCGTTCGGCCACCACGTCTCGGATCCGTCGCTGCATCTGCCGACGGATCCGGATCATCTCGCTGTTGCTGATCACGCTGTCTCCTCCCCCGAAGGCGCGCGCCGGGGCATACCCGGTATGTGAATAGTAAGACGTACGGGAGCGCCGAATAGTTGCCCATGATCCCGAACAATTTCTCGGCGTCCCCGCCCCGCGCACCCGACCGGTGCTGCTCCACTACGGTTGCCCCATGAGCCAGAGCAACGGGCGGGAGGCCGGTCGCGGTCCGGGACAGGAGCGGCATCGCGGTGCGGTAACCCTGCGCAGAGGGGCGATCCCGAGCAGCACCGCCGACCAGCGCCTGCTGGATTCACGGGGGCGGGGCGACTGGAAGACCAAGGACGCCTGGCGTGCGCTGCGCATCCTCGCCGAGTTCGTCGAGGGTTTCGACACCCTCGCCGACGTGCCGTCGGCGGTCAGCGTCTTCGGCTCCGCCCGCAGCGCGCCGGACAGCGCCGAGTGTCAGTTGGCCGAGCAGTTGGGCGGTGCGCTGGCCCGAGCCGGCTACGCGGTGATCACCGGAGGTGGGCCCGGGGTGATGGAGGCCGCCAACCGGGGCGCCAGCGAGGCCGGCGGGCTCTCCGTGGGGCTCGGCATCGAGCTTCCGTTCGAGCAGGGCATCAACGACTGGGTCGACCTGGCCATCGACTTCCGCTACTTCTTCGCCCGCAAGACGATGTTCGTCAAGTACGCCCAGGCGTTCGTCGTGCTGCCCGGTGGGTTCGGCACCATGGACGAGTTGTTCGAGGCGCTCACCCTGGTGCAGACCGGCAAGGTCACCCGGTTCCCAGTGGTGCTCATGGGGGTCGCCTACTGGCAGGGTCTGCTCGACTGGCTGCGCGACACGATGGCCGCCACCGGCAAGATCGGGCCGGTCGACCTCGACCTGATCTGTCTCACCGACGACGTCAACGAGGCGGTCCGGCACATCGTCGCCTCGGAGGCCGCGCTCTCCGCCGAGCAGGAGGCGGTCCGCGAGGAAGCCGTCGCCCGTACCCGGGCAGACCAGCAGGCCGCAGCCGTTCAGGCCCGGGACCGCGACTGATGGCGGCGATCTGCGTCTTCTGCGCCTCCTCTCGTACCCTCGACCAGCGCTGGTTGGACCTGGCCGCAGAGACCGGTGCGGAGCTGGCCCGGCGCGGGCACACGCTTGTCAGCGGTGGCGGCTGCGTCGGCATGATGGGCGCGCTGGCGGACGGCGCCCGGGCCGCCGGTGGGCGCACCGTCGGCGTGATCCCGCAGTCGCTTGTCGATCTGGAGGTCGCCGACCTGGCCTCGGACGAGCTGCTGGTGACCGACTCGATGGCCAGCCGCAAGACCCTGATGATCGACAAGTCGGACGCCTTCCTCACCCTGCCCGGTGGGCTGGGCACCCTGGACGAGTTGTTCGAGGTCTGGACCACCGCCACCCTCGCCCTGCACGCCAAGCCGATGGTGCTGATCGACACCGACGGGTTCTACCGCCCTCTGCTGGACTGGCTGGACGCGCTGGCCGACCAGACCTTCCTCAAGCCCGCAGGCCGCGACCTCCTGACGGTCACCGCCACCGTCCCCGAGGCCCTCAACATCCTGGAATCCCACCTGACCTGACCCCCGGGTCCCACGCCCCGGCTGCGGTGATCATGAAGTTGGCGACGCCACTGTCGGCGTGTCGCGCCGCTAACTTCATGATCGACAGGGGTGGATGGGGGTATGGGGGAGGAGGACGGGTGGGTGTCGTATGGGTCTGATGGGATGAGCTGATGCAGGCGTACCGGTTGGTGCGGCGGCCCGGTGGGCCGGCGCGGGCGGACGGGACGACGCCTGACAGCGCTTCCGGGCCCGCCAGCGGCGGCGCTTCCGGGGGCGATGTCGGCGCGTCGGGTGGTCCCGACGGCGCGGCCGGGTCCGAGCTGGCGGTCGGTGCCGGCGGCTGGCGGGCCGATCCGGTGCAGGCCGAGGTCGTCGGGCACACCGACGGGCCGATGCTCGTGCTCGGCGGCCCAGGCACCGGCAAGACCAGCACGCTGGTCGAGGCGGTCGCCGCCCGGGTGGCCGAGGGGGTCGACCCCGAACGGGTCCTGGTGCTGACCTTCGGCCGGCGAGGCGCCACCGCGCTGCGGCAGCGCATCGAGGCCCGGATCGCGCAGGACGGTCACCGGGTGCTGCGCGAGCCGCTGGTGCGCACCTTCCCGGCGTACGCCTTCGGGTTGCTCCGCCGCGCCGCCGCCGAGCGGGGCGAACCGTCACCCCGGCTGCTCACCGGCCCCGAGCAGGATCTGATCATCCGTGAGCTGCTGGACGTGGTGGGCGAGGAGCCCGAGGACGACCCGGTCGGCTGGCCGACCGACCTGCGCCCCGCCCTGCGGACCCGGGCGTTCGCCGGGCAGCTGCGCGACCTGCTCATGCGCGCCGCCGAGCGCGGCGTCGGCCCGGTCGACCTGGCCCGGCTGGGTGAGAAGCTCGGCCGCGCCGACTGGCCAGCCGCCGCCCGCTTCCTCCGGGAGTACGTCGCCGTGCTCGCACTGCGCGACGTGAGCAACCGGGGCTCCATCGCGTACGACCCGGCGGAGCTGGTCCGGGCGGCCACCGGGCTGCTGCGCGACGACGAGGAGCTGCTGGCTGCCGAGCGTCGTCGGCTCACCCACGTCTACCTCGACGAACTGGCCGACACCGACCCCGCTCAGCTGGAGCTGCTCTCGGTCATCGCGGGCGGTGGCAAGTCGCTTGTCGCGTTCGCCGACCCCGATTCCTCCACGTACGCCTTCCGAGGTGCCGACCCGGCCGGGGTCGCGACGTTCCCGCACCGCTTCCGGACGGCTTCCGGCGCGCCGGCCGCACAGGTGCTGCTCACCACGTCGTATCGGGCCGGGCCGGGTCTGCTCGCGGCGATCGCCCGGCTGGGTCGCCGGCTGCGGGGTCCGGCCGCACACCGTCGGCTGCACCCCCTGCCGGACGCGCCGCCCGGCGTGGTCGAGGTGCACACGTTCCGCTCGGCGACCAGCGAGGCCGCCTGGCTGGCCCACGCGCTGCGCTCGGCCCACCTGCTCGACGGCGTGCCCTGGTCACGGATGGCGGTGCTGGTGCGGTCGACCGCGTTGCAGCTGCCCACCCTGCGACGGGCGCTGCACGCTGCCGGCGTACCGACGGTGGTGCACGGTGAGGACCTGCCCCTGCACCTGCAACCGGCGGTCGCTCCGCTGCTGCTCCTGCTGCGCTGCGCGCTGGAGCCGGAACGACTCGACGAGGAGGCGGCCGTCGCGCTGCTGCACTCCCCGCTGGGCGGGGCCGACCCGCTGGCCGAGCGGCGGCTGCGGCAGGGCCTGCGGGCGCTCGCGCTGGCCGGCGGCGACCGACGCCCCTCCGGGGAGCTGATCGTCGAGGCGCTACGTGATCCGGAGGAGCTGGCCGGCATCGAGCGGCACTGGGCGGAGCCGGCGCAGGCGGTGGCCGGGCTGCTGGCCATCGCACGCGATGCCGCCGCCCGGCCGGGTTCCACCGCCGAGGATGTGCTCTGGGCGGTCTGGCAGGCCAGTGGTCTCGCCGAGCGGTGGGCCGGCGCGATCAACCAGGGGCGTCCAGAGGCCGGCGAGGGCGACCTTGCCCGGCGGCGCCGGGCCGAGGCAGCCGACCGCGATCTGGACGCCGTGCTGGTCCTCTTCGACGCGGCGGCCCGGTTCACCGACCGGCTGCCCGGGGCGCGTACCGAGGTCTTCCTCGACCACGTGCTCGCCCAGGACCTGCCCGCCGACACCATCGCCCCGACCGCCGACCGGGGCGCGGCGGTACGCCTGCTCACCGCGCACGCCGCGAAGGGTCTGGAATGGGACCTTGTCGCGGTGGCCGGCGTGCAGGAGGGCATCTGGCCTGATCTGCGGCTGCGCGGCAGCCTGCTCGGCTCCGAGCGGCTGGTCGATGTGCTGGCCGGCCGCTCGGTCGACGGCGCGACAGCGGCGAACGTGGTGGGTCAGACCTCGGCGTTGCTGGATGAGGAGCGCCGGCTCTTCCACGTCGCCATCAGCCGGGCCCGGCACCGGCTGCTGGTCAGCGCCGTGGCGTCGGCCGCCGTCGGCGGTGACGATCACGAGGAGCAGCCCAGCCGGTTCCTGCACGAGCTGGGCCCGAGCACCCCGCCGAGTACGCCGCCCACCCCGCTGGGCCCGCCGCCGACCCCGCTGGGCCCGCCGCCGACCCCGCTGGGCATCCCGCCCACTCCGCTGGGCCCGCCGCCGACGCCACCGATGAAGCCGAATACGCCGACGCCGCCGACAACGCCGGGCCCGCCGCCCGGTCCCCGCACCGAGCCGTCCTCCGGCGGCACCGGTGGCGGTGCGGTGGGCGAGACCGGCGACGAGGAGCCGGACCGCCCCGGGGCGCTGCCGGTGACCCGTCCACCCCGGGCGCTCACCCTGCCGGCGTTGGTCGCGGAACTGCGTACCGCCATCACCGACCCGGCCGCCCCGGCGGCCCGGCGGCGCGCCGCGGCGGCCGAACTGGCCCGGCTCGCCGCCGCCGGGGTGCCCGGCGCGCACCCCGACGACTGGTGGGGGCTGCGGGTGCTCTCCGACGACCGGCCGCTGGTCGACGACGGTGACCCGGTGCGGGTCACCCCGTCGGCAATGGAGAGCGCGCTGCGGTGCAGCCTGCGCTGGCTGCTGGAACGGCACGGTGGTAGCGGCCCGACCAGCACCGCGCAGGGGGTGGGCAACCTGGTGCACGCCGCCGCGATGCTCGCCGAGGACGCCAGCGCCGACCGGGGCGCGCTGCTCGACTACGTGGCCGCCCGGTTCGACGCGATCGAGCTGGCGGCCCGGTGGATGGCCGGGCCGGAGCGGGAACGCGCCGAGGCG
The DNA here is from genome assembly GCF_040608575.1 of Micromonospora sp. NPDC005171. Classification (NCBI taxonomy): domain Bacteria; kingdom Bacillati; phylum Actinomycetota; class Actinomycetes; order Micromonosporales; family Micromonosporaceae; genus Micromonospora; species Micromonospora sp. NPDC005171. Next base: position 118,181 of record NZ_JBEXIM010000012.1, on the reverse strand, counting down.
ATGGTCGACAAGTTGCTGCGCTGGCTGGCCACCAACCCGCGTCGGTTGCTCGCCATCGAGCACGAGTTCGCCGTCCGCCTGGACGACCCGAATCGGCCCGTCGACCTGACCGGTCGGGTGGACAGGTTGGAGATCGACGAGGCCGGGCGGCTCGTGGTGATCGACCTGAAGACCGGCAAGTCCACAGCTGTCACCGGCACCGACCTGGCGGAGCACCCACAGCTCGGCGCGTACCAGGCGGCGGTGGAGGCGGGGGCGTTCGCCGAGTTCGGTGACGAGTCCGGGGGCGCCGCGCTGGTGCAGCTCGGGACCTCCGCCAAGGACGCCAGGGAGCAGAACCAACCGGCGGCCAGCGAGGGGCCGGCGGCCGGTTGGGCGACCGCGCTGGTCCGAAGGACCGCCGATACGATGGCAGCCGCCACGTTCGCCGCGGTGGCCAACTCGAAGTGCCGGGTCTGCCCGGTGCGCACCAGCTGCCCGGTCTCCGGGCAGGGGCGCCAGGTCGTCGAGCCGCCCACCGTCCGACGCACCCGTGAGGGCGAGGAGTGAGCTTGCGAGCCCAGTCGCGACCCGAGACGGCACCGTGAGTCAGCCCACCCTGTTCGGCGCGGGTCCCGCGCCGACGCCCCGACTCGCGGACTCCGGCCCCCGGTACACACCTGTGGAGCTGGCCAAGCTGCTGCGGTTGCCGGCGCCCACCCGGGAGCAGGCCGCGATCATCGCCGCCCCGGTGGAGCCGCTGCTGGTGGTCGCCGGCGCCGGGTCGGGCAAGACCGAGACGATGGCCGCGCGGGTGGTCTGGCTGGTGGCCAACTCGTACGTGCGGCCGGAGCAGATCCTCGGGCTGACGTTCACCCGCAAGGCGGCCGGCGAGCTGGCCCACCGGGTACGCACCCGGCTCGACCAGCTGATCCGCCGCCTCGGCCGGCAGGGACGCGACCCGCTGGACGATCCACTCGCGGGTGAGCCCACCGTCTCCACCTACCACTCGTACGCCGGCCGGATCGTCACCGAGCACGGGCTGCGGGCCGGCTACGAGCCGTCCACCCGGCTGCTCACCGAGGCGTCCCGCTGGCAGTTGGTCGACCTGCTGGTGCGCAACTACGACGGCGACATGTCCGAGGTGGACCGGATGCCGAGCACCATCACCGACGCGGTGCTGGCGCTCGCCGGGGAGCTGGACGAGCACCTGGTCGCGCCGGACGACCTGGCGGCGTGGACCGGTCGGTTCTTCGCCGAGGTGCAGTCGCGGCCGGGTCGGGTCTACGCCGACGTGCGCAAGGCGCTCACCCTCCAGCAGACCCGGTTGCGGCTGCTGCCGCTGGTGCGGGCGTACGCCCGGCGCAAGGAGGACTTCGAGGCGATGGACTTCGCCGACCAGCTCGCCCGGGCGGCCCGGGTGGCCCGGGACCACCCGGGGGTCGGCGTGATCGAGCGGGACCGCTTCCGGGTGGTGCTGCTCGACGAGTACCAGGACACCAGCCACGCCCAGGTGGTGTTGCTCAACGCGTTGTTCGGTGGCGGGCACCCGGTGACCGCTGTGGGCGATCCGTGCCAGTCGATCTATGGCTGGCGGGGGGCCAGCGCGGGCACCCTGGATCGGTTCCCCACCGAGTTCGCCCGTGCCAACGGTGAACCCGCCCCGGCGTTGGGGCTCACCACGAGTTGGCGCAACCGCCCGGAGATCCTCCGGGTGGCGAACGCGCTCTCCACCCCGTTGCGGGCGGCGGGCGCCCGGGTGCCGGAGCTGCGTTCCGCGCTGACCGTCCGGGACCCGATCCCGCACCGCAGCCCGGGCGGTGCTGCCGGCGGCACTGTGCACTGCGCGATGCTGCCCACGTACGCCGACGAGGCCGACTGGATCGCCGACAGCGTGCTCGCCGCCTGGCGCGGGGCGGCCGGGATGCCGGGCGCGGCCCCGGAGCACATCCCGGTGGCGCGGCGCCCGACGACCGCCGTGCTGGTCCGGGTCCGCAGCCAGATCCCGGCGATCGAGTCGGCGCTGCGCGAGCGTGGTCTGCCGGTCGAGGTGGTCGGGCTGGGTGGCCTGCTGGACACCCCCGAGGTACGCGACGTGGTCTGCACGCTGCGGGTGCTGGCCGACCCGACCGACGGCGCCGCGCTGCTGCGGTTGCTCACCGGCGCCCGTTGGCGGATCGGGCCGCGTGACCTGGTGGCGTTGCACCGGCGGGCTCGGGCCATCGCGAACGCCCGGCGGCAGGTGGCCGCCGACGAGGCGTCGGAGATCAGCCCCGACCTGTTGGACGAGGCGACCCTGGTGGAGGCGTTGGCCGACCTCGGGCCGGCGCAGGCGTACTCGGCGGAGGGGTTCGCGCGGCTGCGCGCGTACGGCCGGGAGTTGGCGCTGCTGCGCTACCGACTGGACCAGGCGCTGCCGGACCTGATCGCGGACATCGAACGGACCATCGGCCTGGACGTGGAGGTCGCGGTGCGGGCCGGCCGGGACGGCGCCGGCGACGCGGGCCTGGCCCGGGGGCACCTGGATGCGCTCGGCGACGTGGCGGCCCGGTTCAGCGGGGAGACGCCCGGCGCGACCCTGTCCGGCTTCCTGTCCTACCTGGCCGCCGCCGAGGACGAGGAGCGTGGCCTGGCGCCGGGCGAGGTCGAGGTGGTGGAGGGCGCGGTGCAGGTGGTCACCGCGCACGCCGCCAAGGGCCTGGAGTGGGACGTGGTGGCGGCGGCCGGGCTCAGTCGTGGGCTGTGGCCGGGGCCGGTTCGCAACTCCGACCACTGGCTGGGTGGGCTTGGCGTGCTGCCGTTCCCGCTGCGCGGCGACGCCGACGGGTTGCCCGAGTTGGCGCTCGACGAGGCGGGGGACCAGCGGGCCGTGGCGCGGGCGGTGACCGACTTCACCGACGCGTGGCGAGCCCACGACGAGCGGGAGGAACGCCGGCTGACGTACGTGGCGGTGACTCGGCCGCGCCGGCTGCTGCTCTGCTCCGGCTACTGGTGGGGGGAGGGCACGAAGCGGCCGCGAGGTCCGTCGGTCTTCCTGCGGGAGGTGTACGACGCCTGTCTCGACGGCGGGCCGGGGCACCTGATCGACGCGTGGGCGCCGGAGCCGACGCCCGACGCGACGAACCCAACGGCCGAGGTGGTGCTCCGTGCCGAGTGGCCGGCCGACCCGCTGGGCGGTCGCCGGCCGGCGTTGGCCGAGGCGGCCGGGTTGGTGCGTCGCCTGATGGCCGACGGTCCGGCGGCGACACTCCCCGGGCCGGTCGGGCCGGTGCTCGCCGGGCCGGTCGCACCGGACGGGTCGACGGTTGAGCCGGCCGAGCCGGAGGTGGACCCGGAGGTGGCGCGCTGGCAGCGCGAGGCGGACCTGCTGTTGGCGGAGCGTGCCGAGGTGACCCGGCTCTCCGGTGCGGTCGAGGTGGCGCTGCCCGGGGCGCTGAGCGTCACCCAGTTGGTGGCGCTGCGGCGCGATCCGGCGGCGCTGGCCCGTACGCTGCGTCGCCCGGTGCCGGCCGAACCCAACCCGTACGCCCGTCGAGGCACCGCCTTCCACGCCTGGTTGGAGCAGCGTTTCGGCGCCGATCGCCTGCTGGACCTGGACGAGCTGCCCGGCGCGGCCGACGCCGACGCGGCACCCGACGAGGCTCTGGTCGAGCTTCAGGAGCGGTTCCTGGCCAGCGAGTGGGCCGACAGGTCACCGGTGGAGGTGGAGGTGCCGTTCGCCACGGTGATCGCCGGGGTGGTGGTGCGGGGCCGGATGGACGCGGTCTTCGCCCGGCCGGGTGGGCGGTTCGACGTGGTCGACTGGAAGACCGGCGCGCAGCCCACCGGGCCGGCGGCCGACGTGGCCGCCGTGCAGCTGGCCGTGTACCGGCTGGCCTGGGCGGAGCTGGCCGGCGTGCCGGTTGACCGGGTGGGCGCGGCGTTCCACTACGTCCGGCACGGGGTGACCGTCCGCCCCGCGGACCTGCTGGATGTGGCGGGCCTCACGGCCTTGATCGCCCAGTTGCCCGAGGATTCTGCCCAACGTTGACCACTGCGGGGAAAACCGTGGTAGGTTGACCGGGTTGCAGTTTTGGTTACCAGAGACTCTGTGTGCGCCTGGCGGGATTGTGGCCCCAGGCGCTCTTTGTTGTGTCCGGAGTTCTCCGGGCGGGGCGACCAGAAGCGACAGGCGATTCGCGCATCCCCGCGCGGAGCGCTCCTCTTCGGGCACGCAACAAGTGCGTGTCCGACGTTCCGTCAAGGAGACGAAACACATGGCTATTGGCACCGTGAAGTGGTTCAACGCTGACAAGGGCTTCGGCTTCATCACCCCGGACGGCGGCGGCGCTGACGTCTTCGCCCACTTCTCGGCGATCCAGTCCTCCGGCTACCGGAGCCTGGACGAGAACCAGCGGGTCGAGTTCGAGGTGACCCAGGGCCAGAAGGGCCCGCAGGCGGAGAACATCCGCCCGCTCTGATCTTCGGATCGGTCAGCATTACCTGTCGCGCCCTCCGGGTGTGACGGTGACGGGACCGGCCCGCCTCGCCGCCGCCTGCTTACGCAGGCGGCGGCCCGGCGGCGGGCCGGCCCGTACTCCAATCGGTTCGTGCTTGTGAGTCCTGGCTGCCCTGTGCCGCCGGTTGACAGCGCCGACTTCGGCGCCCTCCCTCGACACGTGCCGCGTCGAGGAAGGCTTCCGCATGACCACAGTTATTCCCTCTTTCGCTCATACCGGTCTGGCGCCGGCGCTGCTCACCGCGCTTACCGCGCAGGGCATCACCGAGCCGTTCCCGATCCAGTCGGCGACGCTGCCCGACTCGCTCGCCGGCCGGGACGTGCTCGGCCGCGGTCGTACCGGCTCCGGCAAGACCCTCGCCTTCGGGCTTCCGCTGCTGTCCCGCACCGCCGGTCGTAAGGCCCGGCCGGGTCGCCCGCTGGCCCTGGTGCTGGTGCCGACCCGCGAGCTGGCTCAGCAGGTCACCACCGCCCTGGCCCCGTACGCCCGCGCCGTCGGGTTGCGCTGCGCCACAGTCGTCGGCGGCCTGTCGTTGCAGCGGCAGGCGGACGCCCTGCGCGCCGGCACCGAGGTGGTCGTCGCCACCCCCGGCCGGCTGCACGACCTGATCAACCGTGGCGACGCCCGGCTCGACCAGGTCGAGATCACCGTGCTCGACGAGGCCGACCAGATGGCCGACATGGGTTTCCTGCCGCAGGTCACCAAGCTGCTGGAGCAGGTCGCGCCGCAGGGGCAGCGGATGCTCTTCTCCGCGACCCTGGACGGCGGTGTGGACCGGCTGGTCCGCCGCTTCCTGAGCAACCCGGTCACCCACTCGGTGGACCCGGGCACCGCGACGGTGACCGCGATGACCCACCACGTGCTGCACGTCGACGCGCTGGACAAGCCCGACGCGCTGACCCGGATCGCCGCCCGTGAGGGCCGCACCATCCTGTTCATGGGCACCAAGCACCGCGCCGACCGGCTGGCCCGCCAGCTGCTCTCCAAGGGCGTACGCGCGGCCGCGCTGCACGGCGGCAAGTCCCAGCCGCAGCGCACCCGGATCCTGGAGCAGTTCCGCAACGGTCAGGTGACCGCCCTGGTCGCCACCGACGTGGCGGCCCGTGGCATCCACGTTGATGGCCTGGACATGGTGGTCAACGTGGACCCGCCGACCGAGGCGAAGGACTACCTGCACCGGGGCGGTCGTACCGCCCGAGCCGGCGAGTCTGGTTCCGTGGTCACCCTGGTTCTGCCGGAGCAGCGCCGGGACGTGTCCCGGCTGATGGCCACCGCCGGCATCCGGCCCGAGTCGGTCCAGGTTCGCGCGGGTGACGGAGCGCTGGCCCGGGTGACCGGTGCCCGCGAGCCGTCCGGCGTGCCGGTGACCATCGTCGCTCCGCCGGCGCCCGCCTCTCGGGCTCGCACGTCCGGCGGCGCGTCCACCGATGGTGGCGCCCGGCCGGCGCACCGCGCGTCGGGCCGGTCCCGTCGGCCGCGTCGCCCGCGTACCGTCTGATCTTCTGCGCGTCGACCGACCCGTCCCGCTTCGGCGGGGCGGGTCGGTTTTGTCTAGGTGTTCCGGGCCGGTCGGCTCGTCGTGCCGTCCGATCGATCAGCCGGTCGCGCCGGGTGGCCCACTCCGCTGAGTCGGTAATCAGCGTGCGCTGGGTCGGCTGGCCGACTGCGCCCCGGCCGGTCGTGGTCGAGGCTGACCGACGGGGGATGTCGGGCGGGGGGCCCGGCACGGGAGGGGTGACCATGGCGGGCGAAGCCGGCTCGGGCGCACTGCGTGAACTGATTCTGGTGGTCGCGGTCGCGTTCGCCGGGTTGTTGCTCGCCATGGTTGCGGCCTTCGCACCCTGGCATGCCACCCCGGCGGGTAACGCTCCCGCCGGTCTGGTGGAGCTGCACAGTCCTGGCGACCCGCGCCTCGGTCCGGCGACCGCACACGTGGGCTGAGCAGCGACCGGCCTACCGGTGCCGGCGGAGGGGCAGGCCCGGTCAGGATCGGTACGAGGTGTGGTCGGGTCGGCGGGGCACCGACCCGACCACATCGCCTTCGCGCCCTCCTCGGCGTGCCCGAGCACGACGGACCAGCCCAAGATCGTGCTCGATCCAGGAAGTAGGCCCCTCGGCACGCGGGTGAGGCCACTACCTCAATGGTCGAGCGCGATCAGGAGAGCGGTGCGTCGGTGCCGACCGGACTCGGGGCGTGGGTGAGCAGGTTGGCCAGGGTGGTGCTGTCGACCACGGTGGCGATCGCCCCGTGCACCGCGAGCCAGACGTCGGTGAGCCCGGCGGCCACTCCGTGATAGCTCACCCGCTCGGCCGGCAGACCGCGCACGGTGGTGAGCGAGCCGCCGACCGCGCGCAGCACGTCTCCGACGGTGATCTCGTCGGGTGGGCGGGTCAGCACGTACCCGCCGTCGGCGCCGCGATGGCTGTGCAGCAGACCGGCCCGACGCAGGTCGAGCAGGATGCCCTGCAGGAAGCTGAGCGGGATGTCCTGCACCTCGGCCAGGGTGGACGCCTTCACCAACTCGCCGACCCTGTCGCCGCCGCCACCGGCGGCGGCGACGGCGAGCATCGCCCTGAGCGCGTAGTCGCTGCGCGCGGAGACGAACACGTCACTGACCAGCCTGGTCCAGGACGCCCCAGCGGCGCCGGATCGCCTTGTCGGCCGCCCCGAACGCGGCGTCCACGACCAGGCCGACGACCAGGATGACGATCATCGTGGAGAGCAGCCAGGGCGCGTCGGACAGCTCGCGGGAGTAGGTGAGCTGGGCACCGAGCGAGGTCTGCGAGATGCCGACCACGAGCAGCTCACCGGCCATCAGGCTGCGCCAGGAGAAGGCCCAGCCCTGCTTGAGGCCGGCGACGATCGCCGGCAGGGCGGCCGGTGCGATGACGTACCGGTAGAGGTTGAGCCCGCGGGCGCCCAGGTTGCGGCCGGCGCGCAGCAGCAGCGGGGGCACATAGTCCACCCCGGAGATCACCCCGTTGGCGATGGACGGTGCCGCACCGAGCACCACCACGAAGAAGATCGCCTTCTCGCTCAGCTCGAAGAGCAGGATGGCCAGCGGGAACCAGGCGATCGACGGCATGGTCTGCAACGCGGTGATCATCGAACCGATGGCGGCGCGCAGCACGGTGGACCGGGCCACCGCGAGGCCGAGCAGCAGGCCGACGGCGACGGAGAAGACGTACCCGAGGGCGGCCCGGCGCAGCGTGGTGAGCAGGCCGTCCCAGAGCTGCGGGCCCTGGGCCTGGGCCATCAGCTCGCGGCCGACCTCCAGCGGCCCGGGCAGCGAGTACGGCGGCTTCCAACCCGTCCAGACCACGAACTGCCAGGCGGCGACGGCGATGGCCAGCGCGGCGAGCTTGGGCCAGGTGGCCGCCCAGATCCGGGCGCCCCGGGTGACCTCCTTGTCCCGGCCGGCGATCTCCAGCGCGTCGAGGCCGGTGATCTCCGCGTCGGTACGCGCCGAGCTGGTGAGGGTGTCACTGGCCATGGCGGCCCACCTCCGTGCGGAGCCGCTCGGTGACCTCGGCGGCGATGGCGGCGACCTCGGGGGAGTCGATTCGACGAGGGCGCGGGATGTGCACCTCGGTGGAGTAGATGATCCGGCCGGGTCGGCTGGAGAGCAGGATGATCCGGTCGGCCAGTCGGGCCGCCTCGCGGACGTTGTGCGTCACGAAGAGCACCGAGAGTTGGCGCTCGGACCAGATCCGTTCCAGCTCGTCGTGCAGGATGTCCCGGGTCATCGCGTCCAGCGCGCCGAACGGCTCGTCCATGAGCAGCACCGGAGTGTCCAGGGCCAGCGTGCGGGCCAGCGCGACGCGCTGCCGCATTCCGCCGGAGAGTTCGTGCGGGCGTTTGCGGCCGAAGTCGGCCAGGTGCACCGTGCGCAGCAGCTCGGCCACCCGCTCGCGGCGTTGGGCCCTGGGCAGCCGGCGCAGCTTGAGAGGCACCTCCACGTTGGCGTCGACGGTCAGCCACGGGAAGAGCGCCGGCTCCTGGAACATCAGGCCCGGGTTCGCGTCGCCGGCCAGGGTGATCTGCCCACCGCTGACCCGGTCCAGCCCGGCCACCAGGTTGAGCAGGGTGCTCTTGCCGCAGCCGGACGCGCCGACCAGACAGACGAACTCGCCGGGCGCGACGTCAAGCGTCACACCGTCCAGAGCCAGGACGGCGTTCGCCCCGCGTCCGTACACCTTGGTCACGCCGGAGAGCGCGACCGCGGTGGTCGCGCTCCGCGGCGTCGTCGTGGTCGACGTCATGGCTGGACGACCTCGGGCTTGCCCTGTGCCTTCAGCGCGTTGTTGAGGTACGTCAGGTCGTAGAGGCCCTTGAGGTCGACCGGCTCGGTCAGGTCGACGTCGACGGCGTGGTCGAGCCCGGCCTTGAGCGAGGACGGGATCGGGTCGTTCGTGAACTCCAACGTCGGCCACGCCTGCTTGATCAGCTTCAGGTCCAGCGGCTTGCCGGTGATCTTGCCGATCGCGTCGGAGATGGCCTGCTGCGCCTCGTCCGGCCTGGTGTTGACGAACTCGTTCGCGGCCACCTGCCCGTCGACAAGTTTCTGCACCACGTCCGGGTGTGCCTTGAGGAACTTGGTGCTCACCAGCAGGTTGGTGATGACGAACTTCTTGTCCGGCCACAGGTCGCGCTCGTCGACAAGCACCTTGCCGCCAGCGTTGACCAGGCGGGAGACGAACGGCTCGGGCACCCAGGCGCCGTCGATCGCGCCGCTGTTGAACGTCTCGATGGTCTGGGCGTTCTCCTGCGGCACGATCTTGACGTCGCCGCCGCCCTCCTTGGTGGTGGTGAGGCCCTGCTGCTTGAGCCAGTACCGGATCGCCACGTCCTGGGTGTTGCCCAGCTGTGGGGTGGCGATCTTCTTGCCCTTCAGGTCCTGCGCCCCGGTGATGCCGGGCTTGACCACCAGCGCCACGCCCCCGGAGGCCGCACCGGAGATGACCCGGACGGCCTCACCCTTGGACTTGGAGAAGGCGTTCACTGTCGGGTTCGGACCGATGTAGGTGGCGTCCAGAGCGCCGGAGAAGACCGCCTCGATGGCGGCCGGGCCTGCGTTGAATGTCTTCGGGTCCAGCTTGACGTTGGTGCCGAGCTTCTCCGCGAAGATGCCCTTCTGCACGCCGACGACCGCCGGCGCGTGGGTGATGTTGGGGAAGTAGCCGAGGCGCAGCGTCACCGGGCCGGAGCCGCCGCCCGCGCCCTCGCTGTCGTCGCCGCACGCCGCGGTGCTGCCCAGGGTCGCCGCGCCGAGGGCGGCGAGGGTGGCCAGGGTGACCAACCGGCGCAGGGGGAGCCGTCTCATCGTCCATCCAATCCGCAGTATTCCTACTTAGTTGGTAGGAAGAGTGGGCCAGGCTTCGGCCAGCGTCAAGACCCATCCACATGGCGGGATGGCGCGTCTCGGTTATGTCGGCATTTCCTACCAGCTAGCTAGGACAATCGACCAGCGCCGACGGCCCGTATCGACGAGTACGCCGCGCTCGGCGTCGACGAGTTCGTCAGCTCCGGCTGGCCACACCACGAGGACGCCGAGCGGGTCGGCGCCGAGGTGCTGCCCCTGGTGACGGCCCCGGTCGCGGCGGCTCCGGGAAGGTCGCGGGTGGCGGAGGTGCCGACGCGCTAGGGTCGACTCCGTGGCGGCGCGGAGATCCAGAATTCCAGCGACGAAGTATCCGGTCGAGCGGTTCACCCTCGACAACGGCCTGCGGGTGGTGCTCACCCCCGATCGCAGTGCCCCGGTGATCGGGGTGGCGGTGGTCTACGACGTCGGCATCCGCTCGGAGCCGGAGGGGCGTACCGGCTTCGCCCACCTCTTCGAGCACCTGATGTTCCAGGGTTCGGAAAACCTGGAGAAGCTGGCCCACTTCCGGCACGTGCAGGGCGCTGGTGGCACCTTCAACGGCTCCACCCACCTGGACTACACCGACTACTTCGAGACGCTGCCGAGCAACGCGCTGGAACGCGCGCTGTTCCTGGAGGCGGACCGGATGCGTGGCCCCCGGCTGACCGAGGAGAACCTGCGCAACCAGGTCGACGTGGTCAAGGAGGAGATCCGGGTCAACGTCCTCAACCGGCCGTACGGCGGCTTCCCCTGGCTGACCCTGCCGCCGGTCATGTTCGACACCTTCCCGAACGCCCACGACGGCTACGGCTCCTTCGACGACCTGGAGTCGGCCACCGTCGCCGACGCCGCGGACTTCTTCCGCCGCTACTACGCCAGCGGCAACGCCGTCCTCGCCGTCAGCGGCGACATCGACGTGGCCGAGGCGACCGAGCTGGTCACCCGGCACTTCGGCGACGTGCCGGCCCGCCCGGCACCGGTTAGGCCCGACTTCACCGAGCCCAACCTGAGCGCCGAGCGGCGCACCTCGTACACCGATTCCCTGGCGCCGCTGCCGGCGGTGGCCGGCGCCTGGCGCGTGCCCGACCCGGTCACCGACTTCGCCGGCTACCTGCCGTACGTGGTGCTGGCCGAGGTGCTCACCGACGGCGACGCGTCGCGGCTGGTCGAGCGGCTGGTTCAGCGGGACCGCACGGTGACCAGCCTCGGCGGATACCTCGGTTTCATGGGCGACCCGTTCGACGTCCGCGATCCCACAGCGCTGCTGTTGCAGGCGCACCTGCCCCCCGGGGGCGACGTGGACAAGGTGCTGCGCACCATCGACGAGGAGTTGGACCGGCTGGCCACCGACGGGCTGACCGACGGTGAGCTGGCCCGCACCCAGGCCCGGATGGCGACCCACCTGCTGCGGGACACCGACGCGGTGCTCGGCCGGGCGCTGCGGATGGCGGTGCTGGAGCAGCAACGCGGCGAACCGGGCCTGCTCAACGAACTGCCCCGGCTGGTTGGCGAGGTCACCGAGGAGCAGGTCAGGGCCGCGGCGGCCACCCTGCGCCCGGAGCGCCGGGCCGCCATCGAGGTCATCCCCGGAGGCGTCAGATGACTACGACCACCACTGCTCCGGTCGGGCCGCGCACGCTGCCGCCGCTCGGCCCGACGCGCAAGCTCAAGGTGCCCAAGCAGGCCGAGCGCACGCTGCGCAACGGGCTCACCGTGATCGCCGTACGCCGGCCCGCCGTACCCCTTGTCGAACTGCGTCTGTGGGTGCCGTTCGGCAGGGTCCACCTGGCCCGCGGCGCGATGCTCTCGCAGACCATGCTCTCCGGCACCGAGTCGATGACCAGTGTGCAGATCGCCGCCGAGTTGCAGAAGGTGGGCGGCGGGCTCTCGGCGGGCGTCGACCCGGACCGGCTGATGCTCTCCGGCGCCGGTCTGGTCACCGGCCTGGACCGGATGCTGGAGTTGCTGGCCGAGGTGCTGACCGGCGCCAGCTACCCCAGCGACGAGGTGGCCACCGAACGGGACCGGCTGGTCGACCGGATCCAGGTGGCGCAGAGCCAACCCGCGCACCTGGCCCGGGAGGCGCTGCTCAAGCGGATCTACGGCCGGCACCCGTACGCGACGCAGACGCCGGAGCCCGGTCAGATCCGTGCGGTCCGACCGGCGGCGCTGCGCACCCTGCACTCGGAGCGGGTCCATCCGACCGGCGCGCAGTTGGTGCTTGTCGGTGACGTGCAGCCGGAGAAGGCACTGGACGCGGCCGAGCGGGCGCTCGGCGGCTGGTCGGGTGCCGGGCGTACGGCCGAACTGCCGGCGACTCCGCCGCTGGAGCCGGGGCCGCTGCTGCTGGTCGACCGGCCCGGCTCGGTGCAGTCCTCGCTGCGGATCGCGCTGCCGGCGGTGTCGCGCACCGACCCGGACCACGCCCCGCTGCAACTGGCCAACCTGATCTTCGGCGGCTACTTCTCCTCCCGGTGGGTGGAGAACATCCGCGAGGACAAGGGCTACACGTACGGCCCGCACTCGGTGATCGAGCATTCCGTCGCCGGGTCGGTGCTGGTCGCCGCCGCCGAGGTGGCCACCGAGGTCACCGGTCCGGCGCTGCTGGAAACGACGTACGAGCTGGGTCGGTTGGCGTCACTGCCGCCGAAGCCCGAGGAGTTGGAGCAGGCCCGGCAGTACGCCCTGGGCACTCTCCAGCTCGGCATGTCCACCCAGGCCGGGTTGGCGGCGTTGACAAGCGCATACGCGGGCAACGGTCTGCGCCTGGACTTCCTCGCCGAGTACGCGGCGAGGTTGGCGAAGGCGAGCATCGACGACGTCGCGCAGGTGGCGGCCCGCTATCTCGCACCGGCACGGGCGGCGATCGTGGTGCTCGGCGACGCGGAGCGGGTCACCCCGGGGCTGGCCGCGCTGACCACGGTGCAGACCGAGCAGTTGGCGTGAGCGGGCGGAGTGAGCGAGCCATGGGGTTCAGCAGCGGGTCGTCCCAGGCCGGCGCGGAGCGTTGCGGAGCGCTGGCGTGAGTGGGGAGGCGGCACCGCCGTTGGCGCGGTCCACGCTGGATCGGGCGGCGCACCGGCGGGGTGACTCGCAGTGGTTGACCGAGGCGTGGTTGCGGGCCCGGGTGCTGCTGCTCGATTCGACCGACGAGGGGCGGACGTTGGCCCGCACCGAGACGTCGCCGCCGACGTTGGTGCTGTTCGGGGCGGGTGACGTGCCTGCCGGCTCCGAGTCGAGCGCGATGTTCCTGGGTGTCGAGCCGGACGGGGTGCCGGTCTTCGCTGTCGACGCGCCGCTGCCGACGATCCCGGGGACCCGGGCGGTCCACCTCCGGGAGGTGGGCCACCTGCTCGCCGACCGGGAGGCCGGCATCTTCACCACCGCTCTGGCGCTGGTCAACTGGCACACCCGACACGCCTACTCGGCGAGCACCGGCGCGCCGACCGCGATGGACGAGGCCGGTTGGTCCCGGGTGGACCGCAACGGCGGGCGGATCTGGCCGCGTACCGACCCGGCGATGATCGTGCTCGTCCACGACGGCGTGGACGGCCCGGACGGCCGCTGCCTGCTCGGCAACAACGCCGGCTGGCAGGGCACCCCGGGTGGTCGCCGCTACTCCTGCCTGGCCGGCTACGTGGAGCCGGGCGAGTCGGCGGAGGCGGCCGTGCTGCGCGAGGTCCGCGAGGAGGTGGGAATCGGGGTCGAGCGCATCGGGTACGTGGGCAGCCAGGCCTGGCCGTTCCCCGGCTCGCTGATGCTGGGTTTCCTGGCCACCGCGAACCCGGCCGAGCCGGTGCGGGTCGATCCGTCCGAGATCGCGTACGCCCGGTGGTTCTCCCGCCGGGAGATCGGTGCGGCGTTGGCCGGGCAGACGGTGGACGTGGGTGATGGAGCCCGGTTGATCCTGCCGCCGCCGTCGTCGATCGCGCTGTTCCTCATTCACCGCTGGCTGGACGGCTGGGTGGACGCCGAACGCTGAGCACGGTCCCGGCCCGTGGCCGCCGTTGCCGCGGCGGTCACGGGCCGGGAACACGGGCCGTCGTGGTCGGTGGGTGCGATAAACGCGGCGGGGGAGCCGGTCCGACCACGACGGACGACCTGTGGATTCAGGTGCCGGTGCGGCCCGGTCTGTGTCGGAAGGCGGGCCGTGGCTCGACCAGCGGCAGGACCTTGACCCGTTGCTTGCCGGCGCGGACCGCGCCGACCGTGGCCAGGGCGCGGGCCAACAGCAGTGCGGCGTCCCGGTCCTCGGCGTGCACGATCTGCCGTCGCGGCTCGGGCGCTGTCGTTTCGTCGCGAAGTCGGTGGCCGTCCGCCCAGGCAGCGGCGATGTCCCCGTCAGCGACGGCGCGGATGTCGGTGCGAACGATCAGGAACCGCATGAGGGTCTCCGGATGAACCGCTACGGAAGAGCCAGTGTGGAAGTTCCATGTACTCGAGGGTCATGTTACGCCGCGTGTTCGTCCCAGCAACTGAAACGCGCCTATCGGTTTCGAGCCTCGTCCGATTGGCGGATGGCTGCTCAGCGGGGTCGGCGGGTCGTACCGCGACGGGGCCGGCGGGTGTGACGCGACGGGGCCGCCGGCAGTGCGCCGACGGCCCCGTACCCGGTCACCGGATCAGTTCAGATCGAACTGGCCCTTCTTCGCTCCGGTGATGAAGCCGAGCCACCCCGCGCGGTTGAACAGCAGCACAGGGCCGCCTCGGTCCTTGCTGTCGCGCAGGGCGACCGCCGACGGGCCGGTGGCGAGCGGGGCGACCTCCACGCAGTTGGAGGTCTGGCTGCGGGTGCTGGTACGCCACGGGGCGTCCGCCAACGAGTGGGCGGAGGCGGACGGCGTGTTGCGAATGTCGTTCATGGTTCTGCTCCTGATGTGCAGTGATCCGATGGGACGAGTGGTGCCGCACGCCCCGACGGAGGGTCCCCCGTGGATCACCGGTCCGTCAGTCGCCCTGATTCCCTGCGGCGTTGGGTCGGCGCCGTTGCCGGCCCGAACGCCACTGTGGATGGGGGCGTCGCCTCGGTCAGCCGTCCCGTCGCCTCGATCAGCCAGGAGAGGGTGTCCGAGGTGTCAAGTGCCGCCGTGCATAGCCACTCGAACACCACTTTATAGCGATTTAGCGTGATTGACTCGGTCGACATGACGTCGGTGAAGCCACCTTCGATGGCCAATGTCTCCGGATCGAGGGGATCGGCGAACCGATAGACCGAGAAGGCGGTCGGCGGAAGGAACCAGTTGCCGATCTGGGTGTCCCGGGGCAGCACGTGCAGGGCCACGTTCGGCAGCAGCGCCAGCTCGCAGAGTTGGAGCAGCTGCTCGTGCAGCACCTCCGGCGGCCCGGCCCGGCGGCCGAGAGCCGCCTCCTCCAACACGGCGGTGTAGCGGGGAGCGTGCGGTTCCCGGGTCAGCAGCGACTGGCGGGCCAGCCGCGCCTGCACCTCGGTGTCCGGCTCGTCGCCGGGTTCCGGCTCGCCCGCCCCCGCGGCGACCTGCCGGGCCGACACGATCCTGAGCTGGGCGTACCCGGGGGTCTGCAACAGGCCCGGCACCAGCACCGGGTTGTACTCGGAGATCTCCGCGCAGCCCGCCTCCAACTCGGCCCAGCCGCGCTGTTGCTGCGTCATCACCGGGAAGTTCTTCAACCAGCCGCGCATGTCGCCGGCCTCGTTGGTGATGCCCAGCAGCTCGTCGTGCAGCGCCTGGTCGGCGCCATAGAGGTCGAGCAGGTCGCCGACGTCCTGCGGGTCCGGTCGGCTGCGGCCGTTCTCCAAGCGGGACAGTTTGGACGCGGAGGCCCAACCGATACGCTCGATGACCTGATCGCCGGTGAGGCCCGCGGCCTCACGTAGGCGGCGCAGCTCGATGCCCAACCGGCGACGACGCAGAATTGGGCTGGGTGCGGCAGGAGGCACAGTGTCCTCTTTCCCGTCGACCGCCGCAGACGCGACGGTAACTGTATGAAATTCGGCCCCCACGGTCAGTATGGACGGCGCGGCCAGTGTCGGAGGTTCCGGCGAGGGCGTGTCTTGCGAAAATCGGACCACGGGAATGCCGGCTGACGACGGACCCGCGGTCGCGGCCCGTCGACGTCGCCCATCTGGGCACGCCATCCCGCCGGAGGGACCCATGCGCACGATCCTGCGCCGACCCGACTTCCGCCTGCTCTTCGGCGGCCTGCTGGCCAGCATGACCGCCGAGTCGATCCTGCTGCTCGCACTCGCCATCTGGGTCAAGGATCTGACTGGCTCGAACGGGTTGGCCGGTGCCACGATCTTCGCCGTCATCGCGCCGATGACGCTGGCACCGCTTGTCGGCTGGGTCGTCGACCGCTACCCGCGCCGGCCGTTCTTCGTGGCCGCGAACGTGGTGACCGCGGCCCTGCTCGCCCCGCTGTTCACCGTCCGCGACGCGGGCGACGTCTGGATCGTCTACCTGGTGGCCGCCCTGTACGGACTCTCGTCCATCACGCTCGGCGCGGCGCTCAGTGGGCTCATCCGCGAGATGGTGCCGGTCGAGCTGCTGGCCGAGGCGAACGGCGTGCTCCAGACCGTACGTCAGGGGATACGACTTGTCGGCCCGCTGGTGGGCGCGGCGCTCTACGCGGCGCTCGGCGGATGGGCGCTGGCCGGAATCGGCATGATCGGATTTCTGACCGCGGCGGCGGTGGTGACCGCCCTGCCCACCCCGCAGCAGCTGCCGCCGGCCGTACGGCTGCGGTGGCCGGCCGAACTGGGCGCCGGCCTGCGGCACCTGGCCGGCGAGCCGGCCCTGCGGCGGGCCCTGCTCGGCTACGGGCTCGGATCACTGGTGATGGGCTTCAGCGAGTCGCTCATCTTCGCCTACGTCGACCAGGGGCTGAACCGGGATGCCGCGTTCGTGGGCGTCCTGGTCACCGTGCAGGGTGTGGGCGGGTTGCTCGGTGGGCTCTGCTCACCGACGCTGGTCCGCCGGCTCGGAGAGGTCGGCACGCTGGCCGCCGGGGTCGCCTTCTTCGCGCCGGCCGCGCTCGCGCTCTCGTACCCCGATCTGCGGCTCGGGTTCGCGGCGGTGCTGCTGGCCGGGGTCTCGCTCCCGCTGACGATGGTCGGGTTGCACACGCTGATTCAGCGGCGTACCCCGCCCTCGCTGGTCGGTCGGGTCGCCGCCGCAACCCAGGCGGTGGTCAGCGGGCCGCAGGCGTTCTCCATCGGGGCGGGTGCCCTGCTGGTCGGGTTCCTGGACTACCGGCTGCTGTTCGCGCTGGTCGGGGTGGCCACCCTGGCCGCCGGCAGCTACCTGTGGCGGGGCCGGCACCTGAGCGCGCCGACCGGGGCCCGTCCGCCGACGCCGCCCACCCGCCCGAGGATCCCGGCACCCCGTCGACCAGTCGAGGACACCGACCGATCCGAGCTTCCGGTACCCACCGACCGTCGCCGCCGTGACCCGCTCCGGACACGACGGGGCGGCCGCGCACCGAGAATGAACCGGCAGATCAGGCGTTGAGCGTCTCTAGGTGCTGCTTGACCTGAGTGATCGAGGGATTCGTCAGGGCACTGCCGTCGGCGAAGCGCAGCGTCGGCACCGTCTGGTTGCCGCCGTTGACGCTCATCACGAACTCCGCGGCCTTCGGGTCCTGCTCGATGTCGACCACCTCGTAGCCGATGCCTTCCCGGTCGAGCTGCGACTTCAGCCGGTGGCAGTAGCCGCACCAGGGGGTGGAATACATCGTCAACATGGTCGGACCCTCCAACTCCTCCGGCCACCGGCTTGCGGATCAAGCCGAGGCTGTTCGCTGCAACGCTCGGGGTAGCTGAGATGATTCCTGGTTGTGGGGGTTCACTCAGCGTCGGAACAGGTGCTCGCCGGGCTGGACCCGGAGCAGCGCTCCGCGGTGACCGCACCCGCCGGCCCGGTCTGCATCCTGGCCGGAGCCGGCACCGGCAAGACCCGGGCGATCACCTCCCGCATCGCCCACCGGGCGCTCTCCGGTGAGATCTCCCCCCGGCACGTGCTCGCTGTCACCTTCACCGCCCGCGCCGCCGCCGAGATGCGGAGTCGGCTCACCGTCCTCGGGGTGGGCGGTGTGCAGGCACGGACCTTCCACGCCGCCGCGCTGCGCCAGGTGCGCTACTTCGCGCCCCGACTGCTGGCCGGCCGCGCCATGCCCGAACTGCTGGACAGCAAGGTCCGACTGGTCACCCTCGCCGCCGTCCGGGTCGGCCTGCGTACCGACCGGGCCGCCGCCCGCGATCTGGCCGGCGAGATCGAGTGGGCGAAGTCGTCGCTGGTCGAGCCGACGGACTACGTGGTCGCCGCGGCCCGGGCGCTGCGCGACACACCGCACGAGCCGACGAAGGTCGCCGACGTGTTCACCGCGTACGAGCAGCTCAAACGTTCGAACGGTGTGATCGACTTCGAGGACATGCTGCGGGCCGCGGTGTGGGGCATCGAGGAGCACCCGGATGTCGGAGAGCAGGTCCGTGGCCAGTACCGGCACTTCGTGGTCGACGAGTACCAGGACGTCAACCCACTCCAGCAGCGGCTGCTGGACGCCTGGCTGGGCGGCCGCGACGACCTGACAGTGGTCGGCGACGCCAGCCAGACGATCTACTCGTTCACCGGGGCGACCTCCGCGTACCTGGTCGACTTCCCCCGCCGACACCGCCGCGCCACAGTGGTCCGGCTGGTCCGTGACTACCGCTCCACCCCGCAGGTGGTCGGGCTGGCCAACGCGGTGATCTCCCAGGCCCGGGGCACCGAGGCGCGCCTGCGGCTGGAGTTGAGCGGGCAGCGCCCACCCGGCCCCGAGCCGGACCTGCGGATCTTCACCGACGAGCCAGCCGAGGCGAATGCGGTGGCCGCGCGCTGCCGCTCGCTGATCGACGCGGGCACGCCGGCGAAGGAGATCGCCGTGCTGTTCCGCGTCAACGCGCAGTCCGAGGCGTACGAGAAGGCGCTCACCGAGGCCGGGGTGCCGTACGTCGTACAAGGCGCGGAGCGGTTCTTCGAACGGGCCGAGGTGCGCCAGGCGATGGTCGCGCTGCGTGCCGCCACCCGCTCGATCCCGGGGGGGACACCGCTGCCGGCCGCCGTCGTCGAGGCGCTCACCGCCGTCGGCTGGGCCCCGGACGCGCCCCCGGCCGGCGGCGCCGCCCGCGAGCGATGGGAGGCGCTGTCCGCGCTGGTCCAGCTCGCCGAGGAGTACGCGGCCACCCCCGAGGTCGTGCCGATCGGCGAGGCCGCCTCGGTGGAGCGCCCGGTCACCCTCACCGACTTCACCGAGGAGCTGGCGCGCCGGGCCGCCCAGCAGCACGTGCCGACGGTGGACGGCGTGACGCTGGCGTCCCTGCACTCGGCCAAGGGGTTGGAGTGGGACGCGGTCTTCCTGGTCGGCCTCGCCGAAGGCACCCTGCCCACCACATACGCCAAGACCGTCGAGCAGGTCGAGGAGGAACGCCGGCTGCTCTACGTCGGGATCACCCGCGCCCGGGAGTGGCTCTGGCTGTCGTACGCCGCCGCGCGCTCGCCGGGCGGACGGGCCCGGCGGCCGTCGCGGTTCCTGCCCCAACTGGACCGCTCCGGCGGCACCGAACGGGCGACCGGCGGCACCGGTCCGGCCCGCCGTCCCGAGCGACGGCGAACCCAGATCGTCTCCTGCCGGATCTGCGGCGCCACCCTGCTCGCCGGCCCGGACCGTAAACTCGGCCGCTGCCCCACCTGCCCGTCCGACATAGACGATGAGCTGCACGAACGGTTGCGCGAGTGGCGGCAGCGGGTAGCCGGTGCGCAGAAGGTCCCGGCCTACGTGGTCTTCACCGACGCGACGCTGATCGCGTTGGCCGAGCGGCGACCGGGCCGGTCGGAGGAGCTGATCGCCATCGCCGGTATCGGCCCTCGCAAGCTGGGCCTCTACGGGGAGTCGGTGCTGGCCCTCGTGGCTGGTGCCGGGGTGGACGATGTCTGCCCGGAGAAAACTTTCGAAATCTCGTCGTAAATTCGTTTGCCCTCGCCCCGGGGCGAGGAATAGCCTCAGGACACACCACGCGAGCGGCGCCATTCCGGCTGCTCACGGGGGCGGTCCAGTCGATTCGAGGAACGTGAGGGAGGTGGCACCCGTGAAGATCTTCACCTATGAGCGTCTGGCGGCGATGCCGTCTGTCTGCGCTCCGCTGTCGGCTGTCCGGGTGGCCCTCGCGGCTGCACGACCGTCGGTTCCGCAGGTGCACCAGGTTCAGGCCGAGCTGATCCTGACTGTCGCGCCCGCTGGAGTCGAGGGGACCAGTGGCTTCACGGGCAATGGCATCCGGGTCGTCAAGAAGCGCATGGATGTCCGCGGCGTTCCACCTCGAGGTAAACCGGTCTGACCATCAGACTCCGGCTCACCTCGAGGCCGCGGAACCCGCTTACCGGGATCCGCGGCCTCAGTTTTTTGCCCGCCGTAAGTACGTCGGAATGCGATCCACGAGATCGAAGTGAGAGAGAGGTGACCGGGAGATGAGTCTGGCGTTGGCCCCCCTCGACATGAGCGTCGAGATGGAGGCGAACCTGCCCTGCCGGAAGTTCGACCCCGACCTGTGGTTCTCCGACTCGCCCACCGAGCTCGAGCTGGCCAAGTCACTCTGTGGGGACTGCCCGCTGCGTGTCGAGTGCCTGGCCGGAGCCGTTGAGCGAGCGGAGCCGTGGGGCGTCTGGGGCGGCGAGATCTTCGAGCGTGGCGCGGTTGTCCCGCGTAAGCGGCCCCGTGGCCGTCCGCGTAAGGAGGACGTCGCCCGTGACGCCGAGCTTCGGGTCGAGGCCGAGGCGCGCCTGGCAGCCAGTGGGCTGTCCGAGGTGCGTGGTGCGGTCCGGCTGGCAGCCTGACATGTTCCCGACCCGTCCCAACGACGCCGGTGTCACACCGGCAGTGAGCGAGAAAACGATGTTGAACCTTCCCAGTGGAGCCTTCGAGATGCAACTACTCCACGAAGCGTTGACCCGGGCTCGAATGCGCCGGCCTCAGGCCGGTCGTATCACCACGAGCACTGAGGCAACCCGATCCGCCCGTACCGTCGCCATGACCGGCCGCAACCACGCGGCCCGCGACCTGGGCGCTCTCTAGTACCACCCCACGCAGAAGGGCGGGTGCCGACCGGCACCCGCCCTTCCTCACGTCATTGGCCGCTCGGGCCCCGGCACTGTCCGGTCGTTCGGGCCTCGGCGCTGTCAGGCCGTTAGAGTCTCGGCGCTGTCAGGCGACCGGGGCGAAACCGGGCAGCCAGCGCTCCAGGATGCTCCGGTAGGGGGCCTTCGCCTCCAACTGGCAGAGCACCCCGATCGACCCGAGCGTCACCCGGTGGATCAGCAGGTACGACGGGGGCAGGTTGAGCTGCCTGCTCAGCTGGTACGTGGGGGAGCGAGGGCTGGCCAGTCGCCCCGCTTCCGCTCGCAGCCAGGCTCGGGTGAATCGGAAGCCGTCCGCCGCGATGGGCTCCAGCATGGGGCGGATGAAGTCGAGCACGCCCTCGGCGTCGATCTCATCGGCCGAGCCGATGAACCCCTCCGACCGCAGCCCCGCCACGACCTCGTCGGCATCGCCGCGCAGGGCCATCGCGGCGATACGACCGATCGGCTCCGGGGTGCCCTCCGGCATCCGGGCCACCGCACCAAAGTCGATCACCCCGAGCCGGCCGTCGGCCAGCAGTCGGAAGTTTCCCGGGTGCGGGTCGGCGTGCAGCAGCCCAGCCCGCTGCGGCGCGGAGAGGTGCAGGGTGGCCATCAACCGCCCCGCCTCGTCCCGATCCTCCTCGGTGCCCTCGCGGATGATGTCGGCCAGCGGGGTGCCCGTCACCCACTCGGTGACCAGTACCCGGGGCGAGGCGTTCACCACCTCCGGGATGTAGATCTCCGGGTCGTCGGCGTACGCGGCGGCGAAGGTGCGCTGCGACTCGGCCTCCAACTCGTAGTCCAATTCCTCGGTGATCCGTTCGCGCAGCTCGGCCAGGAGTGGCTTGACGTCCAGGCCGGGCTGGATGGCCCGGAACATCCCGCCCAGTCGGGACAGCTGCTTGAGGTCGGCGAGCAGGGCGTCACCGGCCCCCGGATACTGGATCTTGACCGCCACGTCCCGGCTGTGCGGTGCGCCCGACTCGTCGAACCCCGGCTCGCGCCAGCGCGCCCGGTGCACCTGGCCGATGCTGGCGGCGGCGGCCGGGACGTCGTTGAACTCGACGAACAGGTCCCGCCAGTCGGGACCGAGCTGCTCGGCCAGCACCTTGTGCACGCTGGCGGCGGGCAGCGGTGGCGCCGCCTCCTGCAGCTTCGTCAGCGCCTGCCGGTAGGGCGCGGCGATCTCCTCCGGCAACGCGGCCTCGAAGACCGACAGCGCCTGGCCGAATTTCATCGCCCCGCCCTTGAGCTGGCCCAACACGCTGAACAGCTGCTCGGCGGTGCGCTGCTGAATCTCCGCGGAGATCACGTCGGAGGCGAGCCCGGTGACGCGCTTTCCCATCCCGAGAACGGTCCGGCCGGCGAAGCCGAGCGGCAGGGCGGCAAGCTTGGCGGTGCGGGACACGGCGCGGCGCGGGATGTCGGTCACCCGGTCATTGTTACCGACCGGAGGGCCCCGCTGCTGCTCTGCGGCCGGGCTGGTGCCGACACTCGGCCTCGCGAGCACCCACACGCCGGGTGCGGCGGCCAACCCCGACGACGGAAACGGCCGGCACCGGTGATCTCCACGGCGCCGCCCAGCGTCTCCGGCTGACCTCCGTCCAGCTGCGTCAGCGCCTCGGCCAACGCGTACCCGCAGGCGACGAGCAGCGTGCCGGTCGTTCCGGCGGCCACCGGGTCGGCCGCGGCGAGTTGAGCGGCGAGCCGTGGCCAGTCCGGGTCGCGATCGGCCCGGTGCAGCTCGACGCAGTGCAGGCAGGGCCCGGCGGGTGGCCGGACCATCGGCCCGATCACCGGTACGCCTTCGCGGAGCGTGACCAGCAGGTGCGGCTGCCGACGCTGGGCGAGACCGGCGGCGAGCAGCGCGGGAGGCCGGTCCGTGCCGAGCTGGATCACCAGGTCGATCCGGCCTGCGCGGCTCGGGTGGGTGCCGGTGCCCGGTGCGACGCGGTTGACCGCAGCCCGCACCGCCGGTGCCAGCGGGCGACCCAGTTCGGTGGCGGGGATGCCCGTGCCGATCAGGTCAACGGGACGTACCGAGCCGGTGAGCTGGGGAATCACCTGCCCCACGCCGGACTGGGCAAGCGCCACAGTCAGCGGCCCGCCGAGCCCTCCGGCGCCGGTGAGCAGGACCCGGGCCGCCCGTCGCCGACGCAGGACCTGCGCGGGGGTGCCGGGCAGTCGGGCTGCGGCCAGGGCCAGCGCGCCGGCCTCGGCTGCGAGCCGGGCACGGACCGGGCCGGTCAGGTCGCGGGGGAGCAGGCTGTGCGCGGGCACCAGAAGGCCGGCGGCCCGCAGGGTGTCGAGCAGGGTACGTACGTCGTCGGCGCTGACCCGGGCGGTCGCCGCCTGGGCCAGCACGGTGCGCTCGCTGCGGGTGCCGTCGAGCAGGTCGAGCAGGTGGGCGGCGCGGGGGTTGGCCAATTCCACCAGGACGGCCGGCCCGGGGCCGACGCCGAGCTGGAGTGTGTGCCGGTCCCGCCAGAGCCGACTGAGGCCGGGTAGCAGGGTGGGGCGGGGGAGTGCGCTGCGGCTCATAGTCACGAATCGTGACCGCATCTTCGCGTTCGGTCGATCGTTGTCCACAGGTGGTCGGGCCGCTGTCCAGCGTTATCCACAGGGTTTGACGGGTTTTCCACAGCCCGCCGCCCCTGTTGTCGGTCACCCGACAGGGCTACCGACGCCTGTGGCACCGCACTTCCGATTGGCAACGGGGGTGGGGTGGCCGGTGGCCACCCCACCCCCGTTCGCTCGTTCGGGTCAGACCTTGGCCTTGCCCAGGATGCGGTTCACTGTTGTTCCGCATACCGGACACTTGCCCTTGGCCATGTTCATTCCGGTCTTCGAGACCTCGACGTGCCCCTCGAAGTCCCGCTTCTCCTTGCACTTGACGCAGTAACCGTTGTAGGTCGTCTGGGCCTGGTCGGCCACGATGCCCTCCTCGTCTCGTCCGCCGGTCAATGCCGTTCCGGCGGGGTGCCCGGCGGCGGGCCACACGGGGCGCCGGCGCTGGGTCTCACTCCGCGGCCACCTTCGTGACCGCTGGTTCGCGGACCCTACCCAGGTCTGGGCAGTTCCATGTCAGCTGTGCATCGACACTGTGAGCAAGTCGACGTCGAGAGTGTGCATGGCGAAATAGGTCGGATAAGTCAGTTTGGCGGGGACACGCCGACCAAACCCTGACAGCCACCCGTGCGAGTGCCCCCGCGCACCCGTGCGAGAGCCCCCGCGGCGGCATCCGGGGCGGTGATCACCTACGGTGGGGAGGTGCCGCGTGCCGGCGCCATCGGCGTTCACGAAGGGTGACGAGATGGCGCGATGGCGCTGCGGTCAAGAAATTTTCGGGACGCCTGGCGACCAATCACCATTTTCTGGGCGCGTGTCGTGCGGTTGACTCTTGCGGACCCCTGGTCAGTACGCATTAGCTTTCCTTCGTGACACGTAGTCGAGGCTGCGCGGGCCAGTGATGGCGGGGACGCGTAAGCCGGTCGTCGAGGTGCGGCGCAGCCAGCGCCGACGACGCACGGTGTCCGCGTACCGTGACGGTGAGCGAGTTGTCGTCCTCATCCCCGACCAGTTCTCCCGCGCCGAGGAGAGCGAGTGGGTTGACCGGATGCTCGCCCGGCTCGCCGCCCGGGAGGGCCGCCTCGCCCGCTCCGACGCCGAGCTGCTGGCCCGCGCCAACCGCCTCATCGACCTCTACCTCGCCGGGTACGGCACGAAGGCGCTGCCGGCCAGCGTCCGATGGGTGACCAACCAGAATGGCCGGTGGGGCTCCTGCACGCCGGCGGACCGCAGCATCCGAATCTCGCACCGCGTCCAAGAGATGCCCGAATGGGTGATCGACTACGTGTTGCTCCACGAGTTGGCGCACCTCATCGTGCCCAGCCACAACGCCCGGTTCTGGGCGTTGGTCGGTCGCTATCCCAAGGCAGAACGCGCCCGCGGCTACCTAGAAGGCGTAGCCGCCGCCTCCTGCGCCCCGCTCCCCACCTGATCCAAACGCGCCGCCGAGCCGCTGGCGGAGCGCGTCGAACCCTTCAGGCGCCGCCCCGGCGCTCTTCGAGCGCCGGCCGCCGTCTGAGGCGCGTGATCGGCCTAGATCCACTCGTGTTCCTGGAAACCGCGCTATCGAGGTCGGCGGGACACCGCGACTTCAATGAAGCCGAGTCGATCATGCCCGAGGAGGCCTAGTCGATCAATTCGTCGAGCCGGGGGTTGGGTCGGGTGGGGTGAGCGTGCGGGATGGGGCGCTAGGGTCGGGGGATGGCGCGACGGGTGGTGGTGGCGTTGCTCGGGCCGGTGCACTGGTCGCCGCCCGGCGTGGACCTGGCGGAGTGGCGAGCGGCTCTCGCGGAAGACGTCATCGACCTGCTAGCCACGCTCAACGAGGTGGAGATCGCGGTCGCGGTGACCCCGGCCGACCGGGCTCTGGCCGATGCGCTGGTGTGGCCCGGCACGGCGGTGTACGAGGTGGCCGAGCCGACGCCGAACGCCGTGTTCGCCGCGCTGGAGGGGTACGACCAGGCGGCCGTGCTGGTCAGTGACGTGCCTGACCTGCCCGCCCTGACCGTTGGCAAGCTGCTCCGCCCACTCACCACCCGATCTGTCGCGGTGGCTCCGGTCGAGGGCGGCGGCCCCGGCCTGCTCGGAGTCGCGGTACGACTGCCCGCGCCGGACTGGCTACCGACGCTGGAACTGGACACGGCTACGCCGGCTGAGGCGCGCGCCAACGCGCCGCGCCCGGGTGACGTGGCGGTCACCGCGGGCTGGCGACGACTGCGTGGCCCAGCTGACCTGGCCACGCTCGACCCAGCCTTCGAGGGTTGGGAAGCGACCCGCGCCCTTCTCTCCGGGTCGGGCCGACCCGCCTGAACCGTCACACTGCCTGCCCACAAGACCCGCGCCACTGCCCGCTGGCACGGCTGTCCGCGTGCCCGTCGGCAGGGCTGCCCGCTCGGTCCCGCGTTGATCTGCCGGTATCGCGTTGATCTGCCGGTCCCGCGCCGGCCTGCCGGTCCGCGCTGACCTGCCGGTCCCGCGCCGGCCTGCCGGTCCGCGCTGACCTGCCGGTCCCGCGTCGGCCTGCCGGTCCGCGCTGACCTGCCGGTCCCGCGTCGGCCTGCCGGTCCCGCGCTGACCAGCTCGGCCCAGCCAGCCAGCCAGCCAGCCAGGCTTAGCTGCCAGCCCTACCGACGACGCGCCCGGATGCCCGCTGTTGATCATGCGGGCGCCCGGGCGCAGGCCGTCGTTGCGCGGACGTCAGGACTTGGCGTCGTCCTCGCCGTCGGTTTCATCCGACTGACCAGGTTGACCAGGTTGACCGGGCTGACCGGGCTGACCGGGGGCCTTCTCCTCCACCCCGCCGGGGGCGGTGAAGTCGAAGCTGTCCAGCTCGCTGAGATCCATGTCGTTCATCGCGAAGGCGACCGGGTCGGCGAAATCGTCGTCCGACGGGAGCAGGTCCGGGTGGCCCCAGACCGCGTCGCGCCCCTCAATGCCCCGGTGCTCGGTGAGCGCGGCCCAGAGCGCTGCGGCCTCGCGCAGCCGGCGGGGGCGCAGTTCCAGACCGACCAGCGCGGCGAAGGTCTGCTCGGCGGGGCCGCCGGCGGCCCGGCGACGGCGGAACGCCTCGCCCAACCGGACGACGTTGGGCAGCCGGTCGCTGGCGGCGCTGTCGACCACGTGGCACACCCAGCCCTCGACCAGGGCAAGTGCGGTCTCCAGGCGGGCCAGTGAGGCCTTCTGCGCCGGAGTGTCCTCCGGGGTGAAGATGCCCTCCAGGGCGATCGCCTGCATCGACTCGGGGTCGGTCGGGTCGACCCGGCCCATCGCCTCCTCGATCGCTTCCCGGTTGACCCGGATGCCCGAGGCGTACATCTCGACCGCGCTGAGCACGTGCCCACGCAGCCACGGGACGTGCTGGAACAGCCGCTGGTGGGCGGCCTCGCGCAGCGCCACGTAGAGGCGGACCTCGTCCTCGGGCAGCTCCAGGCCCTCGCCGTACGCCCGGATGTTGGCCGGGATCAGCGCGGCCGTGCCGGCCGGGCCGAGCGGCAGCCCGATGTCGCCGGCGGAGAGCACCTCCGCGGCGAGCGAACCGAGGGCCTGGCCCAACTGGCCGCCGAAGAGCGCGCCACCGAGGGAGGCCACCATCGACTGCATCGGGCCGAGCTGGGCGCGCGCCTCCGGTGGCACCAGGTCGCCCATCGCGCCGACCATCCGGCTGGCGACCGGGTCGCAGAGCTTGCGCCACACGTCGAGCGTCTTGAAGATCCACTCGTTGCGGTTCCACGCAACCGGGTTCTGGATGCCGGAGGGCCACGCCGAGGCGGGCTCCAGCCACAGGTCGGCCAGGCGCAGCGCCTCCTCGACCGCGTTGCGTTCGTACATCGACACCGCCGGGTCACCGGCGGCCGCGAGCTGGCTGGCTGCTACCTGCCGGGCCAGGTCCCAGTTGACCGGCCCGCTGCCCGGCGCGGAGAGCAGGTGCTGCAACTGCGACATGAACTGCTGCATCTGCGCGGGATCGTTGGGGTCTGGTGGCTGCCCACCCGGGAGCGCGAAACCGAACGGAATATCAGGCACGACATCTACGGTACGCGGACCGCGCCCCAGGTAGCCGCCGCTGGCGTTGCGCTGAGGGCGAAGTCGCGCGGCGCATCCGGCAGGTGACCCGTGACTGGTCGGTACGCTCTGCGGCATGAGACGTCGTGGCCTGACGGTCCTGCTCGGTGCCCTGTTCACCGCCCTGCTGAGCATCGGGGTGCTCCGGGTGCCGATTCCGTACGTGGTGCTGGGCCCGGGGCCGACGGTCAACACCCTCGGTACGGCCGACGGTAAGGAGGTCATCCAGGTCTCCGGTCGGGAGACCTCCACCTCGGCCGGCCAGTTGCGGCTGACCACGGTGGGGGTGCAGCCCACGGTGCGGTTGCGTGGGGCGATCGCGGGCTGGTTCTCCGACGACGAGGCGGTGGTGCCGCGTGAGCTGGTCTACCCGCCGGGGGAGTCGACGGAGCAGGTCGAGCAGCGCAATGCCGAGGACTTCAAGGCGTCGCAGACCAGCGCCGAGACAGCCGCGCTGCGGGAGCTGGGCTTTCCGGTGCAGGTGGTGGTCAAGACGGTGGCCGGGGACGGCCCGGCGGCCGGGGCGCTGAAGGCCGGCGATCTGATCACCTCGGTCGACGGCCAGCCGGTGCCGGTGGCCGCGAAGGTCACCGAGCTGGTCCGGGCCAAGCCGGCGGGCACGGCGTTGACCATCGGTTACACCCGTGACGGCGTGCCGGCGACCGTGACGGTGACCAGTCAGGAGCAGGACGGTCGACCGCGGATCGGTGTCGAGATCGATCAGCAGCAGCCGCACCCGTTCACGCTCGGCATCGATCTGGGGGACATCGGCGGGCCGAGCGCCGGTCTGATGTTCGCCCTGGGGATCGTGGACAAGTTGACCCCGGCCGACCTCACCGGCGGCCAGGTCATCGCCGGCACCGGCACCATCGACGACGAGGGTGCCGTCGGCCCGATCGGCGGGATCGCCCAGAAGTTGGTCGGCGCCAAGCGCGCCGGGGCCAAGGTCTTCCTGGTGCCGGCGGACAACTGCGCGGAGGCGGTCCGCAACCCGCAGCCGGATCTGCCGCTTTTGCGGGTGGGCTCGTTGGACGAGGCGATGACCGCTCTGGAGACGTTGCGCGCGGGCGGTCAACCGACGCGTTGCTGACCGGCGTGACCGTGCCCCGACACGCTCAGGAACACCCCGTACTCTGGGTGCCTGGTCGGAGCCGATCATATCGAGCGTGCGGAGCCAACAGTGGTCATGCGTAGCAGCAGCCCCCTTCCGAGGATGAGCCGGCGCGGGCGCGTCACCATCGCTGTCCTGGTCGGGGTGTTCGTGCTCTTCACCCTGCTCGGCTGGGGTGTCCAGGCGTGGACCGACTGGCTCTGGTTCGACGAGGTCCGCTACACCGAGGTGTTCACCGGCGTCCTGCTCACCCGGTTGATCCTCTTCCTCGCCGTCGGCCTCGGCATGGCGGTGATCGTCGGCGGCAACCTGTGGCTGGCCTACCGGTTGCGCCCGCGCCTGCGCCCGCACTCTGTGGAGCAGGCGACCCTGGAGCGCTACCGGATGGTGCTCAGCCCGCGTCTCGGCACCTGGATCTCGCTGACCGCCGCTGTGGTCGGGCTCTTCGCCGGTCTCTCCGCGCAGAGCCGGTGGAGCCAGTGGCTGCTCTTCCGCAACGGCGGTGACTTCGGCATCAAGGACCCGGAGTTCGGGGTCGACATCGGCTTCTACGTCTTCCAACTGCCGTTCTGGCGCTACCTGCTCGGGGTGGCCTTCACCGCTGTGGTGCTGGCCGTGATCGGCGCGCTGGCGGTGCACTACCTCTTCGGCGGGGTCCGTCTGCAGGGCGTCGGCGACCGGATGAGCAACGCGGCCCGCGCGCACCTGAGCACCCTGGTCGCGGTCTTCGTGCTGTTGAAGGCCATCGCGTACGTGTTGGACCGGCGGGCCATGCTGCTGGAGTACAACGAGGGCGCCAAGTTGTACGGCGCCGGCTACGCCGACGTCAACGCGTTGCTGCCGGCGAAGGAGATCCTCGCCTACATCTCGATCGTGGTGGCGATCGCGATCCTCGTGTTCTCCAACGCCTGGATGCGGAACCTGGTGTGGCCGGGGATCTCGCTGGCGCTGCTCGGCGTGTCCGCGGTGGCCATCGGCGGCATCTACCCCTGGGCGGTGCAGACCTTCGAGGTCAAGCCGAGCGCCAAGGACAAGGAAGCGCCGTACATCCAGCGCAGCATCGACGCGACGCGGGCGGCGTTCGGGTTGGGGGCCACCGAGACGACCCCGTACGCGGCGAACAACCTCACCCCACCGGGGAACCTGGCCACCGACACGTCGGTGGTGTCGAACGTGCGGCTGCTCGACCCGCAACTGGTCAGCGAGACGTACACCCAGCTCCAGCAGGTGCGTGGCTTCTACGACTTCGGTCCGAAGCTGGACATCGACAGGTACGGGGTGAACGGCAAGGTCTCCGACTACGTGGTCGGCGTGCGGGAGATCAACTACGGCGAGTTGACCGACCAGCAGAACACCTGGATCAACCGGCACACCGTCTACACCCACGGGTACGGGCTGGTGGCCGCCCCGGCCAACCAGGTGGTCTGCGGTGGTCAGCCGTTCTTCGTCTCCGGGTTCCTCGGCGAGAAGACCCAGGAGGCGTGCTCCTCGCAGACCGAGCAGATCCCGGCCACGCAGCCGCGCATCTACTACGGCGAGCGGATGGAGCCCGACGACTACGCCATCGTCGGGCAGTCCGACCCGAACAAGAAGGCCGAGTTCGATCGGCCGGTCGGTGAGGGCGGCGGCGAGTCCTACACCTACACCGGTGAGGGCGGTGTGGAGATCGGCTCCTTCACCCGGCGACTGCTGTACGCCATCAAGGAGCAGGAGTCGAACTTCCTGCTCTCCGAGGCGGTGAACAAGGACTCCAAGCTGCTCTACGTGCGTAACCCGCGCGACCGGGTGGAGAAGGTCGCTCCCTTCCTCACCCTGGACGGCGACCCGTACCCGGCGGTGGTCGACGGTCGGGTGCAGTGGATCGTCGACGGTTACACCACGGCGGCCTCCTACCCGTACGCGGAGAAGGTCAACCTGCAGACCGAGACCACCGACGAGCTGACCAACCGGGGCACCTTCCAGCTGGCCCGGGAAGACGTCAACTACATGCGGAACTCGGTCAAGGCCACCGTCGACGCGTACGACGGCACTGTGAAGCTCTACGAGTACGACGACACCGACCCGGTGCTCAAGGCGTGGAACAAGGCGTTCGGCGGTGACCTGGTGCTGCCAAAGGCGGAGATCCCGGTCGAGCTGAGCGAGCACCTGCGTTACCCGGCGGACATGTTCAAGGTACAGCGCAACCTGCTCACCAAGTTCCACGTGACGAACCCGGGTGACTTCTACTCCGCGCAGGACTTCTGGCAGGTGCCGAACGTGCCGGACGCTCCGGACAGCGGTCAGAAGCAGCCGCCGTACTACCTGTTCACCCAGTTCCCCGGGCAGGAGAGCCCCCGGTTCCAGCTCACCTCGGCGGTCACCCCGAACGGCCGGCAGAACCTCGCCGCGCTGATCTCCGGGTCGTACGTCGACGGGCAGCCCCGACTGGAGGTGCTGGAGTTGCCGGATCAGACCCGGATCTCCGGCCCGGTGCAGGTGCACCAGCAGATGACCAACAACGCCAACATCCGCCAGCAGCTCAACCTGCTCTCCAGCAACCAGGCGCAGGTCCAGTACGGCAACCTGCTCTCGTTGCCCTTCGCCGACGGCATGCTCTACGTCGAGCCGGTCTACGTGAAGAGCAACCAGCAGGACGCGTACCCGCTGTTGCAGAAGGTGCTGCTCTCGTACGGTGACGGTGGCTCCTTCGTGGCGCTCGCCGACAACATCAACGACGGCATCAAGCAGTTGGTCGAGCAGGGTAAGAAGGCCGGGCAGGGCACGTCGCCGCCGCCGACCACCGGGGGCAACCCGACGACGCCCACGCCGACGCCTTCGGGGTCGGCGACACCAGCGCCGACGGCGACCCCGAGCCCCGGCACGCCGCCGCCGGCCGGTGACCTGGCTGCCGCCGCGGACCGGGTGCAGACCGCGATCACCGAGGTCCGGGCCGCGCAGACGTCCGGCGACTTCGAGCGGTACGGGCGGGCGCTGAAGGCGTTGGACGAGGCGCTCACCGCGTTCCAGCAGGCGCAGCAGGCCGCCGGTGGACCGGGCGCCAGCCCGAGTGCTGGCGGCTGACCCGCCACCGCACGCAGTTCCTCCCCGAGCCCCCGTCGCTCGGACCGCGACAGGTCCGAACGGCGGGGGCTCGGCCGTTGTCCTGATCTGTGCGCATCTGTCACGTCACCGACAGCACCCTCCACCTCCGCAACCTGCGACGCCGGTCCGCCGTCCTCCTTGCGACGGGGTGGGAACGAGAGGGGTCAGCCGTGCGGGACGCGCAGAGCTTCGACGACTTCTACCGCAGCACCGCGCGGCGGATGGTGCGGTACGCCTATGCGGTCGCTGGCGACCACTGCGAGGCGCAGGACCTGGTGCAGGAGGCGTACACCAGGGCTTGGCGGCAGTGGGGGCGACTGTCGTCGCATCCGGCGCCGGAGGCGTGGCTGCGGCTCGTGGTGGCCCGGCTGGCGACCGACCGCTGGCGGCGTCTGCACCGCTGGCGGGTGGTGTTGAGCCGCACCGGACCACCGGCGGTCGCACCCCCGCCCAGCGAGGACGGGGTGCTCCTGGTCGGAGCGCTTCGGCAGTTGCCCGCCACGCACCGGCAGGCGCTGGCCCTGCACTACCTCTTCGACATGTCCGTCGAGGAGATCGCCCGGGAGACCGACGTCCCGGTCGGCACCGTGAAGTCCTGGCTGTCCCGAGGCCGGTCCCGGCTGGCCGCGCTGCTGCCCGACCTCTGCGCCGTGGAGTTGGAGGCGAACGATGTCAGTTGAACTCTCTGACCTGTACCGGTCGCTCAGCACCGTCGCCGACGGGCACGAGCTGACGCATCCCGAACTCGTCCGCCGGTACGCCGACCGCCGGGCGCGGATCCGCGTCGCGAGCAGCGGGCTCGCGGTGGCGCTGCTCGTGGGCGGGGTGGCCGTCGGTGGCCGACTGGCGTTCCCGGCGGACGGCTCCGCACCGCTGCCGCCGCCCGCCGACACCCCTGGCCCGGTGCCGACCGGGGCGACCGCGACTTCCCGACCGTCACCCACGCCGACCCCGGCGTCGACACAGTCGTCCCCGCCGCCGTCACGGACCACCCCGGGCGGTACGCCGTCGCAGCCGGCCACCGGCCCGGCGGCACCCCGGCCGCCCACCTCGATCCCGGACCGCGCCTTCTTCGTGCTGGCGGCCTCGAACCGGACCGGACTGGAATCCTCGGGGGAGGGTCCGGCACTGCCGACGCTGTGCGGGACGCGCCTGCCCAGCGACTCGACGATGGTGCAGCGCCGTGGCCGGTACCTGGCCTACAAGTTGCCGGAGACGCCGGCGGGGCACGTGCCGGACGGCAGCTACCGGCACACCATCACCATCTACCGGGCGGGCCGTGCCGACGACGCGGTGCGGGAGCTGCGGCAGGCCGTGCGCGGGTGCCCCGACCAGAAGCTGCCCGACGACGGCAGGACGTGGCGACAGCGGCTGCTGGCCTCGGGGGCGTACGGGGACGAGTCGGTGCTGTTCGAGATGCGGGCCCCGATGCCGGACGGGATGGGCGAGCCGGGTACGGAGGAGGTTCGGCTGGTCCGGGCGGTCCGGGTCGGCGACGTGGTGACTGTGCTCTGGGAGCAGGGTTGGGAGCACACAGCGGCCGAACGCGCCCAGGTCGATGCGGACAGTCGACGGGCGGTCGCGGCGATCGAGAATTGGCTCGACTGACAAAGGCCCAGGTCAGGGGCGTCGGCGAGAGCGGTATCGGCGTCGCTTTGCGGTGTCCCGGGTCGGTGCGCTACGGTTATCGAACCGACGCGGGGTGGAGCAGCTCGGTAGCTCGCTGGGCTCATAACCCAGAGGTCGCAGGTTCAAATCCTGTCCCCGCTACGAGAGAAACACCAGTTCGAAGCCCGTCTCCGGGTCACCGGAGGCGGGCTTTCGACATTCCGGCTGCCGGGTCGCGGCGGTGGGGGACCCCCCGCTGATCATCGTCGGGACGGGTGGGCTAGTCTTAACAAGTCGACGCGGGGTGGAGCAGCTCGGTAGCTCGCTGGGCTCATAACCCAGAGGTCGCAGGTTCAAATCCTGTCCCCGCTACCACTGAAAGTGATACAAGTCCGGCCCCCACAGTGTGGGGGCCGGACTTGTTTGGCGCCGCTGCGGAATGAGGGCCCCGAAGGGGCCGGCACCGTGCAGGCGCCGGCCCCCCGTTGGTCCTACCGCAGGCCGAAGGCCCGGGTGACGGTCTGGGTGACGCCGCCACCGTTGCGCTGTTTGGCGGTGACCCGGATCGACACGAAGTCGGCCCGGTGCGGCGCGTTCAACGACGCCTGCCAGGTGCCCTTCTTCTCCTTCAGGTCCTGTCGCTGCCAGGTCGCACCGTCGTCGTAGGAGATCTCCAACTGCAGTGACGACACGCCGTCCCGGCCCGCGATGCTGCCCACCACCACGGGCGTGATCGCGAAGTCGGTTCGGCGCTTCGTCCGACCCGCGAAGTCCACGTCCGTTCCGTAGTCCAGTTGGACCAGCGGGATGGCCTGCACCTCCGTGCTACCGCCGGAGACGAAGCTCCACTCGGTGTGCGTGGCGGTCGAGTACGGGCTGAACTCGGGCTTGCCCTTGGTCTCGACGACCAGCCGGTACGGCAGTTTCTCCGGCGACAGGTCACCCGCGCCGACCTTCGGCCAGCCGTCGAACTGGGTCAGCTGCTTGTCGCCCTGATAGAAGGTGGCGATCTGCGACATGCTGGCCCCGCCGCTGTGTGCGGCGCCCGCGTCGCCGAACCCCTGGATGTAGGCGCTCATGGCGGTCTCACCCCGGAACGGGATCTCGGTGCTGAGCAGCCGTGGCCGGGTGATGGGCCCGAACCAGCGGTCCTTCTGGACGCTGCCCGGCCGGTAGGCGATGGCCTCCGTGTTGGACCGCGCCCAGTCGGCGACGTCGGCGTACTGCATCCACTTGACGCCGCCGCCCGCGGAGACCCAGTCGGTACGCGGCCCCGGCGCGACCGGCTCGAACGGGAACGGCCGTGCCGCCGCGTACTCGTACGGCGGGAAGTCCACCCGCGTCTCGTTGGACTGCTTCCCCGGGGGCGGGGAGAAGGTGAGATCGACCCGGGCGAGGTGGCGCGGGTCGGTCTTGGCGGACGGGTCCTTCGGCACCCCGCCACTGTGGTAGTCCACCAGGTCGTACAGGTACTTCGCGCTGGGGTGGGCGACCACGACCAGTCGTACCCCGTTGCGGCCCGCCGCGGTGATCTTCTGGATCAGCGCTTCGCCCTCGTCCATGGTCACCGATGCCACCGGGATCGGCCCGGTCGTCACGGCGTCGGGGTTGCCGTACCAGTCGCTCTTGCGGCCCGCCCGGTCGTTGACCACGACGAGCATCGCGGCACCGGCGGCGTGTGCCGCCGCTGCCTGCTCCGTGGGGGTCACCGAGTCGGTGCCGCGGACGACCACGGCCTTGCCGCGGGCGGAGAGACCGGCGTAGTCGGCGGTGCCGCCGACGGCTGCGAAGACGGCGTCCAGGCGCGAGGTGCCGTCGGGCAGTGGCGGGGAGCCGGGCTGCACGAGCGGGTCGCTGAGCTGCCGGCCGTGGTAACTGATCGCCAGCGGCGTCTGCTCGGCGCGGATCCGGGTGGTGAAGACGAAGCTGCCCTTCTGCACCTTGTCGCTGGTCGGCAGGGCCCACAGGCTGTCGTAGCCGGTGCCCGGCCAGAACGTCTCGCGCAGCGCGCTCCAGTCGGTGGGTGTCGGCTCGCTTGAGGTGAAGGAGCGGTAGACGTCGATTCTGCTGTTGACGACGGCGGTCGGCTGGGGTGTCGCCACCTTCACCTGACGGGCCCGCGCGGCGTCGAGCTCCACCACCCGGTTGGTCGTCAGGTCGACCTCGGGAGCGGTGAGCATCGCGAGCCCGAGGGAGCTGGGCCCGTGCAGGCCGTCCACGTCCGCCGCGGAGACGACCGTGTAGGAGCCGGGGGCCAGGCGGGCGGTGAGCTTTCCGTCCGGCACCCACATGAAGGCGGAGCCGGTCTCGGCGTTGACGACCTCGACCTCGCCGCTCATCGGCCGGCCGGCCCGGTCCTTCAGGTGGATGGTGAGGTCGTACTTCTTGGACTCGACGGCGACCCCGACGGCCGTGTGCACCTCGCCGGCCGCGAAGCGGGCCGTGACCTGGGCGGAGTACCTGCCGGCGGGAAGGCCGGCCGG
Source organism: Micromonospora sp. NPDC005171 (assembly GCF_040608575.1). Classification (NCBI taxonomy): domain Bacteria; kingdom Bacillati; phylum Actinomycetota; class Actinomycetes; order Micromonosporales; family Micromonosporaceae; genus Micromonospora; species Micromonospora sp. NPDC005171. The sequence goes on along the minus strand of NZ_JBEXIM010000012.1, from coordinate 82,301 downwards.
GGCCACCACGACGTCGACCGTCGCGCTCGCCCGGGCGGGCACCGTGACGCGGTCGGCGGTTGCCGTGAACGTCTGCGCGGGGGAGGTGCCGTGGTCGACGGAGAGCTGCAACGTGATCGGGCTGTCCGTGGTGTTGGTGTAGGTGATCGTCCGCTTGATCGGCTGTGGTGTGCTGCCCCAGCCGACAAGTCCGGCGTCCACCGACCCGGTCGCGATGACCTGGTCCTGGTGGTAGGCGGCGGCGACGTTCAACCGACCGCTGCCGGCCTGGTAGGCGTTGTAGTCGGGCGTGCGGACGCTGGTGCTCATCAGCGCGTCCTTGAGCTGCCGAGCACTCCAGGTCGGATGCTTCTGCACCAGCAGGGCGGCCGCCCCGGCGACGTGCGGCGCCGCCATCGAGGTGCCACTGTTGACGTAGTAGTAGCCCTCACCCCAGGAGATGTGCTGCGAGCGGGCCGCCAGCACGTCCACACCGGGGGCGGTCATGTCGGGCTTGAGCGCCTCGTCGTTCATGCGGGGCCCGACGCTGGAGAAATCCGCCAGGTGGTCCGAGGTGTCCACCGCGCCGATCGTCAGCGCGGCGTCCGCGGTGCCCGGCGCACCGAGGGTGTACGGATCTGGTCCGCTGTTGCCGGCGGCGACGACGAAGAGCGCACCCGTCTCGGCGGTCAGCTGGTTGACGGCCTGACTCAGCGGGTCGTCCTGGGTGTGCCACGCGCTCACGCCGAGGCTCATGTTGATCACCTTGGCGTGCTCGGCGCGCGCCGCCCACTCCATGCCCGCGATGATCCCGGAGATCGACCCGCTGCCGTTCTGGTCGAGGACCTTGCCGATCACCAGGTCGGCAGCGGGGGCGACGCCCCGTTCCTTGCCGCCGGAGGCGGCGCCCGTCCCGGCCACGGTGGAGGCGGTGTGGGTGCCGTGCCCGTTCCGGTCGATCACGTCCTGGCCAGAGATGAAGCTCCGGGAGGCCACCACCCGGTCGGCGAGGTCCGGGTGGGTGGTGTCCACCCCGCTGTCCAGGACAGCGACCCGGACGCCGCTGCCGGTGCCGCCCGCAGCCCACGCCGCCGGCGCGCCGATCTGGGCTGTGGTGTCGGCCAGGGTCGCCTTCGCCTTGCCGTCGAGCCATACCGTGTCGACGCCGGCTGCGAAGGAGGGCGCCGGGGTGGCCGCCTTGCGGCCGGTCGGCGACTGTCCATCGGTGAGGGCCGACCAGAAGTCCGCGGCCTGCGATCGGCGCGCACGGATCGCCTCACCACGGACGGAGGGGAGCTCCAGCGTGGTCTGCGCGCCAGGCAGGTTGCTGGTGGTCCTGGCCTTCGCTGAACCCGGCGTGCGAGTGACGATCAGGGGGAGTTCGGCGGTCCGCGCGTCGTCGTAGCCCTGGGCGATGAGCTGGGTGACGTCGAACAGCTGCTTGTCGAGCCGGCCGGTGGCGAGGTACGGCAGCGCCTCGTCCGGGTACACATAGGTGTCCCGGCCCTCGGTGGAGATGCGCACGGAGCCGGTGGCACCTGCCGGGCGTTTGACGTCCACCGCTGGGGTTGCGCCGTGGACGCCGGGGGTCACCGTCACCCGGTCGCCGGTGATCAGCGTGACCGTGACGGGTGTGCGGTCCGCGTTGCCGTTCGGAGCGGGTCTCGTCGGCGGCGGTGTGGGCGGTGGGGCGCCGTGCGCCGCCGTGGGGGTGAGGAGCGCGGCGACGAGGGTGACGCCGACCGCTGCCGCCGCAGATCTTCGGGTGCGAGAGATCCGCGCACTGTCTACAGAGTTGACCATGAGGCGAATCCGATCACCTCAAGAGATTCATGTAAAGATCATCATCTTTGCTGGGACGTTGCGAGCACGTTGCGCGCTTACCGGAGGCTCCGGACGATCCCGGTCCCGTGATTCGGCGTGGACCGACGTGCCGAGGTTGCGCCCTTCGGCGAGGATGGGCACATGTCTTCTTTCGGTAAGTGGTGGGGCCGCCTGAGTGCGGTCTTCGGTGCGGTCGTCCTGGCGGTCTTCGTGCCCGTGGCGGCCTGGGCGTCCACGGGCACCGGCGAACTCGTGGTCGAGGCGGCCCGGCGGCGAAGCCGCGGCGGCTTCGGGGTGCTCCCGCTGCTCTGCTGCCTGGTGGTGGTCGCGATCGTCGTGTTCCTGGTGCTGCGGCTGATGCGCAATCGCCGGGGTGGTCCGCCGCGCTGACCGGGGCCCTCGCCCTTCACGGTCAGGTCGACGTCCACCCGCCGGAGGCGCCGACGGGTCACCAGCGGCCGGCTCCCGGCCGGCCGCCGGTGCTCACACAGTCAGGGCCGCGATGGCCTGGGACAGGAAGCGCGCCGTGGCCTCGCGGGTGCCGTCACGCTTGACGCGGATGCGTTCGGCGGCGGTGACCAGCAGGGTGCGCACCTTGGCGTGCCCCTTGGGTGGCGGCGCCGGCGCCGGCCCGAGCTGGTCGCCGATGCTGGCGGCGAACGCGGCGGCACGTCGCTGGGCCGAGTCGGTGATGCTGCCCTCGGCGTAGCGGCGGACCGCGGCACTGGGGTTCAACCCACGCTCATGGCCGAGGACGGTGCCGACCTCACCGTTGTTGGTCAGAAAGTTGATCACGTCGGCGACCGCGTCCGGGTGGCGGGTGCCGCGGAACGCCGCCCAGTACATCGACGCCCGCGCCCACTGAGCCCCCGGCGGGCCGGGGAAGCCGACGATGCCCAACTCGGACTCGGTGAGTCGTTGCAGCTCCGGTAGCTGGTGCGACCAGGCGAAGGACGCGGCGGTCGCCCCGTTCACCACCAGTTGCCGGGCCGGCTCACCGCTGTCGGCCTGCTCGACCAGCGCCGCGCTCGGCGTGGCCCGCCCCCTGCGGGCCCGCTGCCACAGCTCGAACCACGCGATCAGCTCGTCCGCGCCGAAGCCGAGCTGACTGCCCCGGTAGAACTCGCCGCCCTGCGACCGCAGCCAGAGCCAGAGCGCCCGGTAGTCACCCGACCCGTCCATGGTGCCGGCCACCCGGCCGTCGCTGGCCTCGGTGACCTGCGTGGCCCAGGAAATGTAGTCGGGCCAGCTCATCCCGGCGCGTGGCTCTGGCATCTGCAGGTCCCGCAGCAGGTCCCGGTTGAACACCACGACGGCGTGGGTCTGCCCGGCGGCCACCGCCATCGTCCGCCCCTCCACCGTGCCGTAGCGGATCAGACCCTCCGGCAGGCCCCGAAGGTCCAGTTTGTGGTCGGTGAGGTCGAGGATGACCTGACGTTGGGTGTACTCGGTCAGCATGGCGTCGTCGATCTGGATCAGGTCCGGTACGTTCCCGCCGCCCGCCTGGGTGGCCAGCCGGTCGTAGTAGCCGTCGGCGCCCTGCCAGGTGACCCGGAAGGTGACCCGGGGGTTGCGATCCGAGTAGAGCCGCAGCGCTTTCTCGGTGAGCTCGGCCCGTTTGGTGCCACCCCACCAGAAGACCGACAGCTCGACGGGCCCGTCCTGGGTCGAGCTGGCGGCGCCGTCGCTGCACCCCGCCAACCCGCCCGACGCGAGCAGAGGCGCGCCGAGCAGCGCGCCGAGCAGTCGGCGTCGGCCCGGGTCCGCGCCGAGGCGGTCGAGCGGGGGTCGAACAACGGGCACGGCGCTCTCCTGGACCTACGGCGGTGGCGGTCGGACCATTCACGCAGGCAGCGCACGAAGGTGTCAACGTCCGTCCGGTCACCCTCGGCCGGGTGGTCGAATCAGGTCCCTCCAATCTCGCGTGGTGTACTAGGGCGCGTGGAACTTCTGCACTCGGGCAAGGTTCGGGACATCTACGCCGACGGCGACGACCTGATCCTGGTGGCCTCGGATCGCATCTCGATCTACGACGTGGCGCTGCCGACGCCGATCCCGGACAAGGGTCGCCTGCTCACCGCGCTCTCGCTCTGGTGGTTCGAGCAGCTCGCCGACCTGATGCCGAACCACGTCATCTCGGCCACCGACGTGCCCGCCGAGTTCGCCGGGCGGGCCATCCGCTGCCAGCGGTTGGACATCATCCCGGTCGAGTGCGTCGCCCGCGGTTACCTGACCGGCGGCGGCCTCCGGGAGTACGAGCGGACCGGCGCGGTGTCCGGCGTGCCACTGCCCCGCGGGCTCGGCGAGGCGTCGATCCTGCCCGAGCCGATCTTCACGCCGTCGAGCAAGGCGCCGATGGGCGAGCACGACGAGCCCATCACGTACGACGACGTGGCGGCCAAAGTGGGCCAGGCCACCGCCGAGCGGCTCCGGCAGATCACCCTCGACATCTACCGACGCGGGGCCGAGCTGGCCGCCGACCGGGGCATCCTGATCGCCGACACCAAGATCGAGCTGGGTTGGGCGCCGGACGGCACCCTGGTCCTCGCCGACGAGCTGCTCACCTCCGACTCGTCACGGTTCTGGCCGGCCGAGTCGTACCAGCCGGGGCGGGTGCAGTTCTCCTACGACAAGCAGTACGTGCGGGACTGGGCCACCGGCAGCGGCTGGGACAAGCAGCCCCCGGCACCGGACCTGCCGGCCGAGGTGGTCGAGGCGACCCGGGCTCGCTACGTCGACGTCTACGAGAAGCTCACCGGCAACCGCTGGGAGTGACCCGCTCACTCCACCCAGTCGAGGGTGCGCTGCACGGCCTTGCGCCACTGGCGCAGCTCCTGATCGCGCAGGTCGGGGGCCATGGTCGGCTCCCACTGCGCGTCGGAGCGCCACTGCGCGCGCAGGGTGGCGAGGTCCGGCCAGAAGCCGACCGCCAGACCGGCCGCGTACGCCGCCCCCAGGCAGGTGGTCTCGGTGATCCGGGAGCGGACCACCGGCACGTCGAGCACATCGGCGAGGAACTGCATGAGCAGACCGTTGGCGGTCATCCCACCGTCCACCCGGAGCCGGCGCAGCGCCACGTCCGAGTCGGCGTCCATCGCGTCGACCACCTCGCGGGTCTGCCACGCCGACGCCTCCAGCACCGCACGCGCCAGGTGCCCCTTGGTGATGTAGCCGGTCAACCCGGCGATCACTCCGCGGGCGTCGCTGCGCCAGTGCGGGGCGAACAGCCCCGAGAACGCCGGCACCACGTAGCAGCCGCCGTTGTCGTCAACGGTGCGGGCCAACTCCTCCACCTCGGCGGCCGTGGAGATCAGCCCGAGGTTGTCCCGCAGCCACTGCACAAGTGAGCCGGTGACCGCGATGGCACCTTCGAGGGCGTACGCCGGTGGTTGGCCCTTGATCCGGTAGGCGACCGTGGTGAGCAGGCCGTGCGTCGACGGGACAGCTGTGGCGCCGGTGTTCAGCAGCAGGAAGCTGCCGGTGCCGTAGGTGCACTTCGCCTCGCCCGGCTGGAAGCAGGTCTGACCGAAAAGCGCGGCCTGCTGGTCGCCCAGCGCGCTGGCCACCGGCACCCCGGCGAGCACGCCGGTGGCAGTGCCGTACACCTCGGCTGAGCAGCGGATCTCCGGCAGCATCGCCGCCGGAACGCCCATCGCGTCCAGCAGTTCCGGGTCCCAGTCCAGGGTCGTGAGGTCCATCAGCATGGTTCGGCTGGCGTTTGTCACGTCGGTGACGTGTGCGCCGGTCAGCTTCCAGATCAGCCAGCTGTCCATGGTGCCGAAAAGCACCTCGCCGCGCTCGGCGCGTCCGCGCAGGCCGTCGACCTCGTCGAGCAGCCAGCGCAGCTTCGGCCCGGCGAAGTAGGTGGCCAGCGGCAGGCCCGTGCGGGCCCGGAACCGCTCCTCGCCGTACGCCGAGGCAAGCTCGCGCAGCAACGGCCCGGTCCGGGTGTCCTGCCAGACGATGGCGTTGGCGACCGGGCGGCCGGTGGCCCGGTCCCAGACGACTGTGGTCTCCCGCTGGTTGGTGATGCCGACGGCGGCCAGCCCGGACGCGTCGGTGCCGGCGGCCCGCAGCGCCTCGGCGACCACCTGCTGGACGTTGTCCCAGATCTCCTCGGCGTCGTGCTCCACCCACCCCGGTCGGGGGAAGATCTGCCGGTGCTCGCGCTGGGCCACGGCGACGATGTCCCCGGCGGAGTCGAAGACGATGCACCGCGAGGAGGTGGTGCCCTGGTCGATGGCGGCGACGTACTGGGGGGTCACCGCAGCACCGTACCCGGACGGCGGCGCGGCGCGACAGGCGTCACGGTGGGTGGGTTCCGGCCCTGCCGCCGATCGGCGGCGGCCGCTTCGCCTACGATGTGCGAACGTGCGCGACATCGCAGTTTTCAGTGGAACCGCCCATCCCGACCTGGCTGCCGAGATCTGCGCCCACCTGGGGGTGCCACTGCATCCGGTGCGGGTCTCCCGGTTCGCGAACGACTGTCTGGAAGTCCAGTTGCAGGCCAACTGCCGGGAGCGGGACGTATTCCTGATCCAGCCGTTGGTGCCGCCGGTGCAGGAGCACCTGGTCGAGCTGCTGCTGATGATCGACGCGGCCAGGGGCGCCTCCGCCGGTCGGATCACTGTGGTGCTGCCGCACTACGCGTATGCCCGGTCCGACAAGAAGGACGCGCCACGGATCTCGATCGGCGCGCGGCTCGTCGCTGACCTGCTCACCTCGGCCGGGGCGGACCGGGTGCTCGCGATGACCCTGCATTCGCCGCAGGTGCACGGCTTCTTCAGCGTCCCGGTGGATCACCTGCACGCGCTGCGGGAGCTGGCCACCCACTTCCGGCGTTACGACCTCAGCAACACTGTGGTGGTCTCGCCCGACCTGGGCAACGCCAAGGAGGCCGCGGCCTTCGCCCGGCTGCTCGGCACGCCTGTCGCGGCCGGGGCGAAGCAGCGGTTCAGCGACGACCTGGTCAAGATCAGCGCGGTGATCGGCGACGTGACCGACCGGGACGTCATCGTGCTGGACGACGAGATCGCCAAGGGCAGCACCGTGGTCGAGTTGATGGAGCATCTGCGCGGCCTGAAGGTCAGGTCGATCCGGCTCGCCTGCACGCACGGCCTCTTCTCCGGAGACGCCCTGCAACGGCTCAGCGACCAGGACGGCGTCCTGGAGATCGTCTGCACCAACACGGTGCCCATCCCGGCCGCCAAGCGGGTCCCGAAGTTACAGGTCCTGTCGGTGGCCCCGGCCCTGGCCGAGGCGACGCGCCGAATCCACAACGGCGAATCCGTCTCCGCCCTCTTCGCCTAACCCGCAAGGCGCGGTCGGTGCGGAGCCGGGGTCAGCGCGGGGTGCGGTTGTGGCTGGTGAGGCCGCTGGTGACCCGGACGGTGGTGCCGGCGGTGCCGGTGGCCACCTCCATGGCGTCGGTCAGCTCACGGGCCAGCCAGAGGCCCCAGCCGCCGGCGGTGTCCGGGGCCGGTCGACTGCGATTGCCCAACCGCTGCGGGGTGATCCCGTGCCCGTGGTCGGCGACCTCGCAGATCAGCACACCCGACTCCCGCCAGAGCCGCAGCCAGCCGCGCCCGCCGCCGTGTCGCACCGCGTTGGTGATCAATTCGTTGATCGCGAGCACGAAGTCGTCCAGCCGTTGACCGCTCAGGCCCGAGGCATGCGCGCAGGAGGTGACCGAGTGTCGAATCTCGGTCACCTGGGCCTGGTCAAAGGCTTCGGCGATCAGGAGGGCAGGTTCGATGGGCACCACCGTACGCGGTGCGTGCGGGTCTGCGTTCGTCATGGGCCCGTCCCGGCGGCACATCTCGGAGTATTTCGCGGCTTTTCCACCGTACGTCAGGGTTTCCCGAACCGCACTCGCGCTCGCCGTGCGGCCCACCCGGTTGTGGCATCCTGACCGCCATGCCGTCGCCGCCGGGTGGATACGAGGTGCCGCTGTGGCGTGCGCTCACCGTGTTCAGGCTGGCCTCCCTGGCGTACGTCTGCGCGCTCGCGGTGCGCGACGCCGACCAATACGCCCACCCGTACGCCGTCGGGGCACTGATTCTGCTGATGATCGCCTGGACCGGGGCGACAGCGATCGGCTACGCCCGACCGGCCTGGCGGCGCTGGCCGCTGCTGCTGACCGACCTCGGCGTGGTGCTGGCCATCGTGCTGGCCACCCCGTGGGTGGTCGGCCGGACGGCGCTCACCCACGGCGTACCCACCCTGGGGGTGGCCTGGATGGCCGGCCCGGTGCTGGCCTGGGCCGTCTCCGGCGGCCGACGGCGGGGCACCGTGGCCGCGCTGCTGGTCGCCGGCGCGGACCTGGCCACCCGGGAGCCGATCGGCCAGTCCTCGTTCACCGGGGTGATCCTGATGCTGCTCGCCGGAGTGGTGGTCGGGCACGTGGCCCGGCTGGCGGCGAGCGCCGAGGAGCGGCTGCAGCGCGCGGTGGAGCTGGAGGCCGCCACCCGGGAGCGGGAGCGGCTGGCCCGGGGGATTCACGACTCGGTGCTCCAGGTGCTGGCGCTCGTGCAGCGACGCGGCGCTGACCTGCCCGGGGAGGCCGGCGAGCTGGCCCGGCTGGCCGGCGAGCAGGAGGTGGCCCTGCGGGCGCTGATCACCGGTGTCAGCCCGGCCGCCGACAGCCTCCCCGACGGCGGCGAGGCGGTGGACCTGCGGACCCTGCTCGGCCGGTACGCCTCGGCGGCGGTGGCGCTCTCCGCCCCGGCCACACCAGTGCCGCTGCCCCGACGGGTGGCCGGCGAGTTGGCCGCCGCGACCGGCGCGGCCCTGGACAACGTGGGACGGCACGCCGGTGGGCGGGCCTGGGTGCTGATCGAGGACGAGGGGGCGACGGTGACCGTGTCGATCCGCGACGAGGGGCCGGGCATCCCGGACGGCCGGTTGGACGAGGCGGCCGCCCAGGGGAGACTCGGCGTCACCCAGTCGATCCGGGGTCGGGTGGCCGACGTGGGCGGGACGGTCCGGATCGTGTCCGCACCCGAGGCCGGCACCGAGATCGAGCTGAGCGTGCCAAGGTCAGCGCGGTGAACCCGATCCGGGTGATGGTGGTCGACGACCATCCGATGTGGCGGGAGGGAGTGGCCCGCGACCTGACCGAGGCCGGTTTCCTGGTGGTGGCGACGAGCGGCGAGGGACGACAGGCCATTCGGGTGGCCGCCGCCGCCCGGCCCGACGTGGTCGTCCTCGACCTGCAACTACCGGACATCTCCGGCGTCGAGGTGATCCTGGGGCTGCGCGCGGCACTGCCCACGGTGCGGGTGCTGATGCTCAGCGCCAGCGGCGAACAGCAGAGCGTGCTGGACGCGGTGAAGGCCGGGGCCACCGGCTACCTGGTGAAGTCGACAGCGCCCGCCGAGTTCCTGGAGGCGGTCCACCGCACCGCGGTCGGCGACGCCGTCTTCACCCCCGGCCTGGCCGGGCTGGTGCTCGGTGAGTACCGCCGGTTGGCCGCCGGACCGGGGCGGGGGACCGGCCCGGCCGGCGCTGCCGAACCCGCGACGCCCCAGCTCACCGAACGGGAGACGGAGGTGCTGCGGCTGGTGGCGAAGGGGATGTCGTACAAGCAGATCGCCCAGCGGCTCGGCCTGTCGCACCGCACCGTGCAGAACCACGTGCAGAACACCCTGGGCAAGCTGCAACTGCACAACCGGGTCGAGCTGACCCGGTACGCCATCGAACGTGGCCTGGACGACTGAGCGGACGTCAGACCGAACGCGGCGGCTCCGTCTCGTGGATGGCCAGCTCCTCGGCGGTCGCTCCGCCCCCGGCCGAACCGGCGTCGTACGCCACCGAGTCGGTCTCCTGATCGGTGTGCGAACCCTCGTCCGGTTCCACCAGCCGGCCCACCGTGGCGTCGGCCACCGTGCCGAGCTGACCGTGGTCGTAGAGGGAGACAGGTGAGTTCGGGTCCGAGGTCGGCCCGGGATCCATCACGTCGGCGTCCAGCTGAGCCTCCGCCGCAGCTTCCAGGTTGTCCGCCTCGAAGGCGATCTTCGGGTCGATCGTGCCGGCCAGCGGGTCGTCCGCCGGGCGCTCGTAGACCTCGCGGTCGAGCTTGTAGTCCAGGGACTCACCGTCGAGCTGCTCCTCGGCGGTGGTTCCGAACCGGTCCACCGCCACCGGCGTCCGGTCGCCAGGAAGCTGGGCCGGGTCCGGGCCGTCCGCCTCGCGCCCGGTGAGGACGTCGTCGTTGGCGGTCGAGTCGTCATCGGCGGTGTCGGGCAGCCCTTGCGCCTCGGTGTCGGACACGGGGGTCGGGTACTCGTTGTCGCGCATGTCTGATCACTACCCGCTGCCCTGCCGCCGTAACCGGGCGAGCCTCGGCGGTACGGCGCCGAACCGGGCGGCGACGGCGAAAGCCCCGTCAGGCGGCCTCGTCGTCCGGGTGCAGCACACACCAGACGACCTTGCCGTCGGGTACGGCGCTGCTGCCCCAGCGACGGGTCACCGTGTCGATCAGCAGCAGGCCCCGACCGCCGGCCCGGTTCGGCGGGGATATCCCGGCGAACATCGGCCGACGCGGGGAGTGGTCCCGAACCGCGAGGTGCAGAGTGCTCTCCTGCGGTGCCAGCCGAACCGTCATCGGGGTCTGGGCGTGCGCCACCACGTTGTTGACCATTTCGGTGACCGCAATGCACGCCGGGTCGGTGAGCGTCGGCATGCCCCAGCGTTCGCAACCGGTGGTGACCAGCTCGCGAGCCTGCCGGGCGGCTCCCACCGCTGGGTCCAGGTCGACGGTGAGCACCGCCGCCAGAGGCGTCGCCGCTACAGCGGCCAGCGCTTCGTCGAGCGTCGGCCAGGCCGGCACGCCGGCGAGCGCGGCGTCCGGGTGGGCGGGCCCGTCGACCGCCGGGTCACACAGCAGCAGATCCGCTGCGGGCCAGTCGGCGACCTCCCGACGGACGTCGGCGAAGACGCCGCGCCCGGCCGAGTCGACGACCCGCAGACCGGTCACGTCCGCCACCACCGGACCGGGCCGGTCCACCAGGCGGGCGAGCAGCGCGCCGCGTACCGCCTCGGCGCCGGCGGCGTCGAGCACACCGGTCAGCCGGACCACAGCTGACCACTCGTCGGTTTCCACGAGACAGCTCGACATGATCGCCCCATTGTGCGCGCCGGTGACGGTCAGCGCATTTGGGCGCTCGACATCGGCCATCAGCGGTCCGACCGGGAGCGGCGGTTGATGGCCGCAAGGGTGCCGACAGCGGTGCCGGCGGCGGCCAGACCGAACGCGGCGGTCATCCGTACCAACTGCCGACGTCGACCGTCCCAGCCACCGTCCCGGCGGGCTTGGCCGTCGGCGTGGAAAACGTTGCCGCTGCTGTCCACCCGGGCGCCCGGGCCGAACTGGGTGCGGTGGGCGTACCAGCCGAGGGTGCGCTCCACTAGCGCGGGCGCCAGTCGCCACTGCAGACCGATCAGCCGGGCCGCGCCGCCGGCGTACGCCTCGCGGCGGGGCCGGCGCAGCAGCCGGACGATGGTCTCGGCGACCACCTCCGGCGGGTAGATCGGAGGAGGCGGCACCAGCTCCCGCCCGCTGTGGTTGCCCGTGTGCCGGAAGAACGGGGTGTCGATCGTGGCCGGCAGCACCGTGCAGACGGAGATGTGGCCCCGGCCGGTGACCCGCAGCTCCTGTCGGACGGTGTCGGCCAGCCCGCGGATGCCGTGCTTCGTGGCGTTGTACGCCGACTGGTAGGGCATGGCCACCTCGGCCAACACCGAGGCGTTGTTGACAAGCACACCGCCACCGGCGGCGCCCAGATAGGGCAGGGCCGCCTTGATGCCGTGCACCGCCCCGAGCAGGTTGACCTCCAGCACCCGGCGGAACTCGGCTACCGGTATCTCGTCGAACAGACCCACGGCGCTCACCGCGGCGTTGTTCACCCAGGCGTCGATCCGGCCGAACTCGGCCGCCGCCTGATCGGCCAGCCGCCGCACCGACTCCAGCTCGGTCACGTCGGTCGGTACGACCAGCGCCCGACCGCCCAACTCCCGGCAGCGCTGCGCGACCTGGCGCAGGGCGGGCTCGCTGCGGGCGGCCAGCACCACGGCGGCACCCCGGCGGGCCAGTGCGTACGCGGTCGCCGTGCCGATCCCGCTGGACGCGCCGGTGATCACCACGGTCGAATCGTCGAGACTGCGGGTCAGCGGCATTCCTGAGCGGTACCCCCGGCCGGGCCTGGTCACACCGATGACGGCTTGTCGATCATCGTCGAACCCTGCTGGTGTGTGCCGCCTGTGCTTGCCGTGGCGCAAGTGTCGGTGGCACTCGCGCGGACTCTTCCTGATCTGCCAGGTTTCGGCTCAGCGTCCCGGGGTTAATGGGACGCTCTGACCGGGAGGACCGCCGAGGAAAGATCGCAGGGAGGTGACCCATGCGCGTCGGCCTCGTCTGCGCGCACGCCAGTTCCTACCGCCACGCCGACGGCCCGCCGGTCGGCACCCGACAGCACATCGCTCGGGTCGCCGCCGAGCTGGCCGAGCGAGGCCATGACGTCCGGCTCTACGTGCGCCGGGACGACCCGACGCCACCGGCGACGATGACCGTCGACGGCTACCAGGTGCACCAGGTGCCCGCCGGCCTGCCCACCCCACTACCCACCGCCGAGCTGATCCCGTACGTGACGGAGGTCGGCCGTTGGCTGGCCGACGAGTGGTCGGGTGCCTGGCGGCCCGAGGTGGTGCACGGCCACTACTGGGTCGGTGGCCTGGCCGCCGCACACGCGGTTCGGGAGACCGACATCCCGGTGGTGCAGACGTTCCACTCGCTCGGCATCGAACAGCTGCGTCACCTGGGCGGCCACTACGACGGGCCGGGCCAGCGGATCACGCTGGAGCGCGCGTTGACCCGGGCGGTCGACATCGCCGTGGCCCAGTCCAACGACGAGGTCGACGAGCTGACCCGGATGGGTCTGCAACGCAGTTCGGTCGCGTTGGTGCCGGCCGGCGTCGACATCGACCTGTTCCATCCCGACGGCGAGGCCGCGCCGCGCGAACAGCGACCCCGCATCCTCTCGGTGGGCTCGCTCGCCGCCGGGCACGGCCAGGAGGACCTGATCCGGGCGATGCGGCTGGTCGGTGACGCCGAGCTGGTGATTGCCGGCGGGCCGCCGGCCGACCAGTTGACCAACCACGCCGAGGCGCGACGGCTGCGTGAACTGGCCGAACAGCTCGGCGTCGTCAACCAGGTACGACTCGTCGGGGCGGTGCCACACGACCAGATGGCCACCTGGTACCGGTCGGCGGACGTGGTCGCCTGCACGCCGCACTACTCCTCCGCCGGGCGGGTCTCACTGGAGGCGATGGCCTGCGGGGTGCCGGTGATCGGCTACGCGATGGGCGGCCTGGCGGACGCCGTCGTCGACGAGGTCACCGGCCGTCTGGTGCCCCCCGGTGACGTCCGGACACTCGGAGTGTCGCTACGCCGGCTGCTCGCCGACAACGCCGGTCGGTTCGCGTACGGGCACGCCGCGGTGGACCGGGTGCGCAGCAGCTACACCTGGGAGCGGACCGCCGGTGCGTTGGAGCGTCTCTACGAGCGGGTGGTGAGCCGCCGCAAGCCGGTCGAGGCCTGAGCGGGCGGTCCAGCGGCATCGCTGCCGTGGTGCGGTGTCGGATGGTCAGCCCGGCCGGCCGGCACCGACCATGGCGGGGTCCCGACGGCGTGCCACCGACCGGTGCTGCTGCGGTTCGGCGTACCGGGTCAGGCCGATCACCGCGGCCAGCGTGACCAGGAAGCCGGCCGCGGCCAGCCACTCCCGCCCCGGCCAGATCTTGTCGTTGAGCAGCAGCAGGCCGACGATCGCGGCCGGCACCGCGCCGGCGGCGTCCATCGCGGCCACCGCGGCGGTCGTCGAGCCGCGCTGCATGGCCAGACCGAGCAGCAGCTGACCCACTATCGAGTGGGCGATCAGCAGATAGAACAGCGGGTGGGAGAGGAACGCCTCGGCGGACGGCGCGGACGCCAGTGGCCGGGCGGCGACCGCGGCCGAGCTGAACGCCAGCCCGGCCAGTGAGCCGAGGGCCACCGAACCCGGCGCCCCGTGCAGCCGGACGGCGAAGAAGCCGAGCACCGCGATCACGCCGAGCGCCACCAGCAGGGCGATCGAGCCGGCGGTGCCGAGCTGCTTCGACGGCGCCGGCCGGGCGGACAGCACCAGCGCGGTTATCCCGGCGAAGAGCAGCGCCAGCAGCACCACCTCCGCCGCTGGCAGCCGCCACTTCAGCACCAGCACCCCGAGGATGGCGGTCACCCCGAGCCCGGCGGCCACGCTGGCCTGCACGAGGAACAGCGGCAGGTCCCGCCGGGCCAGGAAGGCGAGCACGAAGCCGCCGATCTGGCAGCCGAGGCCGACCAGGTACGTCCGGTGCCCGGCGAGGCGCAGCAGCAGGCCCGGATCGAAGGTGTGATGGACAGTGGTGCGGGCCGCCGCCACCGACTGGAGCAGGTTGGCGAAGCCGTACGCGACGATCATCGCCGCGAGAAAGCACCAACCGGAGGAGACCACCTGGCGAGGATAGAGGTTGACGGGGGTCAGCGCTCGGCTGGTCGAGTGAGGCGGGCGAGGATGTCGGCGTGCAGCACACCGTTGGTGGCCACCACGCTGCTGTCGGTGCCCGGAGCGCCGGCAGGGGCCGGTTGTCCGGCCAGATCCGTGACCGTGCCACCCGCCTCGGTGACGATCGGCACCAGCGCCGCCACGTCCCACAGCGACAGCTCCGGCTCCGCCATCACGTCGAGTGCCCCCTCGGCCAGCAGCATGTAACCGTAGAAGTCGCCGTACGCCCGGGTGCGCCAGCTGTCCCGCATCAGGTCGAGCACCGCGTCGAGCCGCCCAGCGCTCTCCCACCCGTCCAGCGACGAGTAGCAAAAGCTGGCATCGGGGATCCCGCGCACCGCGGACACGCCGATCCGTTCACCGGCCGCGGGGCCCGGCCCGGCGTACGCGCCCGCGCCCGCGCTGGCCCACCAGCGTCGCCCGAGCGCCGGTGCGGACACCACGCCGACCGCCGGTCGATCGCCGTCGTAGAGCGCGATCAGCGTGGCCCAGATCGGCACGCCGCGGACGAAGTTCTTGGTGCCGTCGATCGGGTCGATGATCCACCGGCGGCCGTTCGGGTCGGCGGACGGCTGCGCGCCGTACTCCTCACCGAGCAGCCCGTCGGCCGGCCGGTGCTCGGCCAGCAGGGCGCGAATCTCCCGCTCCACTGCGGTGTCCGCGTCGGAGACCGGTGTGAGGTCGGGCTTCGCCTCGACCCGCAGGTCGAGCGCGCGGAACCGGGCCGTGGCGATGGCGTCGGCCCGGTCGGCGAGCAGGTGGGCGAGGGCGAGGTCGTCGGCGTACCCGGTCATGCCGGCAACCTAGCCCACGCCCGTCGGGTCACTCCTCGGGCCCGCGCCGGTCACCCTCGCCGGGGCCGCGCTGGTCGCTGTCGCCGCGCGAGTCACCCTCGCCGGCACGGGAGGCGAGCAAGCGACGGTACGAGGCCAGCCGGCGCGGGTCGGCCTTACCGGCGGCCACCCAGGCGTCCAGCCCGCACTCGGCCTCGTCGGCAGTGTGTGGGCAGTTCGGCGGGCAGTCGACGGTGCCCTCGACCAGATCCGGAAAACCGTGCAGCAGGCTGTCGGCCGAGACGTGCGCCAACCCGAAGCTGCGGATCCCGGGGGTGTCGATGATCCAGCCCGGGTCGGTGTCGACCCCGGGCACCGGTGGCAGCCGCAGCGCCACCGCGCTGGTCGAGGTGTGCCGACCCCGGCCGATCGCGCTGACCACGCCCACCGCGCGCAGCGCGTCCGGAACGAGGCGGTTGACAAGGGTCGACTTGCCCACCCCGGAGTGCCCGACCAGCACCGACACCTTGCCGCTGAGCAGCGCGCGGAGCGCGTCGAGGTCGGAGTCGGGGCGGTTGAGCAGGTACGGCAGCTCCAGCTCGGTGTAGTAACCGAGCACCTCCTCCGGCCCGGCCAGGTCCGCCTTCGTGAGGCAGAGCAGCGGCTCGACGTCCGCGTCGTACGCGGCCACCAGGCAGCGGTCGATGAACCCGGTGCGCGGGGGCGGGTCGGCCAACGCGCTGACGATCACCAACTGGTCGGCGTTGGCCACCACCACGCGTTCCAGCCGACCCTCGGCGGTGGTCTCGTCGTCGTCGGCGGTGCGACGCAGGACCGAGCGACGCTCGGCGATCCGGACGATGCGGGCGAGCGCGCCCTCCGCGCCGGACGTGTCGCCGACCAGGCTGACCCGGTCACCGACCACCACCGACTTGCGGCCCAACTCGCGGGCCCGCATCGCGGTGACAGTGGGCAGCTCGGCGCCGACCACGCCGCGCTCGGCCCCGGACAGCACACAGGTGTAGCGCCCACGGTCGACGGCGATGACGAACCCGTCGACAGCGTCGGCGTGCTGCGGGCGGGTGCGCGTACGCGGGCGCGACGACTTACCGGGCCGGACCCGTACGTCGTCCTCGTCGTACTCCCGCCGTCTGGTCGCCAGGACCTGTCCTCTTCTCGCGTCAGCTCTTGCCGGTCACCATCGCTGACCATAGTGCCGGGAACTCGGGCATGGTCTTGGAGGTACACCCCACGTCGTCCACGTCGATGCCCGGAACGGCGAGCCCGGCCACCGCGGCGGCGTGCGCCATCCGGTGGTCGTGGTAGGTGCGGAAGACCCCGCCGCGCAGCGGTCGGGGTCGGATCTCCAACCCGTCCGGTGTCTCGGTGATGTCCGCCCCGAGCCCGCCGAACTCGCGCGCGAGTGCGGCGAGTCGGTCGGTCTCGTGGCCGCGGATGTGCCCGACGCCGGTGAAGACCGACGGCGAGTCGGCCAGCATGGCCAGCGCGGTCAGCACGAGGGTCAGCTCGCCGACGTCGGAGAGGTCGGCGGTCAGACCGTGCACCACGCCGGTGCCGCGGACGGTCAGCCCGTTGGTGGAGAGGGTGACCTCGCCCCCCATCCGCTGAAGCAGCGAGCGGAGTTGCTCGACCGGCTGCGTGCTGCTGTGCGGCCAACCCTGCAGCGTCACCTCGCCGCCGGTGACCAGGGCGGCGGCGAAGAACGGCACGGCGCCGGAGAGATCCGGCTCGATGTCCCAGCCGCGCCCGGTGAGCGGGCCGGGCTCGACGGCCCAGACGTCGGGGGTGCTGTCGTCGACCGCCGCGCCAGCGGCCCGCAGCATCTGCACAGTCATCCGAAGGTGCGGCGCGGAGGGCACCGGCGGGCCGACGTGGCGTACCACCACGCCCCGGTCGAAGCGCGGGGCGGCCAGCAACAACCCGGAGACGAGCTGGCTGGAGGCGGACGCGTCGATCACCACCTCGCCCCCGGCGATCCGGCCGGTGCCGAGCACTGTCAGCGGGAGGCTGCCGGTGCCGGTGACGTCGATCCGGACACCCAGCGAGCGCAGCGCGCCGACCAGCGGGCCGAGCGGCCGGGTGCGGACGTACGGGTCACCGTCGAAGGTGACCTGCCCGTCGGCCAGGCCGGCCACCGGTGGCACGAACCGCATCACGGTGCCGGCCAGCCCCACGTCGACGTGCGCGGGGCCGACCAGCGGGTGCGGCCGGAGCAGCCAGCGCTCGTCGTCGCTGATCGACACGTGCGCGCCCATCGCCCGCAGGCCGGCGGCCATCAACTCGGTGTCGCGGGCGCGCAGCGGCCGGGCCAGCGTCGACGGGCCGGCGGCCAGCGCGCTGAGCACCAGGGCGCGGGCGGTCATCGATTTGGAACCGGGCAGGCGCAGCGTCGCCGCCACCGGGTCGGATGCGGTCGGTGCGGTCCACGGCTGCGGCGGCCGGGTCGCGGTCAGGTTCCCCACGGTTACATTCTGCCGTGTCGGCCGGTAGGTGGCGGCGCCCGGCGTTCGGACTCCCGGTTGGCGGGACAGCCGAAGGGGCCTCCGACGCGTTAGCGTGTGCCCCATGTGCGGCAGGTACGCGACGACCCGGAGCTCCGGCGAGCTGAGCGCGCTGTTCGAGTCGTCCGACGACTCCGAGGGCCTGGTGCGACCGGATCACAACGTCGCGCCGACCGATCCGGTGCCGCTGGTCCGGGTCACTCCGGAGGGGCACCGCAGTCTCTGCGTCGGTCGCTGGGGGCTTCTCCCGCACTGGTCCCGGTCCGCCTCGGGAGCCGCCCGCATGATCAACGCGCGGGCGGAGACGGTGGCCACCAGCCGGGCGTACGCCAACTCCTTCTCCCGTCGCCGCTGCCTGGTCCCGGCCGACGGCTGGTACGAGTGGGTCCGGCTGCCCGACGGCGGACGACAGCCGTACTTCATGACCCCCCGGGACGGCTCGGTGCTCGCGTTGGCCGGCATCTGGTCGGTCTGGAAGTCCGACGCCGAGACCCGGCTCACCTTCAGCGTGCTGACCACCGCGGCGCTCGGCGACCTGGCCGAGGTGCACGACCGGATGCCGGTGCTGTTGCCACCTGAGCGTTGGTCGTCGTGGCTGGCGCCGACCGACGAGCCGGGGCGGCTGCTCACTCCGGCGTCGGCGGAGCAGTTGGCGGGGTTGGAGATCCGCCCGGTGGGTGCTGCGGTGGGGGACGTTCGCAACGACGGGCCGCAACTGACCGCCCGGGTGGCGGTACCGCCGACTGTGACACCACAGGAGTTGCCACTGTTCTGACGCCCGTGCATCGTCGGCTGCCGATTTGCCAGGGTTTCGCCGATTCGTCTCCTGGCTGTTCAGTCAGGTTCCCGGCAGACCCTTGTCCCGGTGTTGTGAAGTGCGATAGAACACAGCGCCGGTAGTGGCAGTCGATCCGCACGGGGCGGACGACGTCCATGGTGCTTGCCGGTCCCACGGGGGAGGTGGGTGGATGACACGGGCACGTATGCCGCGCCCGCACGAGGTGGCGGCGGCGCGGCGAGATCCGCGACTGCTGCGGGCCGTGCGGGAACGGCGACAGGACGACGCGTGGCGTACCAGAGGGACCTGCCAGAGCGTCGATCCGGAGACATTCTTTCCGGCACCGAACGAGCCGGCGGACGCCGCCGTCGCGCTGTGCCGCAGTTGCGACGTCCAGGGGTCCTGCCTGGCCTGGGCACTCGACGTCGGTGACTGCCACGGCGTGTGGGGTGGCACCACGCCGCGGGAACGACGGGCGATGCTTGTCGCCTGGCGTGGCGAGGTCGAGCCCGACCCGGACGCCATCGACGACGCCGGCCCGCCGGTGCGCGATCGCCTGCTCGTGCTGGTCCCGCTCAGCTGATCGGCGGCCCGGTTCGCACCGGTCGCCCGTCCAGCGGCGCAGAATAGGCCGGTGCCATCCAGCAACGAGATCGACACCCCGCGCGGTCCGGCGCGGATCGACACCGACCTGCCGGTCCGCCCGGCCACCGCACTGCTCGTCCTCGGGCACGGTGCGGGCGGCAGCGTCGACGCGCCCGACCTGCTCGCGGTCCGCGACGCCTCGGTCGCAGCCGGCCTGGCGGTGGTCCGGGTGACCCAGCCCTACCGGGTCGCCGGTCGACGCGCGCCGGCACCGGCAGGTCACCTCGACGAGGCCTGGGCCGCGGTGCTCGCCGTGCTGCGCGAGCGGCACGCCGACGTGCCGGCGGTGGTGGTGGGTGGGCGTTCCAGTGGTGCACGGGTGGCCTGCCGGACGGCGCGTGCGGTGGGCGCGGCGGGCGTGGTCGCGTTGGCCTTTCCGCTGCACCCACCCGGCCGGCCGGAACGTTCGCGGGCCGCCGAACTGGGCACCGGCCTGCCGACGTTGGTCGTCAACGGCGACCGGGACCCGTTCGGGACGCCGGAGCCGGGGCCGGCCGTGCAGGTGGTGAGCCGTCCCGGTGAGACGCACGATCTGCGCCGGGATCCGGCCGGCACCGCCGCCGCCGTCCGCGACTGGCTGTCCGCCCAGGGCTGGGCGGCCGACTGACCCGTCGTGGCCGGCTCGCCGGGACGACCGTTTCCGGCGCTGGGCACTGGTCGTTGCATCCGATGGTGCCGCCGGCCCGATCGGGGCCAGTGACACCAGTCCTCCCAGGCCCTTCCTGGTCCCAGCGCCGGCCGCCGTCGGGGCCGGGACCAGGAACGGGAGGGCCGGCCGGAATGCCCCAGTGGTCATCTTGCGTTACTACCCCCGGACGACTTTTCTGCGAGGGGGGTGACCGGTGCCAACCGAGACACGAAGCCTGGAACGGGACGAGCGGGACGCCCGGCAGCTGAAGCGGCTGCTGGATGGCCCGGAATGGCCCGCGGCGGCGGGACCGGGCGGGGTGGGTGCGGTGAGCACGGGCACACCAGCCGGAAGTGAATCTGCGGGCAGGTCCGTGCGCGTATCCTCGGCGGGAAAGCATCCGACGCGAGGGGATGTGCGGTTGACCACCGAGAAGACGGACGAGCGCAGGGCCCGATTCGAGCGGGACGCGATGCCATTCGTCGATCAGCTCTACGCTGCTGGGCTGCGGATGACACGCAACCCGGCGGATGCCGAGGACCTGGTCCAGGAGACCTACCTGAAGGCGTACGCGGCCTTCCACCAGTTCGAGCAGGGCACGAACCTGAAGGCCTGGCTCTACCGGATCCTGACCAACACCTACATCAACTCCTACCGAAAGCGGCAGCGCCAGCCGATCCAGGCGCCCACGGAGGAGATCACCGACTGGCAGCTCGCCGAGGCCGAGTCGCACACCTCCAGCGGGTTGCGCTCCGCCGAGACGGAGGCACTGGACCGGCTGCCGGACAGTGACGTCAAGGAGGCCCTCCAGCAGTTGCCGGAGGAGTTCCGCCTGGCCGTCTACCTCACCGATGTCGAGGGCTTCTCCTACAAGGAGGTCGCGGACATCATGGGCACGCCGATCGGCACCGTGATGTCGCGTCTGCACCGGGGCCGTCGTAATCTGCGCAAGCTGCTTGAGCGCTACGCGGGGGAGCGGGGCTTCAGCGCTGCCCGCTCAGCGAAGGGCTCGACCGCCGCTGCCGGCCGGGAGGTGTGACGTGAGCTGTGGGGAGCCGCACGAGACGGACTGCCGCGAAGTGCTCGCGGAGGTGTATCTCTACCTGGATCTGGAGTGCGCCGATGAGCGCCGGTCGCTGATCCGGCACCACCTGGACGAGTGCGGGCCCTGCCTGCGCGAGTACGGGCTGGAGCAGGAGGTGCGGGCGTTGGTGGCGCGTTGCTGTGGCAACGAGACCGCGCCGGACGAGCTGCGCGAGCGGCTGAGGGTCAAGCTCACCGAGTTGGTGGTCTTCGAGACCAGCGACTCCCGTGAGCTGGCCGACTGAGCGTCTGAGCTGGCCGACGACGATTGAGCGTCGGCACGAGCTGGCTACACCGGTGGCCCGGGTCGATGTCGACCCGGGCCACCGGTGTACCCGGCCTCGGCCGGGTCGAGCTGAGCGGCGACGGGCAACCGGCCCGCCGACCCGTTCAGGAGTTGGGACGCTTGCCGTGGTTCGCGGCGCTCTTCTTACGAGCCTTCTTCTTCCGGGACTTCTTCGCCATGCTGACCTCCTCGTGATTGGGTCGGATCCGTCCTGCGCACGACCTCGGCGCCGATGCGGCCACCGGCGGTCCGGCGTCGGGTCCGACCCGCTGATGGTAGTGCGGTCGGCACCCGCCGCCTTCCCCAGGGCGGGCCTGCCATCCCGGCTGTGCCGCTGCGCGCCCACCACCTGTCGACGCATGATTGGATACATCGGCAGGCACGTCGCGAAGAGGGAGGGCCTGGACATGGCCGAGGAGATCCGCGCCGAGATGGTGGCCAACGTCTGGAAGGTCGTCGCCACAGCGGGTGACACGGTGGCCGAGGGTGACACCCTGGTGATCCTCGAGTCGATGAAGATGGAGATCCCGGTCGTCGCCGAGTCCGACGGTGTGCTCCAGCAGCTTGTCGTCAACGAGGGCGACGTCGTGCAGGACGGTGACCTGATCGCGGTGATCGCTTGACCGGGTTGCGGGTCCGTTCGGCCGAGTTGGCCGACTTCCCGGCGGTGGCCCGGCTGACGGTGGCCGCGTACGAGGCGGACGGCCAGCTCAAGGGCGAACACGGGTACGGCGAGGTGCTGGCCGACGTGTCGACCCGAGCGGCCAGCGGCGAGGTGCTGGTCGCTGTCGACGAGGTGACCGGGGCGGTGCTCGGCTCGGTCACGTTCGTGCTGCCGGGGACCCCGTTCGCCGAGCTGTCCGGGCCGGGCGAGGCGGAGTTCCGGATGCTCGCTGTCGACCCGGGCGCTCAGGGCCGCGGTGTGGGTGCGGCGCTGGTCGAGGCGTGTGTCGACCGGGCGACCGAGTTGGCTTGCACGGCTGTGGTGATCTGCGTGCGGGCCGGGATGGCCGATCCGGCGCACCGGCTCTACTCGCGGCGCGGGTTCGTCCGTTCGCCAGAAAAGGACTGGTCGCCGGCGCCGGGCGTGGACCTGCTCGGCCTGCGACTGGAGCTGGCCCGCGGCTGAGCGCCGCCGACCGACGAGCCCCGGGCCGGAACGACAACGCCCGGTCAGGCGTCGGGCTGCGTGCCGATGGCGGCCAGCAGCTCGTCGGCCACCTCCAGGGCGAGCTTGCGGCGTTCGTCGTCGGTGATGTGCGGGGCGCGGACCGCGAACCAGCTGGTGTGCACCGCGAACAGCGACAGCACGGCGCGTAGTTGGGCGGCGGGGGAGTCGTCGCCCCGGCAGAGCGCCCCGGCCAGCTCCATCATCCGGCCGCGCATCTTCTGGCCGGAGGAGAGGCTCTTGAGCGCGGTCTGGTTCTGCTCGAAGAAGCGCATCACGGACGGCTGGGTGCCGTCGAACATCGTGTCGGCGTACCGGGAGATCAACTCGCGGCGGGTGGCCAGGGTCGCGGGCTGGGTGGCGGCCCAGGTGGTCAGCGCGTCCATCCGCTCCAGCCGGTCCTCGACGAAGCTGGCGACGATGTCGTCCTTGCTCTTGAAGTGGTAGTAGAGCGCGGCCTTGGTGACGTTGAGGCGCTCGGCGATTTCCCGGAGCGAGGTCTTTTCGTACCCCTGCTCGGTGAAGAGTTCGAGCGCGACGGCCTTGATCCGTTCCCGCGTTCCGCCGCCTGTGCTCTCGCTCACTCACGCCCTCCAAATGGCTTGACCGTTGCTTGTACCCAACTTACCGTGCGGCTAGTAAGGTGACTAGCCGGGCGGCAAGTAAGTAAGGCAATCCTCGGGGGGAGCTTACCCATGACTCAGGCAACCCAGGCCGGCACGCGACCCACCAACATCCGGGTCGTGCTGTTCGGGCTGATGATCGCGATGATGCTCGCGATGCTCGACAATATGATCGTCAGCACCGCGTTACCGCGGATCGTCGGCGAGTTCGGCGGGCTCAACCACTTCACCTGGGTGGTTACCGCGTACGTCCTGGGCACCACCGTCTCCACCCCGATCTGGGGCAAGCTCGGTGACCTCTACGGCCGCAAGTCGGTCTTCCTGACCTCGGTCGTCGTCTTCCTGGTCGGCTCCGCCCTCTGTGGCATGGCCGGCTCCGGGATGCTCGGCGGCCCGGAGGACGGCATGGTCCAGCTCATCGCCTTCCGGGCCGTGCAGGGCCTCGGCGCCGGCGGCCTCATGGTCGGCGTGATGGCGATCATCGGTGACCTGGTCCCGCCGCGCGAGCGCGGGCGCTACCAGGGCATGATCGCCGGCATCATGGCCATCGCCATGGTCGCCGGCCCGCTGGCCGGCGGATTCATCACCGACCACCTCTCCTGGCGCTGGGCGTTCTACGTGAACCTGCCGCTGGGCGGAATCGCGCTGCTCGTGCTGATCACCACCATGCACCTGCCGAAGTACCGCACCGAGCACCGGATCGACTGGCTCGGCGCCGGGCTGCTCTCGGTCGGCATCACCGCGATCGTGCTCATCACCACCTGGGGCGGCAACGAGTACGACTGGACGTCGCCGCAGATCCTCGGCCTGGCCGTGCTGGCCGTCGTCGCGTTGGTGGCGTTCGGCCTGGTGGAACGCCGGGTCCAGGAGCCGATCCTGCCGCTGGCGCTCTTCGCCAACCGCAACTTCGCGCTGATCTCGGTGATCGGCTTCCTGCTTGGCTTCGCGATGTTCGGCGCGATGAACTTCCTGCCGCTCTACCAGCAGACCGTGCAGGGGGCGTCGGCGACCAACAGTGGTCTGCTGTTGCTGCCGCTGATGTTCGGCATGCTTGTCGTCTCGCTGGTCATCGGCCGGGCGATCACCCGCAACGGCAGGTACCGGGCGTACCCGATCATCGGTGGCGTGGTGATGACCGGGGGCATGGCACTGCTGTCCATGCTCGACACCGACACCAGCAAGCTGATGTCCTCGCTGTACATGATCGTGCTCGGTGTCGGCATGGGCTTCCTCATGCAGACGTCGATGCTGATCGCCCAGAACAGCGTGGAGCAGAAGGACCTCGGCGCGGCAAGCGGCGCGGCCACCTTCTTCCGGTCGATCGGCGGCTCGTTCGGCATCTCGCTGTTCGGTGCGATCTTCGCCAACCGGCTGGCCAGCTCCGAGGGGGGTCGGGCCTTCGGCGGCGGCGAGGCCGGCGCCGGGATGGACCTGGAGAAGCTCAAGGAGCTGCCCGCCCAGGCGCGCGAGGCGGTGCTCGGCGGTCTCTCCGACGCCATCTCGCACGTCTTCCTCTGGGCGGTGCTGTTCACCATCGTGATCCCGGTGCTCGCCTGGTTCATCAAGGAGATCCCGCTGCGCACCGCGAACGAGGCGCCGCCGCAGGCCACCCCGGAGGAGGACGCCGAGGTCGCCCTCGGCAAGGCCCCGGTCGCCTGACCCAACCGCGACAAAGCGCCGCGTCGACCGTCACGGTCGGCGCGGCGCTCCCTTGCTCAGACGTTGCCAGAGGCGGCGCAGCGGGTTGCGGGGGCGGGGAAGCCGGGGGGAGTGGGTGTCCAGCAACTCGGCGGCCAGTGCCGCCGTCGCCGGGTCCAGCTGCGGGGCGGCGAGTGCCAGGTGAGCCAGCGAGGCGGCGATCGGGACCGGTCGGCTGCGGGCCACGGCAGCCGCGTCGGCCAGCCGTTCCGCCACCACCCGGGCCACGTCCGACCGCACCGACGGGTCCACCCACGCGGCGGTGACCAGGGCGAACAGCGCCGCCTCGGTGACCCAGTCCTCGACGCCCCAGATCAGATCGAGCAGCACCCGGCGTCGGGTCGAGCCCTCCCACGGCTCGTCGGTGCGGTGGTGCAGCAGCCCCAGACAGGCCCACACCTGCACGCCACGGACCCACACCGACGGGTCGTGCGCGGCCAGCAGCCGACCCACCGCGTTGGCCGGCGCCGCCGGCGGGTGCACCAGCAGGCCGAGCAGGTCGCCCAGGTCGAGGCCGGCCAGGCCCACCGCCGCGTCGTACGCCGCCGGTGGGTGCGCCCATGCCGGGTGGGCGATCTGCCCGATCCGTTCGACAGCCGTCGCCGAGGGCGCCGCCAGCGCGGGCGTGGGCAGCGTGTCCGCGTAGTGCCACAACCGTTGAGCGGACGCCCGCCGAGGCTCGCGCGGGTCGGGCTCCGGCGCGCCGACGACCTCGATCCGCAGGCCGGGAGCTGTGGAGATCGCCGTGCCGACCGCGCTCGGTGGGGCGGCGGCGGGTAGCCGTACGGCACCGCCGAGACCGTTGTCGTCGTCGGCCACCGCTTGGCGCATCGCGTCGACCAGCGGCCCGCCGGCCGGGGTAAGTTGGCCGAGCCAGGGCCGGCCCCGGCAGCACTGCGCCAGGTCGCCGTGCTCGTGGCTGTCGTCCGGGTGGTCCCGCACGAAGTCGGCGAGCGCGACCAGGTGGGCGAGGTCACCGTCGCGCAGGTGCCGCAGGCGGTGGGCGGTGTGCACGGCGCAGTCGAACGACGGATCGCGCGCCAGCGCCCGCTCGGTCCACTCCAACGCCTCGTCCAGCCGGCCGATCTCGGCCAGGGTGCCGGCTATGTCCGCGTAGATCGCCAGGTCGTCGGGGTCCAGCTCGACGGCCCGACCGAGGGCCGCCAGGCCGTCACGGGTCCGGCCCGAGCTGCGGTACGCGTACCCGAGCCACACCTCGCCCATCTTCGAGGGCTGTGCGCGTACCCCTCGGGTGGCCCAGCGGACCGCCAGCTGGACCTCGCCGAGGCGCCGGGCCAGCGCGGACGCCGCGCCCAGCAGCAGGCCGTGTTCGGGGTGCACGGTGGCCGCGTTGCGGGCGAGCGTGAGGTACGGGGTCAGCGGGGCCCGGCCGATCCGCGGCACCGGGTCGGGCAGCGCGGCGCAGACCTGCATGAGGACGCGGGCGATGTGCTCCGGGTCCAGCCGTTCGGCCAGTTCGGGCGCTGTGACCCAGGGCACGCCGGCCCACTCGGTGCCGGGGGAGTACGCCGTCGCAGCGGCCAGCAGCTCCAGCCCTTCGGCGGGACGGCCGGCGGTGGCGAGGAGGTGGGCGCGGGCGACCACCGCACCGACGAACGTGTGGTGGTTGATCGGGAAGAGGTCGAGGCCACCGCCCCCCGTCGCGGCGAGCCGGGCCAGCGTCTCGTGCACCTCCGGGAGGGTGGGGGCGCGGGCCAACGCGCCGGCGAGGTGGCCGGCGGCGTGGTGCAGGTCGCCCTCGTCGAGTGCCAGCCGGGCCAGCGCCAGCTCCTCCGTGGCGGAGAGCGCGGGGTCGTCCGTTCCCTCGGGCACGTCGTCCTCTCGTCGCGGGCTAGACCGGGTACATCGGGGAAAGCGTAGTTGATATTGAGATCATTCGGTGATCATCTGCGCACTCGTGCTCGTTAGATTGCTTGGATACGCTAAAAAGTGCAAGACTGAGCAGGAACCGCGCGGTAACCGCGCAAGAGGGGAGTGTTCGTGACGCGTGCAGGGGCTGGAATGGCCGCCGACATCGACGAGCAGCCGGCTGGCTATGCGCGCCTGCTCTCCGCCGACAACGCCGCCGAGATCGCCCGGGTGGCGGCGGTCATCGCCGAACGTCGGCCACGGCACGTGGTCTTCACCGCGCGGGGCACCTCCGACCACGCGGCGCTCTACGGGGCCTACCTGACCGAGATCCGGCTCGGCCTGCCCGCCGGGCTCGCCTCGCCCAGCGTCGTCACCCTGTTCGGGGCCCGCCCCGACCTGTCCGACGCGCTTGTCGTCGGGGTCAGCCAGAGCGGCGGCTCGCCCGACCTGGCCGAGGTGCTGCGCGCCGCCCGAGCCTCCGGGGCACTGACCCTCGCTGTGACAAACGCCCCCGACTCGCCGCTCGTCGACGTGGCCGAGCTGAGCGTCGACATCGCCGCCGGGCACGAGCGGGCGGTGGCCGCCACCAAGACCTACACCGCCGAGCTGCTCGCCCTGCTGATGCTCGTGGAGGGGATCCGGGCCGGTGACGGCGTGCTCCCGAAGGCCGAACGGGAGGCCCTCGACACGCTGCCCGAGCTGGCCGCCCGCACCCTGGCCGACGGCACCCCGGCCCAGCTCGCCCCGCGCTACCGGTTCGCCCGTCAGCTGGTCACCACCGGCCGCGGGTACGCCTACCCGACCGCCCGGGAGGCAGCGCTGAAGCTGATGGAGACCTCGTACCTGCCGGCGCTCGCCTTCTCCGGCGCCGACCTGCTGCACGGCCCGCTCGCGATGACCGACCCGGAGGTCCCGGTGCTCGCCGTGGTCGGCTCCGGCCCCGGTGGCCGGTCGATGGGCGAGGTGCTGCCCCGCCTCGGCGAACGCCGCGCCGACGTCGTGGTGGTCGGCTCCGCCGACGTGCCGGGCGCCACCCGGCTGGCCGTTCCCGAGGTCGACGAGCGGTACGCCCCGCTGTTGGACATTCTGCCGATGCAGCGGTTGGCGCTGGCCCTGGCGCTCACCCGGGGCGAGGACCCGGACGCGCCGCGCGGGTTGAAGAAGGTCACCGCGACGATGTGAGGCGGGGCGTGGCACCCTGGTCACCGTGTCCACGCTGCGCGACCTCGCCGAGGAGCACACCCATCTCCGTCCGGCCGACATCGACCACCTGCACCGGATCGCCGGCGACTGGCAGCTGCTCTCCGATCTGTCCTTCGCTGACCTGCTGCTCTGGGTGCCGGTCGACGCCGACGGCACGTTCCTCTGCGTCGCCCAGGTCCGTCCGACCACCGCGCCGACCGCCTACCAGGACGACCAGGTGGGTCGGATCGTCGGCGGGTCGGAGGTGGCCCACCTGGGGGTGGCGTACTCCCAGGGTCGGATCTGGCGCGAGGGCGACCCGGTCTGGTACGGCGACGTGCCGGCCCGGCACGAGGCGATCCCCGTCCGGCTGCGTACCGCCGAGGGGGAGGCCGGCGAGGTGATCGCGGTGGTCGGACGGGACACCAACCTCTCCACCGCGCGTACGCCCAGCCAGCTGGAGCTCAACTACCTCACCACCGCCGACGACCTGGCGCAGATGATCGCGGACGGCACCTTCCCGCCGCCGAGGCATCCGGGCGAGACCACCTCGGCCCCCCGGGTCGGCGACGGCCTGGTCCGGCTCGACGCCGGCGGAAAGGTCACCTACGCCAGCCCGAACGCGCAGTCCGCGTACCGCCGGCTCGGCTACGCCTCGCACCTGGTGGGGGAAGACCTGGCCGGGCTGCACCGCCGGCTGGCCGGTGATCCGCTGGACGGCACCGAGGCCTCGAACGGGATCCTGGCCGCGCTGCGCGGTGAGGCGCCACCCCGCCGGGAGATCGACGCACGAGGTGCCACGATGCTCACCCGGGCGCTGCCGCTGATGCCGGCCGGGGTGCCGATCGGAGCGCTGGTGCTGGTCCGGGACATCACCGAGGTCCGCCGCCGGGATCGGGCGCTGATCACCAAGGACGCCACCATCCGGGAGATCCACCACCGGGTGAAGAACAATCTTCAGACCGTGGCCGCGCTGCTGCGGTTGCAGGCCCGCCGGGTGTCCATGCCGGAGGCCCGGGTCGCGCTGGAGGAGTCGGTCCGTCGGGTCGCCTCGATCGCCCTGGTGCACGAAACGCTCTCCATGTCCAGTGACGAGGCGGTGGAGTTCGACGGCATCGTCGACCGGGTGGCCAGCGCGGCGACCGAGGTCGCGGCGACCGAGGTGAGCGTCGGCATGCGGCGGCGGGGCAGCTTCGGCGTACTGCCGGCCGAGATCGCCACCTCGCTGGTGATGGTCCTCAACGAGTTGCTGCTCAACGCCGTCGAGCACGGCTTCCCGCCGGCCGACGAGGCGGAGGAGGCGCCGGTACCCGCGGCTTCCGGCATGGTCCCGGTCGCCGCACCCGAGGTCGACCCGGCACTGCGACCCGAGGTGGTGGTCTCGGCGCACCGGTTTCGCAAGATGCTGCACGTCTCGGTGACCGACAACGGGCGCGGCCTACCCCCGGACTTCGACGCCGAACGCGGCAGCCGGCTCGGTCTCCAGATCGTTCGAGCCCTGATCACCGGGGAGCTGCGCGGCACCATCGAACTGCGCGCCGGCGCCAACGGTGGCACCGAGGCCATGTTGGTCGTTCCGCTGGCCCGCAACGCCCACGACGGCCGCTCGCAGGCCTGACCCCCGCGCCGGTGTGCCGGCCGCCGTTCGACGCGCTGCGGCCGAAGTCGCTTTCGGGCAAAGCGGTAACGCCGGGCCCGAGCCGCACCCGGACCCTGGGCGGCACCGGCCCGACGCGGCGACCGGGCTCAGGCGGTGGGTCAGCGGTCGGGACGGTGGGTGAGCAGCGCGACGGTGAGGCCGGGGCGATGCCAGACCTGGGTGACTGTGAAGTCCGTGCGCAGAGCGTCGCCCTTGGCGCCGGGCACGGCGGCCAGCGGCGCGGCATGCCGGCCGGAGACGACGAGCCAGACCCGTGTCGTACCGGCCAGGCACTGTGCTGGCTGGGGGCACTCGGCGGCCCACAGGTCGCCACGGCGGACTTCGTCCTCGGTGACCAGCACGTCGCGAGGCGGGTTGCGGAGATGATATTCGATGCCGAGGTCGAGGAAAAGCCAGCTGTGCCGGGGCGAATAGACCACCGCGTCCCCCGGGCGTTGACCGTCGCCGATCACCTGGGCCGCACCCGCGTAGTCCACCGGCGCGCTGCGTGGCCACTCGTGGGTCCGTCGCAGCGCGGCCTGGTCGGGTAGGCCGAGCAGCCCGGCCAGCACCACCACGACGAGCGCGGCCGGTGCGGCCACGGCGGCCAGCGCCGCGCCCGCCAGCAGACACGCGAAGGGCACCACGAAGACCAGGTACCGGGGCACCCACAGGGGTACGACAGTGCCGGCGGCGAAGAGCAGCAGCACGGGCAGCAGCACCGCGCCGACCGGCAGCAGGGCGCGTCGCCCGAGTCGGGCCGCGCCCAGCGCGGCGACCCCGACCAGCAGGCCACCGACCACACCGCTCTGCGCGACGCCACCGGGCAGTGCGGCCAGGTCGTCCAGCCGGGCCAGGTGGACCCAGTTCAACTGCCGGGACTGCTGGGTCCGGGCCTTCACCAGCAGCGGGCCGGCCAGCAGCGCGACCGGCACCACGGCGACCAGCCACCGCCACACCCGCCGGTCCCGCTCGGCGTCGAGGTGCGCCGGGGTGGCGATGCCGGCCGGGGCCGGGCCCCGCCACCAGGCGATGAGGACCACCAGCGCGTGGGCGGCGAGCAGTGTGAGCGCGATCAGGTGGAAGAGCCCGAGGGCGGCGACAGCGGCGGCGTAACCGGCCCAGCGGGGCCAGCTCGGTCGACGCAGCGCGGTCACCAGCAGCAGGGTGGCGAGCACGGCGAACATGGTGGCCAGCGCGTACGGCCGAGCCTCCTGCCCGTACCGGGAGGTGCCGGGAAGCACGGCGAACAGCAGCCCGGCGAAGAGGCCGGCGCGCCGGTCGACGAGCCGCGCCCCGAGCACGGCCAGCAGCCCGGCGGCCACGGTCATCGCCAGCACGGCAGGCACGCGCAGGGCGATCGTGGAGTCGCCGAAGAGCCTGGTCCAGCCGTGCATCAGCAGGTAGTACGGCCCGGTGGCCGCGTCGATGGTGCCGGCCAGCCGGGCCAGGTCGCCGGGCGACCGGGTGGCCGCGCTCCACGTCGCCAACTCGTCGCGCCAGAGCTGGGCCGAGCCCAGCCCGGTCACTGTCACCGCCAGTGTCAACAGTGCCGGGAGGAGCCAGACCGGCAGTCGACGCAGGTGCTCCCACGCCGTCCCGGCCGACATCTCGGACAATTGCCCCACGGTTCGAGCCTGCCACGGCCACCCCCTGCAGGGGCGTCAGCCGGCAGCAGGGGGTGACCGGGTTCGTACCGACCGGTCAGCACGCCCGTCGCGAGCGGGGGCCGGCGGTGCGTTCTGCCCGAACTGTCCTTGGTGACCAACTGGTCGGCTGACCTCCGGCCCGTGATGTGGGATCCAGCACGCGGACATTGGCCGGCCCCCATGGGGTGTGGCAGCATGAGCCCATGACCGCCGCAGTCGTCCGCCGCTTCGTGGCACGTCGCCACGTCGATTACGGCCGCGTGCGCAGCGCGATCTGTCCGGCCTACTGACGACGCCCGACCAATCTGTCTCGGGCGCGCTCCGCGCCGGCTGTCTGAAGACACCGTTGTCCCGCCCGCTTCGCCGGGCCGGCCGCCGCGCCCCGCGTACCCAGAGGCACAGCAGACAACGGAGGACGCCGCGATGGCGGTCAGCAGCATCCCGGCCCGTTCCGAGGACCCGACGGCTCGCCCGACCCGAGCTCCGCGCCGGCCACGGGGTGAGGGTCAGTGGGCGCTCGGCCACCGCGAGCCGCTCAACCCCAACGAGCGGATCAAGAAGGACGACGACCCGCTCAACGTGCGGGCTCGAATCGAAACCATCTACGCCCACCGAGGCTTCGCCTCCATCGACCCGCAGGACCTGCGGGGCCGGTTCCGCTGGTGGGGCCTCTACACCCAGCGCAAGGCGGGCATCGACGGCGGGCGCACCGCCGTGCTGGAGCCGCACGAGCTCGAGGACGAGTTCTTCATGCTCCGCGTCCGCATCGACGGCGGCCAGCTCAGCCTGGCCCAGCTGCGGGTGATCGCGGACATCTCCCGGGAGTTCGCGCGGGACACCGCCGACATCACCGACCGGCAGAACATCCAGTACCACTGGATCCGGGTCGAGGACATGCCGGAGATCTGGCGTCGGCTGGAGTCGGTCGGCCTGCAGACCACCGAGGCGTGCGGCGACTGCCCGCGGATCGTGCTGGGCAGCCCGGTCGCCGGGGTGGCCCGCGACGAGCTGCTCGACCCGACCCCGGCGATCGACGAGATCGTCTCCCGCTACGTCGGGGACAAGCAGTACTCCAACCTGCCCCGCAAGTTCAAGACGTCCATCTCCTGGCTGGTCGACACCCCGTACGAGTCGAACGACATCGCCCTCCTCGGCGTCGACCACCCCGAGCACGGCCCCGGCTTCGACCTCTGGGTCGGTGGCGGGCTCTCCACCAACCCGATGCTCGCCCAGCGGCTCGGTGTCTGGGTGCCGCTGGCCGAAATCCCCGACGTGTGGGCCGGCGTGGTCGGGATCTTCCGCGACTACGGCTACCGCCGGCTGCGTAACCGGGCCCGGCTGAAGTTCCTGGTGGCCGACTGGGGCGTGGAGCGTTTCCGGGAGGTCCTGGAGAAGGAGTACCTGGGCCGTACGCTGCTCGACGGCCCCGCCCCGGAGCTGCCGGCGAAGCCGATCGACCACGTGGGCGTGCACGAGCAGGCCGACGGGCGGCACTACGTCGGCGCCGCTCCGGTGGTCGGGCGGGTCTCCGGCGCACAGCTCAGCCAGCTGGCCGACGTGGTCGAGGCGCACGGCAGCGACCGGGTGCGGCTCACCCCGTACCAGAAGCTTCTGGTGCTCGACGTGCCGTCGGAGCGGACGGAGTCGCTTGTCGACGCGCTGCGCGGGATCGGTCTGGAGGCCCGGCCGTCGGCCTGGCGGCGCGGCACGATGGCGTGCACCGGCATCGAGTACTGCAAGCTCGCCATCGTCGAGACGAAGGCCCGCGGCGAGGAGTTGGTGGCCCGGCTGGAGCAGCGGCTGCGCGACTTCGACGCGGACATCTCCATCCACATCAACGGCTGCCCGAACGCCTGCGCACGCACCCAGGTGGCCGACATCGGGCTCAAGGGTCAACTGGTGGTCGGCCCGGACGGCCGACAGGTCGAGGGTTTCCAGGTGCACCTGGGCGGCGGGCTGGGCATGGCCCAGGGACAGACCGCCGGTTTCGGCCGCAAGCTGCGCGGCCTGAAGACCACCGCCGAGGAGCTTCCGGAGTACGTGGAACGGCTGGCCCGTCGCTACCTGGCCGGTCGGAGCGAGGGCGAGACGTTCGCCAACTGGGTGATCAGAGTCGACGAGGAGGAACTGCGGTGAGCAGCGAGAACCGAGCGGCACCTCTGTACTGCCCGTACTGCGGCGAGGAGGACCTACGGCCGCACGAGGCGGGGCACGGCGCCTGGGAGTGCCACGCCTGCACCCGGGTCTTCTCGGTGAAGTTCACCGGGCTGCTGTCGCGGGCGGTGACCCGATGAGCCTGGTGTCCGCCGCCGGCCTGGGCCTGGTCGGCCCGGGCGGTCCGACGCCTGTCGACCCGTCCCGGCGCGGCCCGGACGAGCTGCGCACGCTGGCCGAGGAGGCCGCCCGGGACCTGGAGGGCGCCCCGGCGCTGGAGATCGCCCGGTGGGCGACGCAGACCTTCGGCGACCGGTTCTGCGTCACCAGCTCGATGGCCGACGCGGTGCTGGCGCACCTGGTGTCCCGGGTGGCTCCGGGAGTCGACGTGGTCTTCCTCGACACCGGCCTGCATTTCCCCGAGACGCTGCGGGTACGCGACGAGGTGGCCCGGACGCTCCCGGTGAACGTCCGGTCGATCCGGCCGCGGCTCACCGTGGGGCAGCAGGACGGCCAGTACGGCCCACGACTGTTCAACAAGTCGCCGGACGACTGCTGCCAGTTGCGCAAGGTGGAGCCGCTGGAGCGGGCGCTGTCCGGGTACGACGCCTGGGCCGCCGGTCTCCGTCGGGACGAGTCGCCGACCCGCGCCAACACGCCGGTGGTGACCTTCGACGCGCGACGCGGCAAGGTCAAGGTCAACCCGATCGCGGCGTGGTCGCAGAAGGATGTGGACGCCTACATCGCCCGCTTCAACGTGCCGGTCAACGAGCTGTTCAAGCAGGGTTACGGGTCGATCGGCTGCTGGCCGTGCACCCGCCGTACGAAGGCCGGCGAGGACGCGCGGGCCGGCCGGTGGGCCATGTTCGAGAAGACCGAGTGCGGGCTGCACGTCTGACCTCCCCGGGGACGACCCTGACCGGCCCCGGTGTGGCCGACGGGGCGGACCCGGTGGTGCTGGTCGCGCACGGCAGCCGTGACCCACGGGCGGCCGATGCCACCCGGGCGCTGGCCCGGGCGGTGTCGGCGGCCCGGCCGGGCACCCCGGTGTTTGCGAGCTGGCTGGACCACACCGACCCGGGGCCGACCGAGGTGCTGCGCGACCTCGCCGTGGCCGGTCACCGCCGGGCGGTGCTGGTGCCGCTGCTGCTGACCGCCGCCTACCACCATCGGGTGGACATTCCGGCGGCGGTCGCCGCGGCGGCGCGGTCCGGGCCACCGCTGACGGTACGGGTCACCGATGTGCTCGGCCCGGCGGACGACACGACCGATCCGGGGCTGTTGGCCGGGCTGTGCCGTCGGCTGGGTGAGACGCGTCCGGGCCGATTCGACGCGTTGGTGCTGGCCGC
Organism: Micromonospora sp. NPDC005171; assembly: GCF_040608575.1. Taxonomy (NCBI): domain Bacteria; kingdom Bacillati; phylum Actinomycetota; class Actinomycetes; order Micromonosporales; family Micromonosporaceae; genus Micromonospora; species Micromonospora sp. NPDC005171. The sequence continues at coordinate 47,868 of NZ_JBEXIM010000012.1, read as the reverse complement.
GGCGGGCACCCGGGACGCCCGAGCGCGGCGCTCGGTGGGCCGGGTCGCGGACGCGCTCGGCGTGGAGTTCGGGGTGCCCTGCCGGGTGGCGTACGCGTCGGCGGCCCCACCGGCGGCCGGCGTGGCGGTGTCCCGGCTACGGGCGTCCGGCGCGCGCCGGGTCGCGGTGGCCGCGTACTTCCTGGCACCGGGGCTGTTCCACGACGCGGTGACCCAGGCGGCCGTGACGGCGGGCGCGGTGGCGGTCGCCGCGCCGTTGACCGACGCGCCGGAGTTGGTGGAGTTGGTGCTGCGTCGGGTCGACGACCGGCCCGTGCTGGCGTCGACGGGCTGACCCGTGCCGGCAGGGTGATCCGGTGCCGGACAGCGGAACGCCCCGGCGGGCGAACCCACCGGGGCGTACAGCGTGTCGTTGGGGATCAGGCGGAGTGAGCGCGCAGCACCCGGAGACCGCCGCGCCGCTTGACGGCGCGCCGCTCCTCCTCGCTCATTCCGCCCCAGACGCCAGCGTCCTGACCTGACTCGAGTGCCCACTGCAGGCACTGGTCGGTCACGGAGCAGCGCCTGCAGACGGCCTTGGCCTGCTCGACCTGCAGGAGAGCCGGACCGGACGTCCCGATCGGGAAGAACAGCTCCGGGTCCTCGTCACGGCAGACACTATGGTGACGCCAGTCCATGGCGGCAACACTCCTCATTCTGGATGGGTGGCAACAATTGCTTGGTCGTGCTTTTCCTATATGCATCCGCGTGCCGATGGTGACAGTTAGCGTCCGTCCATTCGGCAGTGCGTGAGCAGGCAGTTGGTGCCGGGGACCTGCTGGAACAGCTCAACCTGACGAGCATATCCAGGCACTGTCCCGGTAACTCAAGTTCGCTTGTGAATACTTTCACGAACAGTCGTGATGTCAAGGGTGACGCTCGGAAAAACTCCGGGCGGTGAGCAAGACCACAACCCATTTGTCCGGATACCAGCGCTTTCCTGGTTACCCGCCGTGCCACAGTCGAGGATCAATATAGTACAGTCCGCGTGACATTGCTGACATTTCCGGCACCTGCCCTCGGTGTGGCGGCGACCGTGTCGGCCGGTTGTGGCCACCGCTTCGACCAAGGGCAGTACCCCGAGACCTAGCAGATTACTCTCAGTGCGGCCGGAACGGAGGTGAATCTGACTTTCTCCCGCTCGCCGAGATAGTCCCCATCGAGCTGGAACGCCTGGGGGCGGCTGGAGACCAGCGTGAACTCCGCCGTGTCATGGAGTCGTAACACCTGCCGGCCGCGCGGATTCGGTTGCCGGGACAGGAACTGCGTCACTGTCCGTGTTGTGCTAGCCACCCGGAGCTGACGCAACGCCAGCACATCCAGCCCGAGGTCGAACGACGCCGCCGGGTTCGGGTTGACCTCCCGGTCGCCCAGGTAGGTCCAGGGCGCCGTGTTCTGGATGATGACGGTGGCCAGCTCGGCCTCCGCCGGCTCGCCCGGACGCTCCAGGACGATCGCCGGATGCCGCCGGTCCGAGGCGAGGAAGTACTGATTCATGATCGAACGCAGATAGAGCGACGGCGTCGACACTCGCCCCTTCCGCCGGGCCTGCTCCACCCGGTGGATCACCGCCGCGTCCAGGCCGAACCCGGCGCAGAAGGTGAAATAGCGATCGTCGGCCAGGCCCAGCCCCACCGTGCGGCTCCGGCCCAGCCGAAGCCCTTCCAGGATCATGCTCGTCGCCTCCGGCCACTCCCGAGGCAGACCCACCGCGCGGGCGAACACGTTTGTCGAGCCACCGGGGACGGTCGCCAGCGCGGGCAGTCGCTCGGCCATCGGGGCATCGCCGGCACGAGTCGGCGGTTCGGCCGTCATCAGGCCGTTCACCACCTCGTTCACCGTGCCGTCGCCACCCAGGGTGACGACCAGGTCGACCCCCTCCGCAGCTGCCTCCCGGGCCAGCGCCACGGCGTGCCCGCGCCGACGGGTGTAGCGCACGCTGAGATCGACTTCGCTGCGCAGCGCCCGGACGAGCACGTCCCGGCTGCGTTCGCTGGTGGTGGTGGCCTTCGGATTGACCACCAGGACGGCCCGCATGGGCGGCACTGTACCTTCCGACAGCCCGGGTATCGTGGCGCGCGTGACCATCGACTCGGACCCGATCCCCGTCACGCTCCGCTGGGCGGTCCGGCTGCTGTGGGCAGAGGCGGCCGTCGTCGGGCTGATCGCCGTCTGGCTGGTCTGGGCCGACCTCACGGCCACCCGCACCGACCTGCTGGCGGCGTTGCTGGTGACCGTGTTCGCCATCGGGGCGGCAGTGGCGCTCTGGGCGCTGGGCCGCGCGCTGCTGCGCCGTCAGGCGGGCGCACGGGCCCCCGCGATCGTCCTCCAGCTGATGCTGCTGCCGATCGGATGGTTCATGATCCAGGCTGGGCTGGGTTGGCTGGGAGTGCCGCTGATGGCGCTCGGCCTGGGCGTGGCCTGGCTGCTGATCTGCCCTCCGACCACCCGCGCCCTCGGCTTCGAGTGAACGCGCCGGTGCGTCCTGCCGGTCAGTAGCCGCCCGAACGGCGGGTGAGCAGCGCGATCGTGGCCCGACCGTCGGCGGACGTGGCGGACGCCGAGGTGGTCAGCGCGGTGAGCACCTTCCAGGCGAAGGACGACTCGGCGGGCAGGGTCGCGCCGCGCACCGTCGGCACTGTCACCTCGACGGTCAGCGCGTCCTCGGTGACCGCGAAGCGGCACTCCAACTCGGCGTCCCGGGTGGCGATGGCCAGCAGCATGGCGCACGCCTCGTCGACCGCGATCCGCAGATCCTCGATCTCGTCGAGCGCGAACTGCAACCGGGCCGCGAGACCGGCGGTGGCGGTACGAAGCACGCCGAGGTAACCGCCGTCGGCGGGCACCGTGAGGTGCACCACGTCGTCGTCGGTCGCTGGCTGGCCAGTCAGTTGAGTCACGCCTCATCCCCCCGGTCGGGGACTCTACCCGGTCAGTCGTCCGTACGCGTGCCGGCGGTGGTGGCGTGGTCGGCCAGCTGGCGGAGCGCGTCGCCGCTGAGCCGGTAGGGAACCCACTCGGTCAGCTGCTCGGCGCCGATCGAGGCGTAGAAGCCGGCGGCCGGGTTCCAGTCGATCATCCACCACTCCAGCCGCTGGTAGCCGCGTCGTACGCAGATGTCGGCGAGCGTGGCGAGCAGCAGTCGACCGGCGCCGGTGCCCCGGGCGGCCGGCCGGACGTAGAGATCCTCGAGATAGACGCCGTGCACGCCGGCCCAGGTGGAGAAGTTGAGGAACCACAGCGCGAAGCCGACCGGCTCGTCGTGCTCGTCCACCGCGACATGACCGAAGAGCGCCGGGGCAGACGCGAAGAGGGCAGCAGTCAGCTGGTCGGTGGTGAGGTGGCACTGCTCGGGGGCGCGTTCGTACTCGGCCAGCTCGTGCACCATGGCGACGACGGCCGGCACGTCCTCGGGACGTGCCGGCCGGACCGTCGGGATGACCGGTGAGGTCACGCCTTCTTGGTCTCCCAGAAGATCTTCGAGATCTCGTCGATCTTCGCGAGCAGCTTGTCGGCGGTGGCCGGGTCGAGGCTGCCCTTGACGCCACCGGCGCCGGCGAGCTTGGTGGCCTCGTTGAACAGGCTGTGCAGGTTCGGGTACTTCTCGAAGTGCGGCGGCTTGAAGTAGTCGGTCCAGAGCACCCAGAGGTGGTGCTTGACCAGCTCGGCGCGCTGCTCCTTGATGATGATGGCCCGGGTGCGGAACTCCGGGTCGGTGTTCGACTGGTACTTCTCGCAGATCATTTTGACCGACTCGGCCTCGATCCGGGCCTGAGCCGGGTCGTAGACACCGCACGGCAGGTCGCAGTGAGCGCTCGCGGTGACGCGGGGCGCAAGGATGCGCGGAAGTCGCATCAGGTTCCTCCATGGGAAGTTTGCGATGATCAAAGGCGACATTACTCCTGGGAATGCTCCCCGAACCGGGTGGAGGTGAAACCAGTGGCCACCGATCACCCGGCTGAGGTGCCCCGGTTGCGGCGGCCACTGGCCGCCGTTCTGGTTACCGGCCCGTCCATGGCCCCGACGCTGCGGCACGGCGACGCGGTGCTGGTGCGCCCCGGTGGCCGCCCGATCCGACCCGGCGACGTGGTGGTGGCGGTCTTCCGGACCCGGCCCGATCTGCTGGTGGTGAAGCGTGCGGTCCGTGCGCAGGACGGCGGCTGGTGGCTGCGGGGCGACAACGACCTGATCACCGACGACTCCCGGGCGTACGGGGTGGCCGACGTACGCGGACGGGTGGTGGCCCGCTACTGGCCGCGCCCCGGACGGGTACCTCGTCGCCAGTTATGACCCTGCTCACATCCGAGGGGTGGTGCCGACACTATGCTCGGAAAGTGCCCGGGTGACCCCCCGCACCGCGTGCCACCGCTCGCCGCCCACCTCGCGGCGGGGCGGGCCGCCTCACATCTGCTCGACAGATCCTGGAGTCACCACCATGTCTTCGTCCACCGTGGACCCCGCTGATCCCGTCTTCCTGCTGCACCGGGGCGGCAAGATGGCCGTCACCTCGACCGTGCCACTCACCAGCCGGGAGGACCTCTCCCTGGCGTACACCCCGGGGGTGGCCCGGGTGTGTGAGGCGATCGCCGCCGACCCCGCCCTGGTGGACGACTACACCTGGGTGTCGCACACGGTCGCTGTGGTCACCGACGGCTCGGCGGTGCTCGGGCTGGGCAACATCGGCCCCCAGGCCGCGCTGCCCGTGATGGAGGGCAAGGCGGTGCTCTTCAAGCAGTTCGCCGGGGTGGACGCGGTGCCGGTGTGCCTGGACACCCAGGACGTGGACGAGATCGTCGCGGTGGTGCGGGCGCTGGCCCCTTCGTTCGGTGGGATCAACCTGGAGGACATCAGCGCGCCGCGCTGCTTCGAGATCGAGCGTCGGCTCGACGAGGCGCTGGACATCCCGGTCTTCCACGACGACCAGCACGGCACCGCGATCGTGGTGCTCGCCGCGCTGCGCAACGCCGCGACGCTGCTCGACCGCAAGCTCGGTGACCTGCGCGTGGCGGTGAGTGGCGCGGGCGCGGCCGGGGTGGCGGTGACGAAGATGCTGATCGCCGGGGGCGTCAACCCCGACCAGGTGGTGGTCTGCGACTCCAAGGGGATCATCGGCCGGCACCGCACCGAGCTGACCGGCACCAAGGCCGAGCTGGCGGCGAGCACCAACGCCGACGGCCGGCAGGGCGACATCACCGAGGCGCTGCGCGACGCGGACGTGCTGGTCGGGGTCTCCGGCGGGCAGATCCCCGAGGCGGCGGTGGCCCGGATGGCACCCGGCGGGATCGTGTTCGCGCTGGCGAACCCCACCCCCGAGGTGCACCCCGAGGTGGCCGCCCGGCACGTCGCGGTGGTCGCCACCGGGCGCAGTGACTATCCCAACCAGATCAACAACGTGCTGGCCTTCCCCGGCGTGTTCCGCGGCGCGCTGGATGCCGGTGCCACCCGGATCACCGAGGCGATGAAGGTCGCCGCCGCGGACGCCATCGCCGGCGTGGTGGCGGATTCCTTGACCGCCGACGCGATCGTTCCGTCCCCGCTCGACCCGCGCGTCGCGCCGGCCGTGGCCGAGGCGGTCGCCGAAGCCGCCCGCCGCGACGGCGTCGCCCGCCGATAGCCAGCCTGTGCACAGGCATGGGCCGGGGGCGCTCAGGCGCAGCGTGCGCCGCCGGCCTGTGCGCACGGCTTCTTAACGAGCGCTCAGCTTGTTACCGTGCCGATCATGCGTGCTGCCTTTGCCTCCCGTTTCGACGACGCCGACCCGCTCGCCGCGCTCACCGTCGGCGAGCGGCCCGAGCCGACCCCTCCGGCCGACGACTGGGTGACCGTGCAGTTGCGGGCCACCTCGCTCAACCGCCACGACCTCTGGTCGCTGCGCGGGGTGGGCCTCACCGAGGCCCAGCTGCCGATGATCCTCGGCTGCGACGCGGTCGGGCTGGACCCGGAGGGGCGCCCGGTGGTCGTGTACCCGGTGGTCGTCACACCTGGTGACCCGCGCGGGGTCTCCATCCTCTCCGAGCACTTCTCCGGGACGCTCGCCGAGCGGGTGGTCGTACCCCGATCGAATCTGATCCCGCTGCCCGACGGCATGACGGCGACCGACGCGGCGTGCCTGCCCACGGCCTGGTTGACCGCGTGGCGGATGCTGACCACCAGGGGCCGCGTCGCGGACGCCGACAGCGTGCTGGTCCAGGGCGCGGGCGGTGGCGTGGCCACCGCGGCCGTCGCGCTCGCCGTCGCGATGGGCAAGCGGGTGTACGCGACCAGCCGCGACGCCGTCAAGCGTGACCGGATCTCGGCCCTCGGCGCCATCGCCGTGGAGCCCGGTGCCCGGCTCCCGGAGCGGGTCGACGTGGTGATCGAGACGGTTGGCGCGGCCACCTTCGACCACTCGCTGAAGTCGGCCGCGCCGATGGCCCGGATCGTGGTCTCCGGCGCGACCGCCGGGCACGAGCCGTCAGTCAACCTGCGCCGGGTCTTCGCGATGCAGCTGGAGATCCTGGGTAGCTCGATGGGCACCCCCGGCGAGCTGTACGAGCTGCTGGCGTTCTGCTCCGACAACGAGGTGCGCCCGGTGGTGGACAGCGTCATCCCGTTCAGCCGGGTCGAGGACGCCTTCGCCCGACTGCACTCCGGCGACGCCTTCGGCAAGGTCGTCGTCGACCACACCGCCTGACGCGTACCGGGGGCGCCGCCCGGCCGCCCCCGCCCCCGTCCCGCCCCGCCCCAAGATCGCGCAACATCATGGAAATAGTGGCCTCCGCGTCGTGGGAGGCCACTATTTCCTGGTTAATGCGCGATCTTGAGCGGTCGGAGCGTTCGGCGCAGGTGGCGCGTGCGGGGCCTCAGAGGTGGTCGTCGAAGGTGGCGATGTCGCCGCGCGTCGCGTCGGTGGAGATGCGCTTCTTGGCCCCCGGGTCGCCGTAGAGCGACCAGCGCAGGAACTCGACCGACGTGTCCGAGACGACCCGCAGCGTCGCGCCGTCGCCGAGCAGCGCCCGCCCGTGGTCGCCCTTGGGCAGGCTCAGCATCGCCTTTGGCCAGGGCACCTTGTCGTACGCGGCCTTGCCCGCCGCGTACTCGACCACCTCGTCCAACTCGCCGTGCACGAACAGCTGCGGCGCGGCCGCACCGGCGAACGCGGTGCCCACGCCGAGCGCCGTGCCGGCGAACACCACACCCGCGTCCAGCCGCTCGTCCCGGCTCGCGGTGAACAGGCCGATGGTGGTCACCCCGCCGGCCGAGTGCCCGGCTGCGGCCACCCGCTCGCCGTCCAACCGGCCGCGCAACGCGTCGCCGGCCTTGCCGTCCAACGCCAGCACCTGATCCAACGCGTAGGACACGTCGGCGGGCTGGTTGAGCACGTCGAGGACATTGTTGTCCGCTCCCCTGGAGGTGTGCGGGAACGTCGGCGCGGCCACCACGAAACCCGCCGCCGCCCAGCGGGTCAGCAGCGTGGCGTAGTCGTCCGGCCGCCCACCCAGGCCGTGACTGAACATCACCACCGGGAACCGGCCCTCGGCCGGTGTCGCCGACCGCTTGGCCGCGCCGCCGGACTGCCCGGCTGCCGGGTACCAGAGCGTCGTCGGCAGCGCGCGGCCGTCCCGGTTCAGCTTCAGCTGGCGTACGCCGACCGCGAAGGCGCGCTGCGGGGCCTTTCCGGCCGGGACCTGTGGTGTCGGCGTGGCGGCGGCGTTGGGCTCGACCGGCGGTGCCTGCCCGCTCTGGCTGGGGCGGGCGTCCGCTGAGCAGCCGACCAGACCGGCCATGAGCACGGCGCTGGCCATCAGTGCGGGAGTGAGGCGACGGGACATGAACCCGATTGTGCCCTGTTCGGCAGGCGTGCTCGGCAGTGTTCGGCGGGGCGTGCCGGCCCACTCACCCACCGTTCAGCCGGTGGCGCAGGGAAACCGTACCGGCGTCGGCAGGGTCAGTGGGCCGGGCGGGACTCGTAACGGGTCAGGGTGGGGGAGTGGGCGTCGACGGGGAGGCGGGCACCGGCGGCCCGGTCGCCGTAGAGGGTCCAGCGCAGGAAGTCCGTGGTGGTGGCGAGGACCGGGGCGAAGCCCGGGTGGCCCGGCGTGAGGTACGCGCCGTGGTCCTGACCGAGCAGGCTGAGGAAAGCGGCCGGCCCGGCGGTCCGCGCGTAGGCGGCCCGGCCGACCGTCACCGGTACCACCGGGTCGGCCGTGCCGTGCACGAAGAGCACCGGCGCGGCCGGCCCGGCGAAGCTGCCCGGCAGCCCCCCACCGGCGATCACGATCCCGGCGCGCAACCGGGCCGGATGGCCCTCGCTGAACATGCCGGAGGTGGTGAAGCCGCCCGCCGAGTGCCCGGCGGCGGCGACCGAGGTCAGGTCGAGGTGCCCGGCGAGGGGATCGACCCGGCTCCGGTCGAGGCCGCCCAGATACCGGATCAGCCGCCAGGCGTCGGCCGGCTGGTGGCGTACGTCGGCCCGGGTGAAGTGAGCGGCGCCCTGTCGGGTGTGCGGGTACGCGGGTGCGGCCACCACGAAACCGGCCGCCGCCCAGCGGGTGGTCAGGCCGGCGTGCAGCTCGGGCAGGCTGCCCAGCCCGTGGCTGTAGACCACCACCGGGAACCGCCCGGCCGCCACCTGACCGGTCGACGCCGGGTACCAGATCGTCACCGGCAGGGGACGCGCCGAGCGCGGATCGAGGGTGAGCGTACGCACGCCGACGGCGTACGACCCCTCGGGCGCCCGACGCGGCGACACCGCCCCGCCCGCTACGGCCGTGGCCGGCGCACAGCCGGCCAGCAACGCTGTCACCAGTACGGCCACCAGCCGGCCAGCCCCCATCGTTCCACGGTAGGTGCCCGGGCGGGCATACCGGCCCCGCCGTCCGGTTCGGGTGCACCCGCCACCCGGTCGGGTCGCCTCCGCCGGCCGGGTCCACCCCCGGGGACGCCGTGGGCCGGGGACGGTGCCGCGTGACCAGCTTCGCTAGGGTCACCGACATGCCTGAGAACTACACGGACCCCAGCGGCAACACCGAGGCGTTCCGCGCCTTCAACCAGACGCCGGAGGCTGCGGCGTCGGCGGAGGCCCCGTCCCGGCTGCCGCTCATCATCGGTGCGGCAGTGGTCGTCGTGGTGCTGGTGGCACTCGTCGCCTGGCTGGCGACCGGCTGATCGGGTCGCCCAGCCTGGCGACCGGCTGATCGGGTCGACTGGCTGGTTTCCCGCTCAACAGGCTTCACCGACTCGCGCGCACCCTCGGGCCTCCCGGGGTGCGCGCGACTCGGTGGCGTCAGGCCGCCCCGACCACGTCCCGGGTCTGCCGGGCGATCTCCCGCTCCTCGTCGGTGCGGATGACGCAGACGCTCACCTCGGCGCCCTCGGGCGAGATCAACCGGTCGCCCTCGCCGTCGTTGCGGGCGCCGTCCACCGTGATGCCGAGCCGGCCCAGGCCGGCCAGCGCGGCGGCCCGCACCGGCGCGGCGTGCTCGCCGACCCCTGCGGTGAAGGTGATCGCGTCGACCCGGCCAAGCAGCGCGTAGTACGCCCCGACGTACTCGGTGATCCGCCGGCAGTACACGTCGAAGGCCAGCGCCGCCGCCGGGTCACCGGCGGCCCGGCGTTCGAGCACCTCGCGCATGTCGTTGACGCCGGTCAGCCCGAGCAGACCACTGCGGTGGTTGAGCAGGTCGTCGATGTCGTCCACCGACAGCCCGCCCTCCCGGCGCAGGTGGAAGATCACGGTCGGGTCCACGTCGCCGCTGCGGGTGCCCATCACCAGCCCCTGCAACGGGGACATGCCCATCGAGGTGGCGACGCTGCGACCGTTCGCCACCGCGCAGGCGCTGGCCCCGTTGCCCAGGTGCAGAGTGATCGTGTTGATCTGCTCGTACGGGCGGTCCAGCAGTTCGGCCGTGCGCCGGGACACGTACGCGTGCGAGGTGCCGTGGAAGCCGTACCGGCGGATGTCGTACCGCTCCGCGGTCTCCCGGTCGATCGCGTACGTCGCGGCGGCCTCGGGCAGGGTGTGGTGGAACGCGGTGTCGAAGACGGCGACCTGCGGGACGTCCGGCAGCGCCGCGCGGGCCACCTCGATGCCGGCCAGGTTGGCCGGGTTGTGCAGCGGGGCGAGCGGCACCAGGTCCCTGATCGCGGCCAGCACCGCGTCGTCGACGAGCACCGGTGCGCTGAACGTCCGGCCACCGTGCACCACCCGGTGCCCGACAGCGGCCAGCCCGGTCAGGTCCAGCCCGTCCAGGATCTGCCGGACCGCAGCGGTGTGGTCCGGCGGGCCGCCGCCGGGCTCACCGATCCGTTCGACGGTGCCGTGGTCGAGTGCCTGGTCACCGTCGTAGCGGCGCCACTTCACCGACGACGACCCGCAGTTGAGCACCAGCACCCGACTCACGACGCCTCCTCGGTGGCCGCCTGGATGGCGGTGATCGCCACGGTGTTGACGATGTCCGGCACTCCCGCGCCCCGGGACAGGTCGTTCACCGGTCGGCGTAGGCCCTGCATGACCGGGCCGACGGCGACCGCCCCGGCGGAGCGCTGCACCGCCTTGTACGTGTTGTTGCCGGTGTTCAGGTCCGGAAAGATGAAGACCGTGGCGTGGCCGGCGACCTGGCTGCCCGGCAGCTTCGTCGCCGCCACCGCCGGGTCGATCGCCGCGTCGTACTGGATGGGCCCCTCGACCAGCAGGTCGGGCCGGCGCTCCCGGACCAGCTCGGTGGCCGCGGCGACCTTCTCCACGTCCGCGCCGGCGCCGGAGCTGCCGGTGGAGTACGACAGCATGGCCACCCGGGGTTCGATGCCGAACCGGGCGGCGGTGTCGGCCGACGAGATCGCGATGTCGGCGAGCTGGGCCGCGTCCGGGTCGCGGTTGACAGCGCAGTCGCCGTAGACCAGCACCCGGTCGGCGAGCAGCATGAAGAAGACGCTGGAGGCCACCGAGACGTCCGGCAGCGTACGGATGATCTCGAACGCCGGCCGGATGGTCGCGGCGGTGGTGTGTGTCGCGCCGGAGACCATGCCGTCGGCCCGGCCGGTGGCCACCATCAGGGTGCCGAAGTAGTTGGGCTGCGCCACGATGTCGTGCGCCAACTCGGCGGTGACGCCACGGTGGGCGCGCAGCCGGGCGTACTCGGCGGCGAAGTCGTCGCGCCACCCGCTGGTGCCCGGGTCCACAACGTGCGCGTCGCCGAGGTCGATGCCCAGCTCCCGGGTGCGCCGGGCGATGTCGTCCGGCCGGCCGAGCACCGTCAGCTCGGCCACCCCACGGCGCAGCAGGATCTCCGCCGCGCGCAGGATCCGCTCGTCGTTGCCCTCCGGCAGCACCAGGTGCCGGGGCTTCGAGCGGGCCCTGTCGATCAGCTCGTTCTCGAACATCAGCGGAGTGACCCGCGTTGATCTGCTGACCCGCAGCCGACGGGCCAGGTCGTCGGTGTCCACACAGCGCTCGAATGCGCCGAGCGCGGCCTCCACCTTGCGGGGATTGGCCGCGCTGGGCCGACCCTCGATGCGACTGGACGCGGCCACCGTGTCGTAGCTGTCGCTGCGTACGGAAAGCACTGCCAACCCCGTGTTGAGCCCTTCCACCAGCCGCATGACCCGGGGGTCGGGCTGCTCGCCGAGGGTGAGCACCAGCCCGGCCACCGACACCTGCCCAGCCACGTGCGCGGCGCTCGCGGCGACGAGCAGGTCGGCCCGGTCCCCAGGGGTGATCACCAGGGCGCCCTCGGTGAGGTGGCCCAGCAGCGTCGGCACGTGCGCCGCGCCGACCACGAAGTCCAGCACGTCCCGACCGAGCGCGGCGTCGTCCCCGGCCAGCAGGGTGGCGTCGAGCGCCGCCGCCACCTCGGCCACCGTCGGCGCCGACACGCTCGGCACCTCCGGGATGGCGTACGCGGGGACCGGCAGCTCGGGCAGCGTCATCGGCCCGGTGACCCGGTTGGCGATCACCGCGAGCACCGTCGCGCCCAGGTCGGCCAGGTCGTGGTACGCCCCCCGCATCGCCGCCGCGACAGCGGCCGGCTCCTGCTCGAAGCCGTCCACCACCGGCACCACCACGCTGCCGAACTCGGTGGCCAGCCGGGCGTTGAAGGCCAGCTCCCGGGGGCGGGCGGGATCGCCCGGGTCGTCGAAGTCGCTGCCCACCACGACCACCGCCGGGCACTGCCGTTCCACCGCCCGGTAGCGCTCGACGATGGCGGAGATCAGCTCCTCGCGCCGGCCGTCGGCGACAAGTGCCGCGGCCTCGGCGTAGCTCGCCCCGGCCAGCTCGGGCAGCGGCACCTCGACCCGGTAGCGCTCGCTCAGCAGGGCGAGGATCGGGTCCTGCCCGCTGTCGGACACCAACGGCCGGAACACGCCGATGTGCCCGACCTGGCGGGACAGCAACTCCGCCAGCCCGAGGGCGATCGTCGACTTACCCCCGCCGGACCCCACGCTCGTCAGATACACACTTCGGGCCACAGCCCCACCCTAGAAGATCGCGAGGCCCCCCACCCGGGCCGTCCGACCCTGCGGGCCCGACCCCTCGCCCCGGTGATCATGGAGTTGTCGCCCGACACGCCGACGACACGCGCGGACAACTTCATGATCAATGCGCGGGGGTGGGGGTTAGGCGTCTTCGTCGTCGGGGTCGTCCAGGCGGGCCAGGTAGGTGGCCAGGCGTTCGATGGGGGTTTCGAAGTCGGGGTTGAGGTCGACGAAGTCGCGCAGGCGCTCGCCGAGCCACTCCAGGGTCACCTGCTCCTCGCCCCGGCGCTCGACCAGCTCCTCGATGCCACGGTCGGTGAAGTACATGGGTACGTCCTCGTGCTCGGCCCGGCTCGGTCCGGGCGGATGGTGGGTGGGGTGGTCGACCGGCCGGCGGGTGGACCGGCGGACCTACGAGAGCCGGGGCAGGACCGTGGTGAGACGGCCCTGCCCCGGCTTCCGTGCGCAGGTCAGGTCACGGGCGGGGGAGAGCCGCCTCGATCAGCGCGTTCTGCTCGACCTCGTGGGTCTTGGCCGAGCCGACCGCCGGGGCGGCCGCGGCCGGGCGGGAGATCCGCCGCAGCCGAACGTCCGTGAGGTGCTCCAGCAGGTTGAGCGCGACGAACGACCAGCCACCCTGGTTGGCCGGCTCCTCCTGCACCCAGGCGAAGTCCTCCGCGTTCGGGAACTGCGCGAGGGCGGCCCGGATCTCCTCCACCGGCAGCGGGTACAGCTGCTCGAGCCGGAGGATCGCGGTGTCGGTGACGCCGCGCTCCTGCCGGGCCTGGAACAGGTCGTAGTAGACCTTGCCGGAGCAGAGCAGCACCCGCTTCACCGCCTCCGGCGCCGGGGCGGCCGTGTCGCTCAGCACCGGCTGGAAGGTGCCGGTGGTGAAGTCCTCCACCGACGAGACGCAGAGCTTGTGCCGCAGCAGCGACTTTGGCGTGAACACCACCAGCGGCTTGCGCTTGGGCGACAGGGCCTGGCGGCGCAGCAGGTGGAAGTAGTTCGCCGGGGTGGTCGGGATGGCCACCCGCATGTTGTCCTCGGCGCACATCTGCAGGAACCGCTCCGGCCGGCCGGAGGTGTGGTCCGGGCCCTGACCCTCGTGGCCGTGTGGCAGCAGCAGGGTGATCGCGGAGCGCTGGCCCCACTTCACCTCACCGGACGAGATGAACTCGTCGATCACCGACTGGGCGCCGTTGACGAAGTCGCCGAACTGGGCCTCCCAGGCGACCAGGGCGTTGATGTTCTCCACCGAGTAGCCGTACTCGAAGCCCATCGCCGCGTACTCGCTGAGCAGCGAGTCGTGCACGAAGAACCGGGAGCGCTCGCCGTCGCTGGTCAGCGACTTCAGCGGCAGGTAGTCGTCGCCGGTGCGGGAGTCGACCACCGAGGCGTGCCGCTGGACGAAGGTGCCACGGCGCGAGTCCTGCCCGGCGAGCCGGACGGTGACTCCGTCGTGCAGCAGCGCCCCGAGCGCGATGATCTCGCCGAAGCCCCAGTCGATGTTGCCCTCGACGGACATCTTGGCCCGCCGGTCCAGCAGTTGCTGGATCCGCTTGTGCGGGGTGAAGCCCTCCGGCAGGTTGATGTGTGCCTCGCCGATGGCCTTGACCACTGACGCGTCGGTGGCGGTGTCGACCTGCGGCTCCGGCTCCTCCTCGCGGCGCGGCCGGTTGAGCTGGCGCGGTGCCGAGGCGGCGTCCCGGGTGGCCTTGAAGACCTTCTCCAGCTGCGCCTGGTAGTCGCGCAGCAGCTCCTCCGCGTCCTCCACGGTGATGTCACCGCGACCGATCAGCTCCTCGGTGTAGAGCTTGCGGACCGAGCGCTTCGAGTCAATGATCTTGTACATCTGTGGGTTGGACATCGACGGGTCGTCGCCCTCGTTGTGCCCGCGCCGGCGGTAGCAGACCATGTCGATCACGACGTCCTTGTTGAACGTCTGCCGGTATTCGAAGGCCAGCCGGGCCACCCGGACCACGGCCTCCGGGTCGTCGCCGTTCACGTGGAAGATCGGCGCCTGGATCATCCGGGCCACGTCGGTGCTGTAGAGGCTGGACCGGCTGTATTCCGGGGCGGTGGTGAAGCCGACCTGGTTGTTCACCACCACGTGCACCGTGCCGCCGGTGCGGTAGCCGCGCAGCTGCGACAGGTTGAGCGTCTCGGCGACCACGCCCTGCCCGGCGAAGGCGGCGTCACCGTGCACCGCCAGCGGCAGCACGGTGTAGCCCTCCAACTTGAGGTCGATCCGGTCCTGCTTGGCCCGGACGATGCCCTCCAGCACCGGGTCGACGGCCTCCAGGTGCGACGGGTTGGCCACCACCGACACCTTGACGGCGTGCTCGCCGTCCGGGGTGGTGAACTTGCCGTTCTGACCCAGGTGGTACTTCACGTCGCCGGAGCCCTGCGTCGAGCGCGGGTCCAGGTGACCCTCGAACTCCGAGAAGATCTTCTCGTACGGCTTGCCGACGATGTTGGCCAGCACGTTCAGCCGACCCCGGTGGGCCATGCCGATGACGACCTCGTCCAGCCCGTTCTCGGCGGAGGACTCCAGCACCTCACCGAGCAGCGGGATCAGCGACTCGCCGCCCTCCAGCGAGAAGCGCTTCTGGCCGACGTACTTCGTCTGCAGGAAGGTCTCGAACGCCTCGGCCGCGTTGAGCCGGTTGAGCACGTGCTTCTGCTCGTCGGCGGACGGCTTCTCGTACTTGCGCTCGATCCGTTCCTGGACCCAGCGACGCTCCTCCGGGTCCTGGATGTGCATGTACTCGATGCCGACCCGGCGGCAGTACGAGTCGCGCAGCACGCCGAGGATCTCGCGCAGCTTCATCCGCTGCCGGCCGGCGAAGCCGTTGACCGGGAACTCGCGGTCCAGGTCCCACAGGGTGAGCCCGTGCTGGAGGACGTCCAGGTCGGGGTGCTTGCGGATCTTGAATTCCAGCGGGTCGGTGTCGGCCATCAGGTGACCGCGCACCCGGTACGCGTGGATCAGCTCGTGCACCCGGGCGGTCTTGTTGATCTGACCCTCGGAGTTGACCGCTACGTCGCGCATCCAGCGCACCGGCTCGTACGGGATGCGCAGCGCGGTGAAGATCTGGTCGTAGAAGCCGTGCTCGCCGAGGATCAGCTCGTGCATCACCTTGAGGAACTCGCCGGACTGCGCGCCCTGGATGATCCGGTGGTCGTACGTGCTGGTCAGCGTTATGATCTTGCTGACCGCCAGCTCGGCCAGGGTGGCCTCGGACATCCCCTGGTAGGGGGCCGGGTATTCCATCGCGCCGACGCCGATGATCGCGCTCTGTCCCTGCATGAGCCGCGGCATCGAGTGCACGGTGCCGATGCCACCCGGGTTGGTCAGCGAGATCGTGGTGCCGGAGTAGTCCTCCATGGTCAGCTCGTTGCGCCGCGCCCGTCGGACCACGTCCTCGTACGCCTGCCAGAACTGCCGGAAGTCCATCTGCTCGCAACCCTTGATGGAGGGGACCACCAGGTTGCGGCTGCCGTCCGGCTTGGCCAGGTCGATCGCGATGCCGAGGTTGACGTGTGGCGGGCGGACCACCGCCGGCTTGCCGTTGGCCTCGGCGAAGGAGTTGTTCATCTCGGGGTGCTGGACCAGCGCGCGCACCATCGCGTAGCCGACCAGGTGGGTGAAGCTGACCTTGCCGCCCCGCCCACGGGCGAGGTGGTTGTTGATCACGATGCGGTTGTCCACCAGCAGCTTGGCCGGGACCGCGCGCACGCTGGTGGCGGTGGGCACGCTCAGCGAGGCGTCCATGTTCTGGACGATCTTCGCCGCGACGCCCCGCAACGGAGTGGTCTGCGGGCCGTCGACGCTCGGCGCGGCGGCCTTGGCGGCCGGCTTGGCCGCAGCGGCCTTCTCCGGCGTGGCCTTGGGGGCCGCCGCCGGAGCGGCAGCGGGCTTGGCCGGCGCGGGCTGGGCGGCGGCCGGCTTGCTCGCGGTCGCCGGCTTGGCCGGGGCGCTCGGCTGGGTGACGGTGGCGGCTGCCTCGGGCTGCCCGTCCGGCTCCGGAGCGGCGGCGGGCTTGTCCGACGATTCGGCGCCGCGCGGGGTGCCCGCGCCCGGTGCCGGCCGGTAGTCGGCGAAGAAGTCGTGCCAGGCCGAATCGACGCTCGATGGGTCGGCGAGGTAACGCTGGTACATCTCCTCGACGATCCACTCATTCGGGCCGAAACCCGCCAGTGGGTTCTCCTGCGAAGTCTGCTGGGTCGACACGGCCGGTAATCGCCTCTTTCACGCGGGTTTGTGTGGCACGCGGTGGGTCCGTCGCGCCCGATTAGGAGCACGGACTGGACGGCTCCCAGGCTACGCCGTACCGATCCCGCAGGCATTTCCGCCTCGGTCCCGTGGCCGGTTTCACAGAAGATGCCAGAAGTTCGGCAACGCCTGCGCGTACCGTGTCGAACTGGTAACGCCCGGCCCTCGCGCGGCCGGTCGCCGACGGTGACGCCCGACCCCGGAGCGGCCAGCTCGTCGCCGCCCCGGGGTCGCAGACGCCATCAGGCGATGTCGCGCCGTCGGGTCAGCAGGACTCCGACAACTCCGCTGACCAGCGCGTAGCCGATCAGCACCAGGGCCCCGACCCACCAGGACGGGGTGAACTCGGAAGTGCCCTCCGTGATCATGACCTGGGATGCCACAGCGGGCCAGATCACCTGCCACTTGAGCACCGCCTCGCTGTCGAGGAGGTTCGACAGGAGCAGGAAGAGCAGGCCCACCACCTGGGTGCCGATCAGATAGAGCACCGCCGCCGTGATCACCGCCCCGAGCTGGTTGGTGATCAGCGTGCCGATGCCCACCCCGAGGATCGTCCAGATGGCGTAGGCCAGCAGGTTGAACAGCAGCGCCCGCTGCACCGGCCACTCACCGAGTTGAGTGCCGTAGTCGTTCGCGGACAGGAAGATCGAGCCCGCGGCCAGGTCGATCAGCGTGGTCGCCAGCCAGAACATGAAGCCGAGCAGGCTGGCGGCGACGAGCTTGCTGACGATGACAGACGTTCGCCGCGGAGTCGTCAGGAACGTCGTGGTCGCGGTCTGGTGGAAGAACTCGTTGGTGACCATCAGGATGCCGATGAGCATCACGAACATCAGCCCGAGGTACTGGCCTGAGGTGTAGAGATTCGCCGCCTGCGCCGGAGCGGTCGCCTGCTCGGCGCTGACGCCGATCTCGTCGGCGTCGCCGCCGAGCGCCGTGACGGCCAACCACGCGTTGACCGCGAACGCCAGGGCGATCGAGAGGAACGCGCCGAGAGCCAGCCACCACCAGGTGCTGGTGGTACGGATCTTGAGTAGCTCGGATCGGACCAGGTTCATCGGATGCCCGCCTTTCCGGCCGTCAGCTCCAGGAAGACCCGTTCCAGATCGGGCCGTTCGGTGGTCAGTTCGTGCAGCTCCACCCCGGCGGTGAGGGCGGCGCGACCGATCGTCGGGGCGTCCACACCGGCGACCAGCAGCACGCCGTGCTCGTCGACGTCAACGGTCGCCGACTGCGCCTTCAGTGCGGCGGTCAGCGTCTCGGCCTGCGGGGTGCGGACCCGGACCCGGGCGCCCTGCGCCATCGACCCGAGCACCTGCTCGACCGGACCCTGACGGACCAGCTGCCCGGCCGCGATGATCACCACGTCGTCGGCGAGCAACTGCATCTCCGACAGCAGGTGGCTGGAGACGAGCACCGTACGGCCCTCGTGGGCGAGGTTCTTGAGGAACCCGCGCATCCACCGGATGCCCTCCGGGTCCAGCCCGTTGGCCGGCTCGTCGAGGATCAGCACGCGGGGGTCACCGAGCATCGCGGCGGCGATGCCGAGCCGCTGCTTCATGCCCAGCGAGTAACCCTTGAACTTGCGCTTCGCCGCCGGGGTCAGCCCGACCAGTGCCAACGCCTCGTCGGCCCGCTGCTTGGGCAGCCCGGCCGCCGCGCAGATGACCCGGAGGTGGTTGATGCCGGTACGGCCCTTGTGCGCGCTGGACGCCTCCAGCACCGCTCCGACCTGCCGCAGCGGGTCGGTGAGGTCTACGTACCGCTGGCCACTGATGGTGGCCGTGCCGGCGGTCGGCGTGACCAGATTCAGCAGCATGCGCAGCGTGGTGGTCTTGCCGGCGCCGTTCGGGCCGAGGAAGCCGGTCACCCGCCCCGGCGCCACGGTGAAGGACAGGTTGTTCACCGCCCGGACGTTCTTGTACTGCTTCGTCAGACCGGACACCACGATCTGACCGTCGCTGGTGGGGCTTCGCTGCCCGTCAGACATCGTTCTCCTCCCGTGTGTGGCGTCGAGGTACGCCGTGGCACAGCGTGACGGCCCGTGGCAACAAGGTCAATCAGGCGCGGTCCGTACCTTTGCCTCCGTCGCGGGGTGGAGGCGACTCATCCCTGCGGACGACGACCGGGTTCAGCGGGCGATCCAGGTGGCCCGGGCCGCGCCGAGCAGCGACCCGTCCGGGCCGTACAGGCTGGTGTGCACGAGCGCCTTGCGCCCATCGACGCGCTGCAACGCCCCGGTCACCACGCACTCGTCGCCCGGCCGGGGCAGCGCCGCGACCACTGCGGCGATCCGGCCCAGCAGGTACGGGCGGCCCGGCGCGAGCACCGCCCAACCACCGGGGCAGTCCAGCGCCGCCCAGACAGTGGCCCCGTTGACCTGCTCGGGCGCGCGGAACGGCGCGGCGGTCCGGCCATCCGGCAGCCGGCCGGGGAAGATCCGCAGCGCGTCGGCCCGCTCCGGCCCGCAGACGTAACAGCCGGGGAACGGATGCTCGACCAGGCCGGGGTAGCGGGCCGCGGCGGCCACCGCCGTGTCCCTGTCGACCGGGGGTACGACGGCATCGATCATCCCGGCCGGGCGCACCTCGGCCACCAACTCGCCGGACGGGTCCCGGACCTCGCCGTCGACCACTGTCAGCTCGGTCTCCAGCGGCGGCGGGCGGCGCAGCGTCACCTCGACCGGCCCGCTGCCGCCTGCCTCGGCGGCGAAGATCCCCGCGCTCCACCCGCCGTTGCCGGAACCGGCGGGCCCGTTGTAGCGGGACTCGATGCGCATCGTCGACCTCCGGTGGTGCGTGTCGGCCGTCGTCGCCGGCCTGCCCGGGCAGCCTCGCACGGTCTCCACCGGGCCCGGCTAGCGGTCTCGCCTGCCGGCGTTCATCCGATCGACACCGGTGGTCCCCATGGATGGCAACCCGGGCACCTACACAGATCCCATGGCCGTTCTGCATGCCGCTGGCACACCCCTGAAGACCAGCGGATACACCCTGCTGATCGCCGACGACCCCACCCAGGTCGCGGCCGCGCAACGCCTGCGCCACGAGGTGTTCGCCACCGAGCTCGGCGCCACCCTCCTTCCCGGCGAGGCCGGGTTGGACGTGGACCCCTTCGACGCGTACTGCGACCACCTGATCGTCCGCGAGGACAGCACCGGCGAGGTGGTCGGGACGTACCGGTTGCTGCCGCCGGGGCGCACCACCCGGCGCTACGCCGAGGACGAGTTCGACCTGAGCCCGCTCGACCCGCTCCGCGGCGACCTGGTCGAGGCGGGTCGGTCCTGTGTGCACCCGGACCACCGCTCCGGCGCGGTGATCAACCTGATGTGGGCGGGCATCATCAGGTACCTGCACCTGCGCGGCTCCCGCTGGCTCGGCGGCTGTGCGTCGGTGCCGGTGGCCGACGGCGGGCGGACGGTCGCCGAGGTGTGGACCCAGGCCCGGGCCCGGCACCTGTCGCCGCCGCCGCTGCGGGTCCGCCCGTTGCGGCCGTGGTTCACCGAGGCGGCTGCCGCCGGCCCGGTCGCCGCTGCCCCGGCCGGACGGGTCGCGGTCCCGCCGCTGCTGCGGGGCTACCTCCGGCTCGGCGCGTGGATCTGCGGCGAGCCGTCGTACGACAGCGACTTCGGGTGCGCGGACTTCTACGTCCTCTTCTCCCTGGACCGGATGAACCCGCGCTACCTGCGGCACTTCCTGGGCGGAGAGCAGCGGTGACCGCCGTGCCGCGCGATCTGTGGCGGCCCTCCTCGGGCTGCGACGACGACTGCCTGCCCGCGGCCGGCGAGGTGCCCACGGTGCCGATGGCCCGCCGGGTGCTCCGGCTGGTCGCCGCGCTCGGCATGCTGCTGGCCGGGATCCCGGTGGTGCTGCTGCTGCCGGTGCTCCCCAGCCGGGAACGGCAGGGTCTGGTCAGCGGCTGGGCACGGGCCACCGCGCGCGCCTTCGGCGTCCGCCTCGTGGTCAGGGGTCGGCTGCCCCGGCGGCGCGCGCTGCTGGCCGCCAACCACGTCTCCTGGCTGGACATCCTCGCGGTGTTGGCGGTCGCGCCGACCCGGATGGTGGCGAAGCGGGAGATCCGCTCCTGGCCGGTGGTCGGTCTGCTGGCCGCGGCGGCGGGAACGGTCTTCGTGGACCGCGCCCGGCCGCTGACGCTGCCGAGGACCGTCGGCCGGGTCGCCGACACGCTGCGCGCCGGGCGGTCGGTGGCGGTCTTTCCGGAGGGTACGACGTGGTGTGCCGGGGAGGACGCCGCCGACTGCCGCCCCGGTGGTGGTTTCCGGCCCGCGATGTTCCAGGCGGCCATCGACACGGGCAGCCCGGTGGTGCCGTTGCGGCTCACCTACCGCTGCGCGGCCACCGGATCGACCACCACGGCGGCCGCCTTCCTCGGTGCGGACACCCTGCTGCGGTCGGTGGCCCGGGTGGTCGCGGCGCGGGAACTGGTGGTCTCGGTGACGATCGCCGGGGCGCTGCACCCGGCCCGGGACGCCGATCGACGGTTGCTGGCCCGGGCCGCCGAGTCGGCCGTACACCTGGTGCCCACGGCGGGTGTCGCGGCGCGGGCCCGGCTGCGGCCGGTGCCGACGGTGACCCCCGCCGTTCCCGTGCCGACGGGGCTTGCCGAGCGGGAGCTGGACCTGGCCGCCTGAGGGAGCCACACCCGAACGCGGCGACCAACTCGCGACCTGTCTTGTGGTGTCGCGATGTATCGCGTTACATTCTCCTCCTGTTCGGCGTGCGTCCCGCGCGTCGTCGAGAGGGGGACGCCATGGCCGGATGGACTGTCGAGAGCCCGCAGCGGCTCACACTGGACGCTCCGGTCGTCCGGCTGGACGTTCGACTGATCAGTGGACGGCTCAACGTGGTCGCCACCGACGGGCCGACCCGGATCGACGTGACCCAGGTCGGCCGTCGGCCGGTCCTGATCGACCACACCGACGGCCGGCTCAGCATCCGCCAGGAGCGCGGCCGGGGCTGGTCGGACGTCCTGCGGTGGTTCCGGATGATCCACCGCTATCCCCGGGTGGACGTCTCCGTCGCCGTGCCCGCCGACGTCCTCGCCGACCTGGGCCTGGTCGCGGGCTCGCTCGTCGCCTCCGGCCTGCGCCGGCAGACCACAGTCAACGTCGTCGCCGGCCAGATCACCCTGATGGGGCTGCGCGGCAACACCTCAGCGAAGCTCACCTCGGGGCCGGTGGAGGCGCTCGGCGTCCGCGGCGACCTCACCCTGGAGACCGTCTCCGGGGAGGTGATCCTCGCCGACAGCGCCGCCGACCGGGTACGGGCGCAGACCGTCTCCGGCGCCATCACCTGCGACCTGGACAACCCCCGGCGCAGCGAGATCCGGTTGACCACCATCTCGGGCAGCATCACCGTCCGGGTCCGCGCGGACAGCGACCTCGCCGTCCAGCTGAACACCGCGTCCGGGCGCATCACCAGCGGCTTTCCGCAGCTGCGCACCTCCACGTTCCCGCTGCCCAGCAGCGAAGGGGTGCTCGGCGCCGGCGAAGGTAAGCTCTGGGCTTCCGCGACCTCGGGGAGCATCGCCCTGCTCGCCCGAGCGGTCGACGACGACGGGGAGGAGCTGCCGTGACCGCCGTGTTCAGCCACGGGCGGCTCCGGCTCTACCTGCTCAAGCTGCTCGACGACGGCCCGAAGCACGGCTACGAGCTGATCCGCCTGCTGGAGGACCGGTTCCTCGGGCTGTACGCGCCCAGCGCCGGCACCATCTACCCCCGCCTGCAACGGCTGGAGGTCGAAGGGCTGGTCAGCCACACCGCGGCCGGTGGCCGCAAGACGTACGACATCACCGACGCCGGCCGGGCGGAGCTGCGCCAGCGCGTCGGCGAGTTGACCGCGCTGGAAACGGACATCGCGGCCTCCGTGGCGGACCTCTCCAGCCTGGCCGGCGAGATCCGTAGCGAGGTACGCGGATCGGCACGCGACCTCAAGCGGGAGCTGAGCGAAGCCACCCGGCAGACCCGGCGGGCCCGGTGGGAGGCGCCCGCGACGCCGCCCCGGCCGACGTCGACCACCGGACCGCAGGCCGAGCTGCTCGACGAGCTGGACCAGCGGCTGGCCGCGTTCACCGCCGAGGTGGGGCGGCTGATGCGCGCCCGACAGTTCAGCGACACCCAGCTGCGCACCGCGATCCGGCTGCTCGACGGCGCCCTCGACGGGCTGCGTCGCCTGCTGCGCTGACCAGCGTCGCCGGACGGCCGGCGACTCACAGCCTTTTTGCAGGAAGCGTCCAGCGGTGGCGCAGTGATGTCACCGATGATGGGCGCATGCCCGCTACCCAGACCGAGGCGCGACTGCTTGTCGTCGAGGACGACCCCAACATCCTCGAACTGCTCTCCGCGAGCCTGCGGTTCGCGGGCTTCGACGTGGCCACCGCGACAAGTGGGAGCGCGGCGCTGCACGCCGCCAAGGACCACCGGCCCGACCTGGTGGTGCTCGACGTGATGCTCCCCGACCTGGACGGCTTCGAGGTCATCCGGATGCTCCGCGAGGGCGGCACGCGTACCCCTGTGGTGTTCCTGACCGCCCGGGACGCCACCGACGACAAGATCCGTGGGCTGACCCTGGGCGGCGACGACTACGTCACGAAGCCGTTCAGCCTGGAGGAGTTGACCGCCCGGATCCGCGCCGTGCTGCGCCGCACCACTACCGGCGAGCAGGCCCCGTCCCGGCTCACCTTCGCCGACCTGGAGTTGGACGAGGAGACCCACGAGGTGCACCGGGCCGGGCAGCGGGTGCAGCTCTCGCCGACCGAGTTCAAGCTGCTGCGGTATCTGATGCTCAACGCCAACCGGGTGCTGTCCAAGGCGCAGATCCTCGACCACGTCTGGAACTACGACTTCCGGGGCGACGACAACATCGTCGAGTCCTACATCTCGTACCTGCGGCGCAAGGTCGACACCACCCAACCCCGGCTGATCCACACTCTCCGCGGCGTGGGGTACGTGCTACGCAAGCCGGCGGCGTGAACGCGGTCGAACAGGCGAAGGGACGGGTCCGCAGCGTTCCGCTGCGGGTGAAGCTGGTCACCTCGGTGCTGGCGCTGGTCGCCGTCGCGCTGCTGGTGATCAGCGTCTCGACCGCGTACTTCCTGCACAACTACCTGGTCGACCAGATCGACCAGGAGCTGCACGACTCCGCCAACCGGATCCAGTCCATCACGCCGTCGTCGAACGCCGTCCAGCTGCCGACCGACTACGTGATCGTGCTGACCGACGCGATAACCGGCAAGGCGCAGATCCCGGCGTTCGACACCACCAACTTCCGGATGAACGATCTGCCGCCGTGGCCGAACGACGCGAGCGGTTTTCGGGAGGAGGAACAGGCCCGCAACGGTGCTCCGTTCACCGTCCGGGCCCGGGACAGCTCGGTGCGCTGGCGGATGCTCTACACCGAGCTGCCCAGCGGCCAGATGGCCGCGATCGGTCAGCACCTGACCGATGTCGACCTCGCAGTCAAGCGGCTGGCCTGGATCGACCTGCTGGTCGGCGGTGCGGTGTTGATCATGCTGGCCTCGGTCGGCGCGGCGGTCGTCCGAACCAGCCTCAAGCCCCTCGTCGAGATCGAACAGACCGCCGCCGCGATCGCCGGCGGTGACCTGACCCGCCGGGTGCCCGACCCGGAGGAGGGGCAGGAGTACCCCACCTCTGAACTGGGCCGGCTCTCCCGTGCGCTGAACGCGATGCTCACCCAGATCGAGGCGGCGTTCACCGCCCGAGCCGCCTCGGAGACCTCGGCGCGCTGGGCGGAGAGTGCCGCCCGGGACGCCGCCGCCGCCGCTCAGGCATCCGAGGCGCGGGCCATCCGCTCCGAGGAACGGATGCGGCGGTTCGTCGCGGACGCCTCGCACGAGTTGCGGACTCCGTTGACCACCATCCGTGGCTTCGCCGAGCTGTACCGGCAGGGTGCCGCCCGCGCGCCGGAGCAGACCGCCGGCCTGCTGCGCCGGATCGAGGACGAGGCGGCCCGAATGGGGCTGCTGGTGGAGGACCTGCTGCTGCTCGCCCGGTTGGACATGGAACGACCGCTCTCCCTGACCCCGGTGGAGTTGCCGGTGCTCGCCTCCGACGCGGTGCAGGCCGCGCGGGCGATCGCACCGAACCGGCAGATCGAGCTGGACATCGCGCCCGAATCGGGCCCGCTCGTCGTCTCCGCCGACGACGCGCGGCTGCGTCAGGTGATCGGCAACCTGGTCACCAACGCGCTCACCCACACCCCGCCGGAGGCCGAGATCCGGGTACGGCTGCGCGCCGAGCCGGGTGGCTTCGCCGTGGTGGAGGTGGCCGACACCGGCCCCGGCCTCTCGCCGGAGCAGGCGGAACGGGTCTTCGAGCGGTTCTACCGGGCCGACGCGGCCCGTACCCGGCGGGCCGACGGCAACACCGGCACCGGCCTTGGGCTGGCCATCGTGGCAGCGCTGGTCGCGGCCCACCACGGCTCGGTCGAGGTGGCCGAGACGCCCGGCGGCGGGTCCACCTTCCGGGTGCGGCTGCCGCTGCTGCCACAGGTCGACGGAGCGGGCGAGTGACTTTCAGCCAACTTCCAGGACGGTTCCAGGTTGATTGCAGTGCCGGGGGAGAAGGTAGTGCCATGACCGAGTTCGAGTCCGACCCGCAGCGCCGGCCGGCCCCCACCGACGCCGAGCCGTCGCACCCCACCGCCGAGCTGCCGCGCGACGAGCGCGTGCAGTCCGACTCCCCGACCACCCCCGTACCGGTCGTCTCGACCGACGGCGACCCCACTGTCGCCTCCACCGCCGGTGACGCGCAGACCACCGCAGCGGCGCCCGCCGGCCCGCCGGCCACCGCTCAGTCGACCGGGTACGAGCCGTCGACCGGCTACGAGCGCCCGGCCGCCACGCCGTCCGCGCCGCCGTACCCGGTCTCCGGTCACCCGGCGCACGGCCAGCCCGGCTACCCACAGCCGGCCGCCGGCCACTACCCCGGCGCCCCCTGGTACCCGGGCCAGCAGTCCGGCTGGGCCGGCGGGGGCCAGCCGGGTATGCCGTACGCCCAGCACCAGCAGCACCCCGGGCAGCACGCCCAGCACCCCGGACAGCACCCGCAGCACCCCGGGCAGCCGGTCCCGCCGTGGGGCCCGCAGGTCGCGCCGCCCGGCAGCGGCCCCCGACCGGGCCGGATCGCCAAGTTCGCCGGTGCCGGCGTCGCGGTGTTCGCCCTGATGCTCGGTTCCGGCGTGGCCGGCGGGGCGCTCGCGCTCGCCCTCGACGGCGACAGTGGCGGTATCACCCGCACCTACTCCGCTGCTCCCGTGATCAATGGCGCCGACCTGCCGAAGATCGCCGCCGCAGTGCAGGACAGCGTCGTCTCGATCACCACCGACAGCGGTGAGGGCTCCGGGGTGGTGCTCAGCGCCGACGGGTACGTGCTGACAAACAACCACGTGGTCGCGTCCGCCGCGGGCGACGCGGTGCGGGTGGTCTTCGCCGACGGCAAGACCGCCGACGCGAAGATCATCGGCACCGACCCGAAGACCGACCTGGCCGTGGTGAAGGCCAACGGGGTGAGCGACCTCAAGCCCGCCAAATTCGGTGACAGCGACGCCATGCAGGTCGGCGACCAGGTGCTCGCGCTCGGCAGCCCGCTCGGCCTGCAAGGTTCGGTGACCTCGGGCATCCTCAGCGCCCGGGACCGCACCATCCGGGCCGGCGAGGGCCAGCAGCAGGACCCGACCCAGCAGAGCCAGCCGGTCAGCTCGATCTCCGGCCTGCTCCAGACGGACGCGCCGATCAACCCCGGCAACTCCGGTGGCGCGCTGGTCAACACCCGGGGCGAGGTGATCGGCGTCAACACCGCCATCGCGACCTCCGGGCAGAGCACCGGCAACATCGGTGTCGGGTTCGCCATCCCCAGCAACAAGGCCAAGGACGTCGCGGGCAAGCTCCAGCGTGGCGAGAAGGTCAGCCACCCGTCGCTCGGCGTCGGCGTCAACCAGGCCGAGGGCGGCGGCGCGCTCGTCGCGTCGGTCACCCCGGGCAGCCCGGCGGAGAAGGCCGGCCTTCAGCGCGGCGACGTCGTCACCCGGTTCGGCGACAAGCCGGTCAACGACTCGGACGACCTGGTCGGCGCGGTGCAGGCCGGCAAGGTCGGCGACCGCGTCGAGGTGCAGTTCAAGCGCAACGGTGTGGAGAAGTCCGCGAGCGTGACGCTCGCCGAGACGTCCTGACCACGTACCAGAACCTGCTTCCTCCCTCCGGCGGCGGGTGGCGGGGCCGAGGGGGTCGGCTCCGTCACCCGCCGCTTTTTTCCGCCCCGACGGCGGTTCACCCGAATCGGGTGAACCGCCGTCACCCGTCCGCCCGGCAGGTTCGGTGGGCGACGACCGGAACCGGGGGTGGGATGCCATGACCGAGGTGGTGGATGTCCGCAGCGACCAGCGGATCCAACGCGACGTCCTGGCCGAGTTGGCCTGGGACGCCCAGCTGCAACCGAACGAGATCGGGGTGACAGTCGACCAGGGCGTGGTCACCCTGACCGGATTCGTGGACGGTGCCGCTCGCGGTTGGGCCGCTACCCGATGCGCCCAGCGGGTCCGCGGCGTACGGGCGGTGGCCGACGAAATGGAGGTGCGGCTGCCCGGCACTCCGGGACGTACCGACGCCGAGGTCGCCATCGCCGCCACCCGGGCACTGGAGTGGGACAGCTTCGTGCCCGCCGAACGGCTGGACGTGACAGTGGCGAACGGCTGGCTGATGCTGCGCGGTGAGGTCGAGTTCGGGTGGCAGCGGCGGGCCGCCGAGGGCGAGGTGCGTCGGCTCGACGGCGTACGGGGGATCACCAACCTGATCGAGGTACGACCTGCCGCGCCGCCGGCCGCCGAGCAGCTGCGGCGGGATGTCCAGCGGGCGCTGTCGCGCACCCTCGGCGGCGAGCGGGTGACAGTCGAGGTGGACGGCGACACGCTGGTCCTCGCCGGAGTTGTCCGTTCCTGGTGGGAACGCGACCAGGTCGAGCGGGTGGCGTGGTCCGCGCCGGGGGTGCGAATGGTCCACGACCAGCTTCTGGTGGGCGGGTGATCGTCCGCCATGTCCGGTTTACCCGCGACGCCATCGGGAAACCGCCGCCGACCGGCGGTGCCACCGCACCGGCGGATCAACGGGGAGGACTCGTGGCCGTGAACCACCCGCCTGCGGGCCGCTCCGAGAAGCGGTCGCTGCGCATCGCGATGGTGGTTCCGCCATGGTTGTCCGTTCCGCCGCCCGGCTACGGCGGCCTTGAGCAGGTCGTCGCCGCGCTGGTGGACGCGCTGAGCGGGCAGGGGCACGCGGTGACCCTGTTCGGCGCCGGCGGTGACCACGGCACGGCGGCCGACGGCTTCGTCTCCACAGTCGCCGAGGTCCAGTACGAGCGGCTCGGTGAGTCACTGCCCGAGCTGGCGCACCTGGCCCGGGTGAATCGGCTGATCAGCGCGGCCCACTTCGACGTGATCCACGACCACACCACGATCGGTCCGCTGGTCGCCGGCCGCCGAGCCGTGCCGACGGTCGCTACAGTGCACGGAAACCCCGTCGGGGAGTACGGCGACGTGCTGAGCGACATCGACGCGGGCGTCGCCATGGTGGCCATCTCGCACGCCCAGCGCGGGCTGAACCCGAACCTGCCCTGGGCCGGGACGGTGCACAACGCGCTCGACATCCGGGGTTTCCCGCGCAAGCACTCACCCGGCGCGGGGCCGGTGCTGTGGTTGGCCCGGTTCAGCCCGGACAAGGGCCCGGACACCGCCATCCGGGCGTGCCGGGCAGCCGGGTTGCCCCTGCTGCTGGCCGGCAAGTGCAACGAGCCGGCCGAGCGCCGCTACTACGAGCAGGTCGTCGCGCCGATGGTCGACGAGGATGTGACAGTCGTGCTCAACGCCGACCGCGCGACGACGCTACGGATGCTTGTCGACGCCCGTTGCCTCATCATGCCGATCCAGTGGGACGAGCCGTTCGGCATGGTGATGCTGGAGGCGATGGCGACCGGCACGCCTGTGGTCGCGCTGAACCGGGGTGCGGTGCCCGAGCTGGTTCGGCCGGGCCTGACCGGGCTCGTCGTCGAGCGGTCCGAGGAGCTACCCGCGGCGTTGCTCGCCGCAGCGCGACTCGACCCGGAGGACTGTGTGGCGCACGTCGCGCGGAACTTCTCGGTGGAGCGGATGGCGAGCGGCTACGCGGAGGTCTATCGGCGCTTCGCCCTCGGCCGGCACGACGTCCGCGAACCGGCCCGGGTGCCGGTGCGCTGACCCACCGGCGTCGCCGGGTCAGGCCCCGGTCGCGCCCAGCTCGGCGATGGCGGCGTCGAGCCGAGAGGCGTACGCCGGACTGATGCCACCCTCACCGAGGCGGACGGTGACCTTGGCGCGCAGCCGGGCCACCGGCGGCTCCAGTTCCTCGCGGCCGGAGCTGACCGCCACGGTCAGGTTGCGCAACTCGTTGCGCAGGTCGAGGGCCACGTCGTCGCGGATCTCCCCGGCGCTCAGCCCGGCGCCGATCAACCCGTCGACCCGGTTCGCGACCTCGGTCAGGGTGCCCGGCTTCGCGGTGGGCCCGCCGGTCGTCGGCCTCGCCGCCGGTGCCGGGGTCGGCGGGGTCGGCGTGATCGGCGCGGACGACTCCGGGGCCGGCGGATCGGTCGACGGGGTCGTCACCGGCCCAGCGGAGGGCTGCGCCCGGCGAACCGGCTGCTGTTCGGGCAGCAGGGCCACCCCGGCCAGCGTCACCCCGACGGCCAGCACCAGCAGCAACACCAGCCGCCGCCGCGACCAACCCGACCCGGTCGCCGGCTCGCCCGCGCCGGAGGAGGCCCCGCCGTCCGAGGTGTCTCCGTCCAGTCTGGCCGCCGCCGGGACGCTCGCCGTCGCGACGGCGGGCGACTCCGCAGGCAGGGGCTGGGTGGGCACCCGGATGGTCGCGGTCGGGGGGGCGGCGGGCAGCGAGTGGTCGCGCAGCGCGGTGGCGACCTGCCGGGCGGTCGGCCGATCGGCCGGGTTCCGGGCGAGGCTGCGCAGGCAGATCTGGGCCACCGGCGCGGGCAGGTCCGGTACGTCCGACAGCGTCGGCGGCGGGCCACTGGCCAGCGCGGCGCTGAGCTGCTCCCAGGTGTCCGCCGGATACGGGACCCTTCCGGTGAGGGCCTCGTGCAGCAGCACGCCGAGCGAGTAGACGTCGGTGGAGGGCTGGGCCGGGGCGCCGTCGAGACGTTCCGGAGCGACGTACGCCGGGGTGCCGAAGGTCTCGCCGTCCTCGTCCTCGTCGGGCGCGCCGATCCGGGTGGCGATGCCGAAGTCGAGCACCTTGACGCCCGTCCCGGTCATCATCACGTTGGCCGGGGTGATGTCCCGGTGCACGATGCCGAGCCGGTGCGCGGCGGCCAGCGCGTCAGCGACCTGCGCGCCCACCTGGACCGCCTCGGTCCACGGCAACGGCCCCTCGGTGAGCCGGAGCTTCAACTCCTCGCCGCTGAGCAGCTCCATCACCACGAACGAGGTGATCGAGCCGTCCGGGTCGACCGTCTCGCCGTAGTCGTGCACGGAGGTCAGGTGCGGGTGCACCAGTTGGGCGGCGGCCCGCGCCTCCTCGCGCACCATGCCCCGGAACCGCGCGTCGGCGGCGAGTGACGGGGCGAGCACCTTGAGCGCGACCACCCGGTCCAGCACCTCGTCCCGGGCACGCCAGATGACCGACATGCCACCGGCGCCGATCTGGTCCAGAAGTCGGTATCTGCGAGCCAGCAATCGGCCCGGATGCAGTGCTGCCTTCACGGATCGCACCTGCCTCAGGGGTGGGAGCCGTATCAGGTTGCGCGAATGCGTCCGGCCTGTCAACGCCGCCGCCACCGGCCATCGGCGGGCGGTGCCTGCCGTGCGCTGACCGCCGGTGGACAGCGGCCGATCAGTCGGCAGCGGGCCCGTGCCAGGATGAAAGACATGGCGGGGGGACCGGTGGCGTTCGTGCTCGGCGGCGGGGGAGTGCTCGGCGCGGTCGAGGTCGGCATGTTGCGCGCCCTGTTCCGGGCCGGCATCCAACCCGACATGGTGCTCGGCACCTCGATCGGCGCGGTGAACGGCGCGCTGGTCGCCGCCGACCCGTCGGAGGCGGTGACCGACCGGCTGGTCCGGCTCTGGGCCTCACCGGAGGCGAGCGAGGTGTACGGCGACTCGGTGGCCCGGCAGCTGCGCCGCTTCGCCGCCCGCACCCACCTGCACTCACCCCGGCCGCTGCGCCGCCTGTTGGAGACCGAGCTGGGGGTGGACACCACCTTCGCCGATCTGCGGGTGCCGTTCCGGTGCTGCGCCGCCCACATCGAGCGGGCCGCCGAGCACTGGTTCGACAGCGGTCCGGTGGTGCCGGCGGTGATGGCGTCGGCCTCCGTACCGGGTCTGCTTCCGCCGATGCAGATCGACGGCGCGCACTACGTGGACGGCGGGATCGTCAACTCCATCCCGATCGGCGAGGCGGTGGCCGTCGGCGCCCGCCGGATCTACGTCCTGCAGGTGGGTCGGATCGAACGGGAGCTGACCCCGCCGCGCCGGCCGTGGGAGATCGCGCAGGTCGCGTTCGAGATCTCCCGCCGGCACCGTTTCTTCCGGGAGATGGCGGCGCTGCCCGAGGGGGTGGAGGTGCACGTCCTGCCGACCGGCGGGCTCAACCCACGCGACGACACACCGTGGGCGTACCGGGACATGGCGGCGGTGGGCCGGCGGATCAGCCGCGCGTACACCGCCTCCCGGCGCTACCTCGCCACCCACCAGGAGCGGTGATGCCGCTGCCTCCCCGGTGGCTGCGTCGGCTGCTGTTCGCCCCCGCCGTCGTGCTGCTCGCCTTCCTCGTGGTCACCACGTTGCCGATCTGGGCGCTGCTCGCCGCTGCCGCGTCCCCGCTGGTCCCGGGACGGTTGCGCCCGCTGCGACTGCTCTGGATCGGCTGCTTCTACCTGGTCTGGGACGCCGCCGCGCTCATCGCGCTCTTCCTGCTCTGGGTGGTCTCCGGTTTCGGCTGGCGGACCCGGTCGCCGGCCTTCCAGCGCGCGCACTACGTGCTGGCCGGCTGGTTCCTGCGGGTGCTGTTCTGGCAGGCACGGTGGACACTGCGGTTGCGCATCGACGTGGTGGGCACCGACCCGGACACCGCGCTGCCGGGCCGGCCCGAGCTGGTGCTCTGTCGGCACGCCGGGCCGGGCGACTCGTTCATCCTGATCCACGGGTTGGTCAACTGGTTCCACCGGGAGCCGCGAATCGTCCTGAAGGACAGCCTCCAGTGGGACCCGGCGATCGACGTGCTGCTCAACAGGTTGCCCAACCGATTCATCGCGCCGACGCCAGAGCGTGGCGAGGAGACGGTACGCCAGGTCGGGCACCTCGCCGCCGGCCTGGACGACAACGACGCGTTCGTGATCTTCCCCGAGGGCGGCAACTTCACCCCCAGACGACGGCTGCGCGCCATCGCCCGGCTGCGCTCCCTCGGCCTGGAACGGATGGCCCTGCGCGCCGAGCGGATGCGCCACGTCCTCGCCCCGCAGCCGGGCGGGATGCTCGCCGCGCTGGACGCCGCACCGGACGCCGGCGTCATCTTCGTCGCGCACACCGGGCTGGACCGGATGCTCACCGTCGCCGACGTGTGGCGGGAACTGCCGATGGACAAGCGGATCGTGATGCGGTTCTGGTCGGTGCCGCCGGAGGACGTACCGACCGGCCGGCAGCAACGCATCGACTGGCTCTTCGATTGGTGGGCGCAGCTAGATGCCTGGATCGCCGCTAATCGGTAATTGGCCGCGTAGGGTGCGGGCGTGGACGAGATCTGCGTGGTGACAACGGTGGTGGATGCGCGTTCGGTCGCCGACGTGTTGGCGGCTGCGGCCGTCGCCGGCAGGCTCGCCGCCTGCGCCCAGGTGGGTGGCCAGGTGGACAGCACCTACTGGTGGCGCTCCGGGATGGAGACGAGCACCGAGTGGTCGGTGCAGTTCAAGACCGCACCGGATCGGCTCACCGCGTTGCTGGACCAGATCCGGGTCAGCCACCCGTACGAGGTTCCGGAGATCCTGGTGTCCAGGGTGGAGAGCGGAAACCCCGACTACGCCACCTGGGTGTACGAGCACACCCGATCCTGAGTACGCGCACTCTGGGTGGCGCCCGGGTCGGTTGTCGATGATGACCGGGTGGACGACACCCGTTACCCCTGCCCCGCCTGCGGTGCGCCGGCCGACCTGAGCGCCGGTTGCTCCGGCTGCCGTCGCGCGCCCGACCCGATCGCCGCCGAGGTGGTTCGGCTGAGCCGCGAGGTCGCCGAGCTTGAGCCGAAGGTGGAGCAGGCTCGCCGCGCGTACACCGAGCTGGCCGGACGTCTGTCGACCGTGTCGCGCCGGCGGGCCGAACTGGCGGCGGTGGTCCGGGCCGGGTTGGCCGCCTCGGTCGTGGCGCGCCCGGCGTCTCTCGCCGGGCCGGCGCCGTCCATCGGCCCGGGCCCCGGGGTGGCCGCGGATTCGCGGCCGGGCGCGGCGGAGACCTCGACCCGGACGGTCCAGGGTCTGCTCTTCGTCCTCGGTGGACTCCTGCTGGGCACCGCGGCGGTCGTGTTCACAGCGGTGGCCTGGGCGGCGGTGGGGGTCGGCGGGCGGGCGTTGATCCTGGCGGCGTTCACCGCGCTCGCCCTGGGCGTACCGCTGGTGGCGGTCCGCCGAGGGCTGCGGGGCACGGCGGAGACGTTCGCCGCGGTGGGGTTGCTGCTCGTGGTGCTGGACGGTTACGCGGCCTGGTCGGTGGACCTGGCCGGCGTGGCCGGCTGGCCGGGCAGCCGATACGCCGCGCTGGTCGGGGGGGCCAGCGCGGCGGTCGCCGTGGCGTACGGCCGGTGGACCGGGTTGACGGGGCCCTGGTTCGCCGCCCTGGTGGCTGCCCAGCCGGCGTTGCCGCTGCTCGCCGCCGAGGCCGGGCTGGGTGCGGCCGGCTGGGCGGTGGTCCTGCTCGGGGTGGCGTCGCTGAACCTGGCCGTGCTCGCCGCGCTGCGGGGCCGGGGAGGGGCGGCCCAGCTCGGCGGCCGCGTGCTGGCCGGGGCCGGTCACGTCGCCGCGTTGGTGGGTGCCGCGGCCTGCGCGGTGGTGCCGCTGGTCGGCGGGCGGGCGGGGGGCTCGCCACTGCTGGCCGGGGTGCCGCTGGTGGTGGTCGCGCTGACCGGGTTCGGCGCGGCCTGGCTCGTCGGGGGGCGGGCGCTGCGGGCGGTGGCGGCCGGGCTGCTGGTGCCCGTGCTCGCCGCCGCCCTGCTGCGTCCGGTGGCGGAGCTGCGGCCGTCAGTGCTGCTCCTCGCGGCGGCGACGGTGGCGCTCGGACTGGCCGCCGCCGTGCGGCTCCTGCCGGCGGCGGCCGGGGCGGCGGTGGACGGTGGCGGCGGTTGGCGGACCGGCCCGCGGGCCGGTGCGCTGTTCGTCGCGGCGGGCACGGCGCAGGTCACCGTGCTGATCACCATCGGGCTGGCGGTCGCCGCCGTGGGCCGGTCGCTGCCGCCCTGGGGCGGGGCCGGGACGGGGCCGGACCTGCGCTGGGGCTGGCAGTTGGCAGCCGCGGTGGCGCTGGCGGTCGGCGCGACGGTGCTATTGCTGCCCCGGAACACGCGGGCGGTGCTCGCCACGGCCGGCGCGGTGGCGGTGCTGCTCGCCGTGCCCGCCGGCTGGCCGGCCGCCTGGCCGCAGGTGGTGGCCATCGACCTGGCCGGCGGGGTCGCGCTGCTGATCGCCGTGCTGGCCCGCCCGACGACCCCACCTGTCGCCCTGCGCACCCGTGCGCTCGGCGGTGCCGTGCTGATCGGGCACGGGCTGCTGGTCGCCCTGGCCGCCCCGACCGGCGCCCTGGTGGCGCTTGGCGTGCTCGCCGTGGTCGGGCTCGCCCTGGCCGTACGACGGGGGGCCGGGGCGTACCGGGAGGTGGCCGGTGCGGGTCTGCTGGTCGGGCAGCTCGCGCTGCCCGGGGTCGCGGCGGTGGCGCTGCTCGCCGCGGGCGGGCCGCCGTGGTGGCAGGCCCGGCTCGCGCTCGCCGCCGCCGGGCTGTCGCTGGTCGCGGCGCTCGCGGCCCGTCGCCACCGGCCGGAGCTGATCGGGTACGCGGTGACCGGCGCCGCCGTCGCGGTGACGGTGCCCGGCCTCGCGCCGCTGGTCGGGGCGGGCGACGAGCCGCTCGCGCTGTACGCCGCGCTGGCGGCCCTGGGTGTCGCGTTCGTCGTCTCCTGGCTGCCGTCGGCGGGCGCCTCCGGCCAGGCGGCCCTCGGGGACCGGCCGGCGGTCGACGGGCGCGAGCCGGCCCGGTCGGCGCTGTTGCTGGCGGCGGGCGGAACGCTGGCCGTCGTGGCCGTCCTGGCGGCCCTGCCGACGGTGCTGACCGCGCTCGTGTCGCCCTACGGCGGCCAGGGCAGGGTGTGGTCGGGGGTGCCCACTGTCGTCGCCGACCCGACGGTGCTCCCGGCCGGGTTCGCGCTGGTCGTGCTGGCGGTGGCCGGCGCGCTGACCGGTCGGCGGGTCGGCCTGCCGGTGTCGCCCGCGCTGCCGTTCGTCGCGGCGGCGCTGCCGGTGCTGCTCGTCGCGATCGGCGCGCCGTGGCCGGTGCTGCCGGCCGCCGTTCTGCTCGCCGGCCTGGCCGCGCTGCTGTTCACCGCGCTGGCGGCGGCCCGTCCGGCGTTCGCACCGGTCGCCGTGCCGGCGGGCGTGGTGCTGGTGGCCTCCGGTGTGCTCGGTCTACTGGCCACCCGGGCCGGGACGCTCGCGGCCGAGGGGGCGCTGCTGGTGGCGGCGGTCGCGGTCGCCGCCGGGGCGCGCCGGTTCGAGGTACGGGTCGCCGGTTGTCTCGCCGCCGTCGGCGTGGCGTCAGCGTTGGCGGTGACCGCCCCGCTCGCCGGTGGGCTGCCGTTGCGGGCTGCCGCGTACCCACTGCTGGCGGTGGCCGCGTTGGTGCTGGCCGCTGCTGTGGTCGCCCCGGCGGGCGCCCGGCTGGGACGGGTGCTGGACGCTGCCGCGCAGGCCGTCGCGCTGGTGGCGGCGGTGCTCGCCGTCGAGGTGGCGCGGCACCTCGCCACCGTCTGCGTGCTCTGGGGTGTCGCCGTGGCGCTGCGGCTGCTGCGCCGGGGTGAACCAGCCGGTCGGCGGTGGGCGTTCGCCGGGATCGCCGCCGGCAGCGAGTTGCTCGGGGCCTGGGTGCTGCTGGCCGCCGGCGGGGTGACCGTGCTGGAGGCGTACACCCTGCCAGCCGCGGCGCTTGCCGTCGGCGCGGGTCTGCTGGCGCTGCGTACCCGGCCGGGGCTGACCAGTTGGCCGGCCCTCGGCCCGGGGCTGGTCGCGGCGTTGCTGCCCAGCCTCGTCTCGGTGCTGGCCGGGCCGGACCCGCAGCCGTGGCGGCGACTGCTCCTCGGCGCTGCGGCCACCGGCGCGGTGCTGGCCGGCGCGACCCGTCGGTGGCAGGCGCCGGTGCTGCTCGGCGGCGGGGTGCTGACGCTGTTTGCGCTGCACGAGTTGGCCCGGGGGTGGGACCTGCTGCCCCGGTGGATCTATCTGGGGGTCGGCGGGCTGGCGCTGGTCGGGCTCGCCGCCACCTACGAGCGGCGGCGGCGTGACCTGGCCCGACTGCGCGCCGCGGTGGGCCGACTCGGCTGAGTCGAACCAGTAGGGGTAGGGCCTGCCCTACCCCCCATCCGGGGGCTGTCGGGGTTACTCAGCGCTACCGCATTCGGGACACTTGACATTAAGCCCGAACCACCCCGGTACGGGCGCAAGCGGAACGGGAGCAGCGATGGCGCTCGGAGCGGTGGCGGAACCGCCGGTACGACGGCGAGGTAGTGACTACGCACAGTTGTCACGGCGGATCAGCGAGGCGGGCCTGCTGGAGCGGCGCCCCGGCTGGTATGTCACCCGCATCGTGCTCACCCTCGGCGCCTTCGTGGCCGGCTGGGTGGCCGTGTTCCTGCTCGGCGACTCCTGGTGGCAGCTTCCGCTCGCGGCAGTGATGGCGGTGGCCACCACCCAGGTCGCGTTCCTCGGTCATGACGCCGGGCACCGGCAGATGTTCCGTCGGCGTGGCGCCAGCGAGTTGGTGGGGCTGTTCGCCGGCAATGCGGCCGTGGGGCTCAGCTACGGTTGGTGGGTCGACAAGCACAACCGGCACCACGCCAACCCGAACCACGAGGACGAGGACCCGGACGTCGGCGCGGGCGCACTGGTGTGGACGCCCGAGCAGGCGATGGAGACCCGTGGGATCAACCGCTGGATGGCCAAGCGGCAGGCGTACCTCTTCTTCCCGATGCTCCTGCTGGAGGGCCTGAACCTGCACGTGGCGAGCATCCGGGCGATCATCGGCCGGGAGCCGGACGGCGGGTACACCGTCCCGATGCGGCACCGGGTGGTCGAAGCGGTGCTGCTCGTCGCGCACACCGCGGCTTACGTGGCGCTGCTGTTGGCGGTCATGTCCCCGGTCAAGGCGCTGCTCTTCGCCGTCGTGCACCAGGCGCTGTGGGGCCTCTACATGGGCTGCGCGTTCGCGCCGAACCACAAGGGCATGCCGATGCCGACCGCCGAGGACGAGTTGGACTTCCTGCGTAAGCAGGTGCTTACCTCCCGCAACGTGCGGGGCAGCCGACTGGTGGACACCACGCTCGGCGGTCTCAACTACCAGATCGAGCACCACCTGTTCCCGAACATGCCCCGAGCCAACCTGCGCCGGGCCCAGCCGATCGTCCGCGCCTACTGCGTCGAGCAGGGCATCCCGTACGCCGAGACCGGGCTGGTCGAGTCGTACCGGCAGGCACTCGGTCACCTGCACGAGGTGGGGCGGCCGGTGCGCGGCTGACGCGATACTGATCGGTGGGGCGGCATCTGATGATGCCGCCCCACCGTCGCGTTCCTGGCCGACACCGCTTGTGGGACACCCTGGGCTCAAGGGAGCGCGTCCGGTCAGCCGGACGCACCACCGGTAGGGTCTGGTCATGGCAGACCTGCTCACCGCAGAGGCGGTGCGAGAAGGGCTGAGCGGGTTGACCGACTGGTCGGGTGACCCGACCGGCATCGGTCGTACCGCCCAGCTCGGCAGTTTCCCGGCCGCCATCGCTGTGGTGGACCGGGTGGCGACGGTGGCCGAGGAACTCGACCACCATCCCGACATCGACATCCGATGGCGGACCCTGACCTTCCGCTGTGTCACGCACTCGGCCGGTGGGGTCACCCACCGGGACATCGAGCTGGCCCGGCGAATTGACGACATCGTCCGGAGTGCGGCATGAGATTCGAGATCAGCAAGGTTCTGGATGCCATCGAGGGTCGGGTCTGCACGGACCCGTCACTGGCCCGAGCCGTGGTCGACCTGGCCGAGGTGATCCGCTACCAGGACATCGACGGTGGCCGGCCGGCCAGCCTGCTCCGCCTCGGCATGGTCATCGACGCGCTCTCCCGCGAGTTGGAGGAGGACAGCGTCCAGGTCTACGCGGTGGTGCACCGGGCGTTGCTCTCCGACGCCGACCTCACCTCGAACGAGCGGATGGTGGTCCGCCGCTGGGCCGACGACGGGCTCGTGGAGGTGCTCGACAACCCGGGCGACCGGATGTTGGAGGTCGCCGACCTGCTCGGTCTGCCGGTGCTCAGCCGGGCCCGCTTCGACGGGTTGCGCGGTCGGTTCCCGTGGCTGGTCGAGCAGCCCGGCCGGGTGGTCGCCCCGGTGCCGGGCGCCGGCGGGCCGGTGTTCATCGCACACGTCGGTGGTGGGCACTCGCCGGTTGCCGGTAAGCGTTCGCCGACCGGGGTGAAGCTGCTGGCCCGCCAGTGGCGCTGCCCGGAGTCGGGCTGCGCGCTGTTCGGCGGCGGTGGCGGGGGTGGAGCGTTCGCCGACCTGGCCGGGGGTGCCGACCGCAGCCCCGCCGCACAGGCGCCGCCCGCGCTGCGCAACGGCGTGCCGACCTGCCCCCGGCACGGCGTACGGCTCGGTGACGCCGGCCCGCGTCCGCGCACCGAGGTGCTCGCGGTACGCGTCGGTGGCCTGGTCCGCCGGCGGTTCGTGCTCAGCGAGGAGCAGCCGATCGTGGCCGGTCGGGCTCCCGAGCAGGACGGCGGGATCATGCTCGGGCAGTGGCTCAACGACGAGGCGCGGCGGTGGATCAGCCGTGGTCACGTCCGCTTCGAGCTGCGGGTCGGCGAGGTCATCGTGACCGACGTCAGCACCAACGGCTCCGGCATCCGCCCGGCCGGTTCGATGACCGAGTCGGACCGGATCCCGCTGGCGCCCCAGCAGTCCCGGGTGCTGGGCGAGAACGACATGGTGGAGCTGTACCCGGGGGTGCAGATCGGTCGGGCCGAAGAGCTGCCCACGGGTGCCCCGTTCACCCCCACCTCGGTGATGGCCGAGGCCCCGACCATGGCCATGCGCCTACCCCGTCCCTGACGCGGAAGGCGGGCGCCGGAACCCCGACGCCCGCCTTCCACCACGTTCCCCGTTCAGCCGGCCAGTACCTCGGCCAGCTGGGTCACCGCCAGGTCGATCTCGTCCTCGGTGATGACCAGCGGCGGGGCGAGCCGGATGGTGGAGCCGTGGGTGTCCTTGGCGAGCACTCCACGCGCGGCGAGCCGCTCACACGCCTCCCGACCGCTCATCAGCGCCGGGTCGATGTCCAGACCGGCCCAGAGGCCACGCACGCGTACCCCGACGAGACCCTTGCCGACCAGCCCTTCCAGGCCGGCCCGCAGCCGCTCACCCAGCTCGGCCGAGCGGCGCTGGAACTCGCCGGTGGCCAGCAGCCGGACCACCTCGATCGCCACCGCGCAGGCGAGCGGGTTGCCGCCGAAGGTGGAGCCGTGCTGGCCGGGCTTGAGCACGCCGAGCACGTCGGCGTTCGCGGCCACCGCGGAGACCGGCACGATGCCGCCGCCGAGCGCCTTGCCGAGCAGGTACATGTCCGGCACGACGCCCTCGTGGTCACAGGCGAAGGTCGCGCCGGTACGCCCCAGACCCGACTGGATCTCGTCGGCGATGAACAGCACGTTGCGCTCGGTGCAGACCTGGCGTACGCCCGGCAGGTAACCCTCCGGCGGCACCACCACACCCTGCTCACCCTGGATCGGCTCCAGCAGCACGGCCACCGTGTTCTCGTCGATCGCGGCGGTCAGCGCGGCCAGGTCGCCGTAGGGAACAACAGTGAACCCCGGGGTGTACGGCCCGAAGTCGGCGCGGGCGTCCTCGTCGGTGGAGAAGCTCACGATGGTGGTGGTCCGCCCGTGGAAGTTGCCCTCGGCGACCACGATGTTGGCCTGCCCGGCGGGCACGCCCTTGACCTGGTAGCCCCACTTGCGGGCCACCTTGATCCCGGTCTCCACCGCCTCGGCGCCGGTGTTCATTGGCAGCACGAGGTCCTTGCCGCACAGCTCAGCCAGCTCGCGACAGAAGTCGGCGAACTGGTCGTGGATGAACGCCCGGCTGGTCAGCGTGAGCCGGTCCAGTTGGGCGTGCGCGGCGGCGATCAGCTGTGGGTGCCGGTGACCGAAGTTCAGCGCGGAGTAGCCGGCCAGGCAGTCCAGGTAGCGGCGGCCGTCCACGTCGGTGAGCCAGGCGCCCTCGGCGGACGAGATCACCACCGGCAGCGGGTGGTAGTTGTGCGCTGTCCAGCGTTCGGCGTCCCGGACCGCTCCCGGCGTACGCAGCTTGTCATCCACTATCACTTGCTTGCCCTTCCCTGACGGAGTCGCAGCGTGCAGCACTTCGGTCCGCCGCCGGCCTTACGTAGCTCGGACAGGTCGACCCCGATGGTTTCGTAGCCCCGGTCGCGCAGCTTGGCGGCCAGGTCGGTGGCCTGCGCGGGCAGCACCACGTGCCGCCCGTCGCTGACCGCGTTGAGCCCCAGCACCTCGGCGTCGGCCATTGTGGCGTGCACCGCGTCGGGGAAGAGCCGGCGCAGCACGGCCTGGCTCCCGGGCGAGAACGCCTCCGGCAGGTACGCCACGGTCCGCTCGTCGAGCACCGTCAACGCGGTGTCCAGGTGGTAGAAGCGCGGGTCGACCAGCTGCATGGTGATCACCGGGTAGCCGAAGACCTCCTGCAACTGGGCGTGCGCGGCGTGCGCCGTGCGGAAGCCGGTGCCGGCCAGCAGGTGGTCACCGGCCAGCAGGACGTCGCCCTCGCCCTCGTTGACGTGCTTCGGGTCGTACATCTCGAAGCCGGCTGCCTCGAACCAGGCCCGGTACGCGGGCGCCTCGTCGGCGCGCTGCGGGTCCCGGAACTGCACTGCCATCGCCTTGCCGTCGATCACTGTGCCGCCGTTGGCGGCGAAGACCATGTCGGGCAGGCCAGGCACCGGAGTGATCTCCTCGACGGTGTGGCCCAGGTCAAGGTACGTCTTGCGCAGCTGCTCCCACTGCCGGACGGCCAGCGCGGCGTCGACCGGCGCGCTCGGGTCCATCCAGGGGTTGATCGCGTAATCGACGGCGAAGTACGTCGGCCGGCACATCAACAGGCGCTGGCTGGTGGCGTCCATCGTCATTGTCCTGCTCCCAGGTGTCGGGCGCGCCCCGGCCACCGTGGCCCACGGGCTGGCGCCGTTGCTCAACGGTATGCGGCATCAGCGGCAGGATCCACCACCGAGAGTTGCGCAGAACGTAGATTCGTTGCGTGTGGCGGGCTGTCCAACGCGATTCGTTGCGCTGAAGCGTCGAGGTGCCGTTTTCGTGCCGGAGGCAGGGTGGCCCGGAGCCCGGAGCCCGGAGCCGGTGGCCGGTGGCCGGTGGCCGAGGGCTGGGGTCGGGGCCGGTGGCCGAGGGCCGAAGGTCTGGGGGCCGGGGGCCGGGGCCGACGGCCGAGAGCGGGGGCCGGGGGCCGGGGTACGAGAGCCCGGGGGCCCAGGGGCTCGTTCGCAGCCTTTGCTCTGCTGCCCTATATGCACCACCACTCGGGGGGCCAGCCTCACCGACGAGTACCGGAAACGCCGGCAACTTCCGGTGCCACGCGACGGACGCCTGCCGGACGCCCGGTGGCGCATATAGGTATGCAGAGCAAAGGGGGTGGTGTACCTGATTCGTTCCGGCTGCGGGGACGCCACGAGATCGACCGCGCGGCGAGCTGGACCGGAATCGTCGAACCCTGGAAAAACACTTCAGGGGCGGCGAACCGCCGCCCCTGAAAGGGTGTCGCCCGGCCGGTGAACCACCGGACTGATCGGGCAGCCGGCGAACCGCCGGCTGTTCGCCGGCGCATCACCGGCGAGCGGAACAGTGCCCGCTAGAAACGATCCACAAACTGTGAGTCAAGCCACTCTCGGAGGCGCTGCACCCAGTCGCCGTCGGTGGTCGGCCAGTCGAACTGGCCGGTCATCGCGAGCACTCCGATCACGACCGCGGCCAGGCCGATCATCACGCCGAAGAGCGCGTCGGTCTTGCCGGCGACGTGCCGACGGCGGGTGGCCATCAGGCCGAGCACCGCGAGCACCGCACCGAACGCGCCGAGCCCGATGCCGTACCCGGCCAGGGTCCCGGTCAGCACGAACATCGCGCCGGCGACCGAGACGATCAGGCCGAGGGTGGCGAGCAGGCTGGCCCGCGGCTTCGGGCCACGCGTCACCGGCGGCTCGGGAGCGGCCGCGCCCGGGGTGGGGTCGACCGGTCGGTCGGTGGTGACCCGGTCGGTGGTGTCGGACCGACCGGTGGTGCTGTCGAGGTCGGCGTCCCGCTCGGCGGTGCGCGCCGTGGTCGGGGCGACGGAGGGCCGGGACTCGGTCTCCACCTTGTCGGCGGTGCGAGGCTCGGGTGTGACCGGGCTGGTCGAGCCGTTCACCGGCTCCGGTGCGACGGGGCGGGTCGTACCGTTCGAGGGCTCGGGCGCGACCGGGCGGGCGGCCCGGGGGTCAGCCTCGGTCGGTCGCTTGGTGGCGGCCCGGGCCACCGCCGCCCGCTCGTTGGCCCGCCGCTCGGCCTCGCTGGTCTGGCCACCGGTCGTGCTGGCGCTGCCGTACGCCGTCTGGTTGGCGTCCCGGTCGGTGACCACCGGGCGGCCGACGCCGTCGTCGGACTGGCCGGTCTCGGTAACCGGGGTGTCGCGGCCGTCCACGCGGCCGTCGAGGTTCTCGTCCCGCGTCGGTGCCGGCTCGGACCGGCGGGACAGCGAAGGAATCCTGACCACTACACACCTCCTGATGAATGCGTGGTGGCCGACGAAAAGGGTGGCACCCACGCGGTGTCGCCCCCCAAATACCCACCTGGGCGTTTCCTGACACCAATCCTGGGTACGGCCGCCGAGACCGGCGGTGACCGGCCCCTGCTGCTATCCGGCGCTGCCCGGACCGGCGTTGCCCGGACCGGCGTTGCCCGGACCGGCGCGGGCGATTTGTCCGGCGGGGGCGCGGTGCCCCGGGCACTGGCGCCAAGGCGCGGGCGCGGCGCGGGCGCGGCGCGGGCGGCACTGGCGCCGGGCGCGGGCGCGGCGCGGAGCGCCCGAATGCCGGCCTGTTGCACGAACACCTCACGCTTGTCGATGGCCAGGCCCTTGTCGTTGAGTACGTAACTGGTCAGCCAGACCCACCCGTGGTAGGTCGGGCGCGGGTCCACACTCACCAGTCGGAGGCGCAGCGGCCGGTCTCTGGCGAACTGCACCGAGCACGCCTCGTCGATCATCAGCAGGTCGCCGGGCTTCAGTGTGGTCACGTCGGCCAGTGCCCGCGGGTGATCGGAATGCGGTGGCGGGCCCGACAGGGCAGGTCCGCGCCGCACCGGCACATCGTGCGCCAGCGCGCCCAGCTCCAGACCAGTCGGTGTCGGCGGGCGAGGGTCAGCGCGGTGACCAAGACGTATTCGTTGTACGACACGCGCACGGTGGCGTCCTTCCCGAAAGAATACCGTCGCGCGCACCCAGGGTTAATGCGCCTGACTGGGAGAGCTGGCTATTGTCGACGCCATTCCCGACGCCATTTCTGGGAGTTCCTGACGCGTGACAGCATGTTCCATGCTGGCCACCTTGTGCAACGCTCCGACCCGACCTAGCCTCAGGCCATATTGGCGCACGAGGAATGGTAAGGA
The DNA here is from genome assembly GCF_040608575.1 of Micromonospora sp. NPDC005171. Taxonomy (NCBI): domain Bacteria; kingdom Bacillati; phylum Actinomycetota; class Actinomycetes; order Micromonosporales; family Micromonosporaceae; genus Micromonospora; species Micromonospora sp. NPDC005171. Next base: position 4,072 of record NZ_JBEXIM010000012.1, on the reverse strand, counting down.
AATGCGTACGGGGTGGAACATTAAGTGTTGCAGGAGGAGAGCGGTGATGTTGCATGGCGGATGAAACAAGCGGGTCCACTGTCCCTCGGCGGCAGCTCGGAGGGCTGCTCACGCAGCTCCGCGAGGACGCCTCGGTGACGCTTGACGCGGCGGCGGACGCACTGGACTGCTCGCGGCAGAAGGTGTGGCGCATCGAGAAGGGGCTGGTCCCGGTGCGCGTGGTGGACGCTCGCGCCATGTGCGTCCTCTATCGGGTGACCGACGAGATGGGGGAGATCGTTGCCGGCCTCGCGAAAGAGACTCGCGCCCGGGGTTGGTGGCATTCCTACGGTGACGTGGTCCCGTCGTGGTTCTCGCTGTACGTAGGCCTGGAATCGTCGGCCAGGCTGATCCGCCGATATGATTCGGAGCTGATCCCCGGGCTTCTGCGGACCCGGGAGTACGCCAGCGAGTTGTTCCGCCGGAAGAATCCGACGATGAGCGGTGCGGACGGGGAGAAGCTGGTGGAGGTTCGCCTGCAACGGCAGGGCGTCCTCGTGCGCCGGCTGCCTACCGCGCCCACCCTGCGGGTCGTGCTGAGCGAGGCGGTGCTGCGGCGCACGATCCCCGACCGACGGGCGATGGTTCAGCAGTTGCGGCACCTGCTCGACGTGGCCACGCTGCCGAACGTGAGTCTGCGGGTGTTGCCGCTCGCCGCCGGTCCACCGTTGGCCAGCGAGAGCGGCACCTTCGTCCTGCTGGACTTCCCCAGGCGTTCGGGAGGGCGTCGACCGAGCCGACCACCGTCGACGTCGAGAACATCACCGGAGCGCTGTACCAGGACAAGCCGGCCGAGGTGGCCGCCTACGAGCATGTGTGGTCGGACCTGGAAGCGCTCGCGTCAGGTGAGGCAGAATCAGAGAAAATGATCACTTCGATCATTGAGGAGCATCATGACTGATCTTGCCGGCGCCACCTGGCGCAAGAGCACCCGCAGCGGCGGGAGTGGCGGTGACTGTGTCGAGGTGGCCGACAACCTGCCCGGCGTCGTGGGCGTACGGGACAGCAAGGACCCGACCGGCCCGGCGCTGGCCTTCGCCCCGGCCACCTGGGCCGCCTTCGTCAGCAGCGTCAAGGGGCACTGCCACTGCTGACCGTTCCGCCCACCCCGACCGACTCGCCTTCCTGGAATTTGAGGTGTCCCGCTCATCGCGACACCCCGGTCTCCTGAAACCCGAGTCGATCAACGTGCCGGGAGTCCGCGTCGATCAGCCTGCGGGGCGGCCGGGCAGGACTGGCTATCTTTGGCACGGGTGCCAAGGGTAGCCAGCCATGGCTCACCACTGCCGCCTGGCCTGTCAAGCGGCCGCTGCGTCATGGACCGCCCTGGCGAGGTACGGCCCGAGGGTACGGCTGAACGTCCCGGTGATGTGCCCAACTGTGTCCCGGTAAGTGATCACGTTGCCGATCACGGCCGGGCACGAGGTCGCGTCGCAGAAGTACGGCCGCAGGTCCACCAGTTCGACGCCAGGCACCATCGCGGCCGCCGCGACGAGAGCGTCGGTCTCGGCGTACGCCCGCGACACAGGGGTGGCGCAGTTGTGGTCGAGGACCGAGAAGTTGACCCGTCGCACGCACTCCAGGGCCGCCTCGGAGACGCCGGGGTTGTCGGCCACGACAACGATCTTCGTCCCTCGCGCGGCGACTGGCTTCCATGCCTCCGCGTACCCCCGCGACACCCAGTCCTTGTCCGGCGCGGTCTTGTGCCGTGCCGCGGTGACGATGACGATCTCGTACCGCGGGCCGGTGACCAGCCGCTGCTGAATGTCCTTCATCGTCTCGTCGCAGGTGCTGCCGGTGCCGGTCCGGATCCATTGGCAGCCCCAGCCGACGTAGCTGTCGAGCTTCCAGCCGTACGTCGCCAGTTGGGTCCGAAGCCCCGGCAGCAGCATCGCGGCGTGGCTGTCGCCGAGCAGCGCGACCGAGGTGGTCCCCGGGCCTGACTCGCCGTAGGTACAGGTGCGCATCGGTGCCCGCTCAGCGATCCAGCAGTCGAAGGCACCGGCGGTGTCCTTCGTCAGGTCGGCCGATGCCGGCAGGATGAAGTTGCCCTGCACCGGCGGGCAGCCGAGGCTCGCGTCCCGGGCGGCGGCACCGAGGCAGCGTTCGGCACCAGCGGGCGGCTTTGCCTCCGCCGGCGTGGTGTTCCACACCGGCGTGGCCGCGGCGACGGTTACCGACAACACGAGCGCTGCGGCGACCAGGCCTGGCCGCAGGAAGGCGGTGAGCCCACCGGGCCGGGGCGGACGCGGCGCCCTGTGGGTGGGGGTCGGCGAGGCCGGATACGCGGCAGGCGCCGTCCCGGCCGCCGGGCGGCGGCCCCAGGTCGCCTTGCGCAGTGGGTCTTCCACGCCGTGATACCCGACGACGGAGAGTGCGGTGATGAGCACCGCTGCGGTCACGTAGTAGGCCACGCTGTCGCTGGGCATGAGCGCCGCGAGGAGCACGACGACCGGGAAGTGCCAGAGGTACAGCGAATAGGAGATGTCGCCGACGTAGCGGCTCACCGGGTTGGTCAGCGGCCACAGGTACGGCTGGTCACCCCCAGCACCGGCGGCGATGACGAGGGCTGTGGCGAGCACCGGCAGGGTCGCCCACGGCGCCGGGAAGCCGGGCGTCGCCGGCACGAGGAAGAGCGAGGCGACGATGCCGGCCATGCCGAGCCAGCCGAGCAGCGTACGGCCGGCCACCGACCGGATGGCAAGAGCGCTGCCGAGGACCGCGACGAGCGCCCCGACCCCGAGTTCCCAGGCGCGGGAGAACGTGGAGAAGTACGCCACGGTCGTGTCGGTACGGGTCTCCCACACCGCCCAGGCGAACGAGGCGACGGTGATCGCACCGATCGTGGTGCCGACCGCCAGCCGCCGTGCACGTAGACCCCACGCGAAGCGGCGGACCCCGAACAGCAGGATGCCCAGCATCAGCCAGGGCCAGACGACGTAGTACTGCTCCTCGACGGCGAGGGACCAGAAGTGCTGCACCGCCGACGGCGGCAACCCCTCCTGGAAGTAATCGGTGCCTTCGCGGGCGAACCGCCAGTTCGCCATGAAGAAGAATGAGGCGACCACGTCGCGCACCAGCTGACCGAACCGCACGGCGTCGAGCAGGAAGGACGCCGCGACGACGGTGCTGACGAGGACAAGTACCGACGCTGGGATGATCCGCTTGATCCGGCGGACGTAGAAGCCCCGGAACGAGATGGTCCCGGTGCGAGCGTGCTCGCGCAGCAGCAGCGACGTGATCAGATAGCCGGAGATGACGAAGAAGACGTCGACGCCGACGAAACCGCCCGACGGGTACCGCACGAGGTGGTCGGCGATGACGGCAAGCACCGCGACCGCCCGCAACCCCTGCACGTCTGGGCGGAACGTGGCCGGCTTCGCGGTCGGCGCTGGACCGACCGGATCGGCCCGCTGCTGCTCGTACGTCGTGTGGCCGACCGACATCCGACCGTTCTCCCCCCGCCCGTCGTCCGCCGAGACGTCGGCGGAACCGGTGAGAGTATGCGGCATGTACCAACGCGGTGGAAGCTGTGAGCGGTTGGTGGCGTACGTCGGCTGTCTCTACCTGCGGGCTGCCCTGCTGGCCCCGGTCCGCGCCATGCCTTGCGGGGTTCGACCGCGCCCGCCGGCCGGCAGACACCGGGGCTGGACGGGCGCTGACGACCGGCGAGGCACTGCGCCGCCCATTACTGTGCGTGCGCGGGGCTGGCCGCACACGGACACGTGTCGCGATCGTCCCGTCTGGGTACGTCCTTCACCGTTAGCGCGCGGACGCCACCCGCTCCACCGCGTGCCGGACCGCGCGGAGCGGCCGGTGGTGGCCGGCCCGAGGCCGCGCGCCAGCCTGCTCGCCACGCTCGGCCTCATCGTCGGGGACGCTGACCGCGCGCGTCCATGCCGTACCCGTGCTCGCGGACCATGCCGATCAGCTCGGCGGCGGCCACCACCGACCGGGGGCGCCGACCCGCGGGTGTAGCCAACGCAGTCTGGGGGGGGTGTTGTGGTTTGGTGTCAGGGTTCTTGGCGACGGG